>CAIWNB010000211.1 GCA_903913965.1 uncultured beta proteobacterium
AGAATCGCCGCGCGCTTCGGGTCAAACGCATACAAGATTCGATACGGCCGCCCCGCATGCTGAACCCGCAATTCCCGCAGGTGCCCATGCTTTGAACCCTTCACCTCCGAACTGTGCGGGAAGGGCAGTTGCGGGCCCATTGCCTCAAGAAGCCGCACGGAAACATCGACAGATTCCTGTTCGGCTTCCGTCAGCGTATCTCACCATCGCCCGAACTCGTCGGTGTATTCGACATTCCAAGTCACGCCTGGATTATAACTCCAAAGGAATATGCTGTTAAAGGAATGTCTTTGTCGTGGCAAATTGCTGATATGCGTGATCCCTGCGGGCGCAGGAACCCGTTGCCACCCGTAGCGCGGAAGGTGCGCAGCGTATTCCGGGAACCACCACTGTGAACGCCGGCAAGCGTAGAATCAATGTCAGGAATTCACACGTCACACGTCACGCGTGACGCAAGACTCGATGATTCACGTACGATGTAAATTCAGGAATTGATTTCAAAGACATCACAGTTTACGAGCCGGATCCGCTGCAATGGTTGGACGGGTTCGTCAGGAGAAAACCATGAAATGCGTGGTATGCAAGCAAGCGGAGACGCGCCCTGGCGTAACTACGGTTACGTTCGAACGTGGCGGTTCAACCTTTGTGGTGAGAGAAGTTCCTGCGCAGGTGTGTCCAAACTGCGGAGAAGATTATGTGGAAGCCACGGTAACGGCAGAATTGTTACGGTCAACTGAAGAACTGTCCCGCAATGGCGCACAAGTCGATATCAGGCGTTACGCTACCGCTGCCTGACCGCGGGAAACGCCACGCAACAAGCCCCTCGCAACGAGGGGCTTTGTTTTTCCCTATCCAGAAAATATTTTTCTCGCTATCCGCAGAACCCCGGAATCCGTTTCACTGCTTCCAGGCTACGAACCCGTTTAGTAGGGTGAAGCGGCCGGCTTTACCGGTAACGTGCCCACACGCCAAAAACAAAATCATCCCCCTTGCGCGTGCGCGATGCGCACCCTACGCATTGCGCGGATTAGAAGGTCTCTGCTTCGGCGATCTGACGCATGATGGCGTCAGGCGGCAGCGGTGTGCTCATCCGACACTCGTCACGAGGTGATTGAGAAACTCTTTTGCCTGCGCATCCAGTCGGGCATCATGCATTGACAGCAAACAATCTACTTCGTCGGCCAGCGGTAATCCATGGCTGGCCGGAGTGAAAAACTCTTTTTGCGTAGTGAGAACGTGGATTGCCAAGGAAGCAGGCTCGTTATTGTCTTCGCTGCGCTCAAGCGCCGGGTCGAGGCGCTCGACAAAGGAGAGGTCGGGTTGCCCTTTTGGTGGGCAATGCACAGTTAGATCAAGGCGTGGTGTGCCACGCAAATCGACTTCAGGATAGTAGTGTCGCGCAGCGATGACGCCGCCGACCGCGAGATCTTTATTATCAAGATGAGAGGCGCGTTCAAGCAAGGTTTCCGGGCTGCGCGGTTGTCCGGAACGGTCTACATAGCGAATGATCGGGTGCGCGCGGTCGCGCATGGCGACCACCCTTTGCCACTCTTCAGTCGGGAATCCACACAATTGAATACTTCGGTCGGACAGGCGTTTAATCCAGCTGCCTAATCGCTGCACTGTGGTTGCTACGGTCGGATAGCTGCAGCCGACTGCTTGCATTAGATAATTAGTGGTCAGGGGCCCCGACCTGCGAAACCAGTGGAGTAACAGCATGAGGAACACGGCTTCCGAGGCTGGCCGCATTTTTACTCTGGGGAAATGTTCCTCGCGCAAAATGAGATCATGTACATGCTTGCGTAGCGTTGGCTTCAGTTGGCCCGCGAGGACATTGATTTCGTTTCCGCGCTTTACCGCAACGGATAACCGGTCGAGGACGCTCTTCTTTAAGGATTGTTCGGCAAGCCGCCATTCTTCTTTTAGCGCGGCATCCGCGATTCTGGGATGGTCCAGCAGGAGCAGCCCGCGGCGATTTGGTTGGTCCGCCAGGTAGTAGACCAACTGCATGAGTCCGTCTCTAATGTTTCTAAAGCTGTGAGGATCTGTTTTTAACTCAACAGCCGTATCGCCCCATTGAAAATCGGGCTTGTATCTAATGAGGGACTTGGCGTGCTTAAGAGTTTTATCCATAATTAAGGTGCAACATTAACATTAAAGTTGCACTTTAACAATAAGGATGCATATCAGATTAGAAAAACCTCGTTCTTTTGAGCACTTAGGCGAGTCTGAAGGACATTCCGGACATCTCTAGAGCCCTTTGTGCCGTCTTTTGCCCGGATTTCTGGGAGTGTGGCGGCACGCGTGAGACCGGGTTCATCCTTGGACTGCTCGTAGGCGCGCCAAAAAAAAACACTAAAGCAGCCGCAGCCAGCGGTTATTCCGTATCCGCTGGAGAAGTGGCTCCGTTTGTTTGAACAGAATTCCCCGATTTATAAGTGGAATCCGAGCGGGTTAGTTTGGGCGAAGCGCAGTCAATGTTGACGACTAACGCGGGGCGCGCCGCAGGTTTCATTCTATGCGGCTCTCACGAGCTTGGGTAGCAATTCAAGGTAAGCCTGTTCAGGCGTAACATCATCGAGGCTGGAATGTGCGCGATCGGCGTTATACCAACGGAAGTAATCCGCAATATCAGCGCGCGCGGCGCTCACGCTATCATAGGCCTTGAGATAAACCCGTTCGTATTTCACGCTGCGCCA
>CAIWNB010000212.1 GCA_903913965.1 uncultured beta proteobacterium
CACTCCTTCCCATTCCGAACAGGACAGTGAAACGACTCAGCGCCGATGATAGTGCGGACTACCCGCGCGAAAGTAGGACACTGCTAGGCGCCTTACCCCTGAAAAGCCCTCACAATGAGGGCTTTTCTTTTTTAGGGCGGGCTTCTTTCGTGCTCAACTGGGTCGATCTTTGACTGAGCCGGTAAGGTGCAGCGTTCTACCATAGAGAAAATGATGGAGTTGCTCGGGTTGGGAGCCAGATACCACATTAAATATCAGTTTTGCAAAAAACGTTTAGTTCTTGGGTTTTCGAGCGCTGCCCGCGACTACCTTAATTTCAAATAGTCGGCATTCCAGCGCGCCGTTGAACAACACTGTCCTTTTGGACGCGCTAAGTCGAATCAACTTTGGCAGCGTCATATCTGCGCTGAGTATGTAGGCGCGCCAGCCGCTGAATTTTTGCTTTAGAGCATCACCTAGTTTCGGATATAAACTTGCCAGATCATCCGCGTTACCCAATCTAACTCCGTACGGTGGATTCGAGACGATAATCCCACTCGACGCGGGGGCGGAAATCTCCAACACATTGGCCTGTTTGAGCGAAACAACATCGGTGAGCGCCGCCGCGTTCAAGTTGGTGCGGGCATATCGCAACTCATCCCCGTAAAGATCACTACCGAAAATAGGTAACGCACTACGCGGTTTTTCGCGCAACAATGCGCCCGCCTTAATTTGCTGCCAAGCTCCGCTGTCGAAATTCTTTAGCTGTTCAAAACCAAACCTGCGCCTTCCACCTGGAGCGATATTTAGCGCCATCATTGCTGCCTCCACCACGAGGGTCCCGCTACCGCACATCGGGTCAAGCAAAGCTTCAACACCGTCCCACCCGGAAAGCTTCACAATGCCAGCCGCCAGATTCTCCCTGAGTGGCGCATCGCCCGTGTCACACCGCCAGCCCCTTTTGAACAGCGGCTCACCTGAAAGGTCGAGATAGAGCGTAACGGTCTCCGCATCCAAGTAAGCATGCACTCTAACGTCTGGGGAATGGGTATCCACGCTCGGACGCTCGCCAAATTGGGCACGAAAACGGTCGCATACAGCATCCTTGATACGCAAGGTCGCGAAATCCAAGCTATGCAGTGGACTACGTGTCGCCACCAAATTAACCCGGAAGGTTTGCTCGACGCCAAACCATGCAGGCCAAGCCAACGCCAGCGCTGCCTTATAGATGTCTTCCTCATTACGATAACGGGCCTGCCCGACACGCCAAAGCACACGACTCGCGATCCGACTCTCAAGGTTCGCTCGATACGCATTAGAAAGTGTGCCCGAGAAATGCACTCCGCCGTCCACAGAGATCGGGTTACTAGCACCCAGGCCAAGGAGTTCCTCAGTGAGAACGACCTCCAGGCCGCGTGGGCAAGGAGCAAAAAACTTCTCCAATGCCGCGCTCACAGCCGCACCAGCACTTCAAATTCGATGCGTTGGCGAGGGTTGGGATGGTCCTGCAGTTTGCTTATACGGGCTTCAACCGAACCTCCGCGGTCCATATGAAACGACACTGCGCGGTTATCGGCACGGGGGATATAACCCAGTTGGTAGCCGCGCCATTCGACCCTTACGGCCAGGCTATCGTGAGCATTCTGGGATTCGCGAGTCAAGGTTAAAGCGTCTCCGACCCGCATGTCCTGCCAGACCTTAGTGGCTTCGTAATATCGAAAACCGGCAAGCGGAGAGCTTTGCACCAACATCCGCACTTCCGATTGCTGAGCGCAGGCAATAGATACAACCAGCGGATTTGCCACCGTAGAGGCAAAAACCACCGCGCAAACGCCGGCAACCGGGCTAAAACGGTTTAACGACAACAAGTAGCACCACCGCAAAAAGTATGAACACAGGAAACTCATTCAACCAACGATAAAAAACGTGCCCATGCTGGTTACGATCAAGTTTAAAGCTGACCAAAAGTTTGCCGCAATAAACATGATAGGCAAGCAGAACCGCGACCAGCGCGAGTTTGGCGTGCAGCCAGCCCCCCTTGAACTCATAACCGAGCCACAGCCACACCCCGAACAAAACCGTCAACACCGCCCCGGGAGTCATGATGCCGTAGAAAAGCTTGCGCTCCATAATCTTGAAACGGTCGTTACTGACGGCATCGTCACTCATGGCGTGATAAACGAACAGTCGCGGCAGATAAAACAGGCCGGCGAACCAGGTCACCATGAAAATAATATGTAGCGCCTTGATCCAGAGCATAGGAGCCTATTTGAGAAGGCGCTTGCGAGTCAGCGCCAGCGCAACGTAGAAGCCTATGATTGCATACAGCGTCAACGTGCACAAATGAATTCCCCAATATGCTGGAACCGTACCAGTCATCAATGGACGCGCCATATCGACCGCGTGAGACAGTGGCAGCGCCGCAGTTACCACCTGCAAGGCCGAAGGGAGTTGGTCAACCGGGAAAAATACCCCACTCATCAACATCATTGGCGTAATCAACAGCGTGAAGTAATAAACGAAAAAATCGTAGCTTGGTGATAACGCGGTAACGATCAGCCCGAGACTCGAAAACGCCAGTCCGGTCAAAAAAATCAGAGGGATCACCCAAAGCGCGAGCCACGAATTACATAAACCCAACGCCACTGCAACCACTAAAACTGCCACACCGGAAAGCATTGCTTTGCTCGCGGCCCAGATCATTTCTCCAAGCAGAACATCATCGAGCGTCAAGGGCGCGTTCATGATCGCCTCCCAGGTTTTTTGCACATGCATGCGCGAGAATCCAGAATACATCGCCTCGAACGAAGCGCTCATCATCGTGCTCGAGCAGACAGTACCAGCCGCTAAAAACCCAATATACGAGGCGCCAAGAACATCCGGCATCATGCGACCCAGACCATAGCCAAAACCCAGCAAGTAAAGCATGGGGTCCGCAATGTTGCCGATCATTGAAGCTAGCGCGAGCTTGCGCCAGACCAGCAGATTACGCCGCCAGACGTGCAGGCACCTAACGCTCAAAACGGGGCGTACCCAGTGATTGCTCATACCCTAATCCCGCAGGTCGCGCCCGGTGAGGCGTAGAAAAACGTCTTCAAGATTGGCCGGCCGGTGGATATATCGCAAGCCGCTTCGGGTCGCGAGATCGCCGATCAGCGCTGATGCGTCATGCACATAACAGAACACGGTCTCACCGGTGCTTTCACAGCGTTGGGAGAGCTGCGTCCCCTTTGTCTTAGCCCATTCCCCGGCATCGTCACCAAAGACCTCCACCACCTGCGGTTCAATATACTGTGCGACCAGCTCGCCGGGTGTTCCTGTGACAATTATGCGGCCGTGATCCATCACGGCGAGGCGACTGCACAGGCGCTCGGCTTCATCCATGAAGTGCGTGGTTAGAAAAATCGTTTTGCCCTGCGCGACCAGTTGCCGCAGGCGTTGCCAGATCAGGTGCCGCGCTTGCGGATCGAGCCCTGTCGTGGGTTCGTCGAGAAAAATTAGGTCTGGATCGTTGATCAGTGCGCGCGCCAGCGTCAGTCGTCTTTTCATTCCACCGGACAGCGCGCGGATATTGTCATTGCCGCGATTGGCAAGCCCGGCAAATTCAAGTAGCGCTGGTATTCGCGCATCGACTTCGCGGGCCGACAAATCAAAATAACGGCCGTAGATCTGGAGGTTTTCGCGTACGGTGAAATCCGGGTCCAGATTATCCATCTGCGCTACAACGCCGATACGGGTGCGGGCTAGCCGCGCCTGCTCCGGCACCGGCACGCCGAGCACGCTGATTTCCCCGGAATCTGGCGTCGTGAGGCCAAGGCACAAGCGCAGTGTGGTGGTCTTGCCGGCGCCATTCGGGCCAAGCAGACCGAAACATTCACCCGCGGCCAAATCGAGGTCGATGCCGGCCACAACCTCCTTGCCGCCATAGGTTTTACGTAACGCATGTACCTTAAGATGGCTCATGCGCTGCTTACGGCTGCCGCCAGTGTTGCGTGATGATCTGTTGCAAAACTTGCAGCCGGCCGTGGAAGTAATGTTCGCCACCAGGAACCACCACCACGGGCAGATTCTGTGGGCGTGCCCAATCGAGCACCGCTGACAGAGGAACTACGTCATCGACCTCGCCATGGATTATCAGTGTGCCAGTCGGCACCGTACCGGTTTTAAAACGGCTGACCGCCGGACCGACCAAAACTAGTTGATGGGCACCAATACGTTCGACCACGCGGGTTTGAACAAAACTGCCGAAAGAAAATCCAGCGCAGATCAGTGGTAGATCGCCGAAACGCTCTTTCGCGTACCCGGCCACCGTAATCAGGTCATCGGTTTCTGCAATACCTTGATCGTGCGCCCCGGCGCTTGCTCCGACGCCACGAAAATTCGGTCGCAAGGTGACGCAACCGAGCGCATGAAAAGTGCGCGCCAGCGTGGTGACCACTTTATTGTCTTTGGTGCCGCCCATCAGCGGATGGGGGTGGGCGATCAGCGCGATCGCACGCCGCCCCGCACCGGGGTCGGTGATATCGGTTTCGATGCTGCCGGCCGGGCCGACCAGCAACATTTTTTCGATAGCGGGCGGTTTCAAATCTTCAGGCGTTCGACGACGCGACCCTGTTGCAAATGTTCGCTGATGATTTCGTCGATATCTTCGCGGTCCACATAGGTGTACCAGGTTTCTTCGGGATAAACGACCAGTACCGGCCCAAGCTCGCAGCGGTCCAGGCAGCCAGCCATGTTGATACGCACGCGCCCGGCACCCGCAAGTCCAAGCGTCTTGATGCGGCTCTTGGCGTATTCGCGCACTTCAGATGCACCGTGATCGTTGCAGCAAGGCTTGTCGCCTTCACGCTGGTTGCAGCAGAAAAAAACATGGTGTTGAAAAAAACTCATGGCGTCGTCCGCTTGCTTGAAGGCGCGCGGGTCGGCTGAGCCCGGCGGCTGCGGATTATACCGTGCGCTCAATAGTCGCTGTATTTGCGCGCGCTGCCGCGGCTCCGTCGGACCGGATATTTACGCGCGTTAATTTTAATTTTCCGTTCGGCGGCAGCCAGCGGGTCGATGTCGAGTACGTCCGCCAGCCGCGTCAGGTAGAGCAGCACGTCGGCGATTTCCTCGCCGACCGCCCGTTTGGTCGTGGCATTGAGACGTCCGCTTTGTTCGGCAGTCAGCCATTGGAAATGCTCAACCAATTCGGCCACCTCAACCGAGACTGCCATGGCGAGATTTTTCGGTGTGTGGAACTGCTGCCAGTCACGCGCAGCGGCGAAACGCCGCAGCGCATCGCGCAGGCTGTCCAATGAGTCATTGGTTTTTTTCATGCATTGCTTTCGGATCAGGCTGGGGCAGGATGTTTGGCACGCGCCAGTGCCAACAGCAATACGCTGGTCGCAAACGGCCACAATTGGGATAGCAGATGCACGATGTTACTGAAGCTCGACAGGTGGGTTTGCTGCGACGCCCGTAAAAACGGCGGTATGGTCTGGTAGGGGTTTTCAGGCGTGATGTTCACCAGCACCACTGTGGCGAGCAGGCAGACGATCGCCATGGCGCTGCGCCATGTTGACGGCAGCCAGAACAGCAAAGCGACTACGGCAGTGCCTATGAGCAACCCCTCGCCGAGGCCCGGTGTCAGCCACTGCAACGGGCTGGCGGCGCGGGCTAGTGACCACACGGCCGCCGACTTCGCGATTAGGGTGAATGCGATTGTCGTGGCGGTTACCGTGGCGGCTGCCGTGCGATTGACAGCGATTTGCGTTGCCAGGAGTCCGAGCGCGACCGCGGCCAGGGCGCCGATACAGGTTTCGACTGTTTGATAGGTGGCTGGCACATAGGCAAAACGTGGTTTGAGCCCGAGCCATTCACGCCAGTCACCGCTCGCCAGCGCCAGTGTCGATGGATCAAACTGGATGAACAGCCAAGCTGCAAGTGCGATCAGCCCGCAGTCCCCCAGCACGTCCGTGCGTATCAAGCGGCGTCTCCGTGCAGCCGGTGCCAGCCCGAAAAGCCATGCCGCCATGGCACCGATCGCCGCGCCTCCCGTATTGGCGAGCAGATCAAGATTGGAGGCAATACGTGCCGGCAGAAACATCTGCATACTCTCAAGCGTAAGACTGAGCAGGGCTGCCAGCGTGATGGCCAGGAGACAACCAAAAAAACCGGCGTTGCGGGGTTGCAGTGCAATCACCAGCATCGCGCCAAACGGCACATAGGCGACGACGTTGAGTGTGATATCGCCCGCCGTGATGTAGCGCGGCCATGCAGCCGTTAAAAAATCAAACAGCGGTTCAGGGGGCATACGCCACCCGATGAATGGCTGCAGGCTGGCATACACGATGACCAATGTGTAAGCTAGCGCGACAATTGCAGCGAGCCTTGAGCGGCCAGGATTTATCACCATATATGACCCTATTCTATGATGTTTTTAATGGCGACGCGGATGGCATCTGCGCGCTGCATCAACTGCGGCTGGAGCAGCCGCAGGCCGCCGAATTGATCACCGGCGTCAAGCGCGACATTGATCTCGTCGCCCGCGTGAAGGCCGCCCCCGGCGACGAAATCACGGTGTTGGATATTTCATTTGCGCGTAACGCCATGGCGGTGGAGGCGGCACTCGATGCCGGTGCCAAAGTGCGTTATTTCGACCACCATTACGCCGGTGATTTACCCGGCCATCGGAACCTCAAGGTGGTGATTGATACCGCCCCCGACGTCTGCACCAGCCTGCTGGTCGATCGTCATCTCGAAGGGCGTCGGCGCGTCTGGGCGGTGGTGGCTGCGTTTGGCGACAACCTCGCCGGTTCTGCACAGAGTGCTGCCGCATCCCTGCACCTGGCGCCGCACGGCCTGGCACAGTTGCAGGCACTGGGCGAATGCATTAATTACAACGCCTACGGGGAGAGCGTAGACGATCTGAATTACCACCCGGCTGATCTTTATCAGGCGATCAGCGCGTATGCTGATCCATTTGCTTTTATTGCGGGTGAGCCGGTGTTCGATATTCTCCAGCAAAGCCGTGCCGACGATCTTTATCTCGCCAATGAAATCGTGCCTGAAACAGTCGATGAATATAGCGCGGTTTATGTGTTACCCGACGAACGCTGGAGCCGCCGTGTCAACGGTCCGTTTGCCAACCAGCTTGCGCTCAGGCACCCGTCCCGTGCCCACGCCATTCTGACCTGGGGGACCGGCGGGTTTTCAGTCAGCGTGCGTGCACCGATCGAAGCGCCGCGCGGTGCCGATGGTCTGTGCCGCCAGTTTGTTGGGGGCGGCGGACGCCAAGGTGCTGCAGGAATTGATTTTTTGCCGACCGCCGATCTCGCGCGCTTTGCTGATGCGTTTGCACTAACCTATCGCAATTAAGTTTCAGAGTGCGAGTTTGAGCGCGTCCCTTTCGATCAGAGCAAAGGCGATCAGCCACAACACCGCGTCATAGGCGTCGAACCATTCCCCGCGTAGCGCCCACAGTGGAATCAATAGCGCGATGGCGGAATACAGTGCGACTGCAACGCCGGTAAACAAGCGGCGGTTGTGAGCGACCCTCTGCGGCAGCCGTAATTCGCATTCGATCAGCGCCACGACCAGTATCCAGAGTGCGATGTTAATGAGGTCTAGCCATTCGTTCTCTCTTGTATAGCCCGCCGCCGACGCGATGATCGCCGCGGTGGCGGCAAAACGCAGCGCATGCACGGCGCTACGCAGCTGTTTTTTTTTCAGCCAGTTCGGTTGCCGCGTTTCGAGTGCAAACAGCATCAATAATACGAGCCAGGCCAGCGAGTCGAGGGACTGGGCCCAAGGTCCCACGACAAGATACCAAAGGGTATTGGTCGCGAGCAGTGCGTATATGGCGCCATACAGCGGGTGTGCGGCGCGCATGGTGGTACCTTTAGGCGGTGGAGGGGTGTTGTGGCGCGCAGTACCACTGCGGCAAAAGCGAGCCCGCAAGCATGCCGATAATACTCGCGAGCCAGCCAGCAAACTGGGCCGGCAGCAGCGGCTCGGGTGGCAATACGCCGTATCCGATCATCAGCTCGCAGCTGATCCATACGCCGAGTCCGAGCGCCATCGCACAGGCGGCACCCTGGGTGGTAGCACGTTTCCAATACAGGCCGAAGGCCAGCGGGGCAAAGGCGGCGACCAGGGTGATCTTGTACGCGTTTTCGACCATGCCGTAGATGGTTGCACCCGAACCGAGCGCAAAACTGAACACGCAAATGGCGAATAGCAGCACGATCCAGCGCAGCAGACGCAGAAACTGCCAGTCGGCAAGCTTGGGCAGGAAAGGGCGCAGAACGTTTTCTGCAAAAGTCACTGAAGGTGCCAGCAGTGTGGCGCTCGAGCAGCTCATGATGGCGGCGAGCAGGGCGCCGAAAAATATCGCTTGAGCCGCCAGAGGCGTGTGCTGGAGGATCAAATTAGGCAGGATGTACTGCGAATCGCTGTTGATGTGATTATTGACCAGCGCCGGATCAATCAGGATGGCTGAGTAAGCCAGGTATATCGGGATGAAGGCAAAGACAAAGTAGACGCAGCCGCCAATCACGGAGCCGCGGCCGGCGGTTTGTTCATCTTTTGCCGCCGATACGCGCTGGAATACATCCTGTTGCGGAATCGAGCCAAACCCCATGGTGATCCACGCTGCCAGAAAGGCGATCATGGCGCGCGGCTCGAAGGCGGGTAGAAATTCAAATTTGCCGGCGGCCGCCGCATGTTCAATCACCACGCCAGCACCGCCGGCGATACCGCTGACGACAAACGCGATATAAATCATCCCGAGCAGAATGACGCACATCTGGAACAAATCGGTGAACGCCACCGAGAACATGCCGCCTGCGAGGGTGTAGAGCAGCACGATGGCGGTGCCGATCGCCATGCCCTGCCACGGTTCGATCGCACCGTGGGTAATAACCGAGAACACCAGACCCAGGGCGGTGATTTGCGCCGACACCCAACCGAGATAAGAGGCGACTATGCATAGGGATGCCGCCAGCTCAATCGAGCGGCCGTAGCGCGTCCGGTAATAATCGCCAATGGTTAATAGTTTCATGCGGTAGAGAGGACGCGCGAAGAACAGTCCGACGAGAATCAGGCACATGCTTGAGCCAAACGGATCGGCAATCACGCCCTGCAGACCCTCAGCCATAAATTTTGCTGGAATGCCCAGTACCGTCTCTGAACCGAACCAGGTCGCAAATACCGTTGCAATAATGAACGGCAGTGGCAGATGGTGACCGGCAACGACGTAATCAGCGGTGTTTTTGACGCGCCGCGAGGCATAGAGGCCGATGCCGACCGAGACGGTGATATAGAGAACTACGAACCAGATCAGCATGGTAGGTAAGAGCGAAGGGTGGCTGCGCGTCGGCGCCGATAAAATATTATACGATGCGTAAAAGCGGTATTGCGCCTCGGTGTTTGGCTTAGTAGGCGATGTAGAGCAGCAGGCCGCTCAACGAAAGCAGCGCAACGGCAATGAGTGCGAGGACGATATTCTGGTCGCGGGTTTCGTCGGCCAGCCGCTGTAGAGCGCCGCTAAGGCGCTCGTTGCCGGCTTCTTCGAGATAGCGGTGTAGCAACCGGGGTAATTGCGGAAGCGCATGACTCCAAAACGGCAGTTCCGTTTTCAGTTGTCGCAGCAGGCCGCGCCAGCCGATTTGTTCCGACATCCATTTTTCCAGAAATGGTTTGGCGGTCGCCCACAAGTCGAGATCGGGGTCGAGTTCGCGGCCGAGGCCTTCAATATTGAGCAATGTTTTCTGCAGCAACACGAGTTGTGGCTGTACTTCGATATTGAAACGTCGGGAGGTCTGGAACAGTCGCAACAGCACGCGGCCGAACGAAATATCCTTCAGCGGGCGCGCAAAAATCGGCTCGCAAACCGCACGGATTGCCGTTTCGAAGGCGTCGATACGGGTGTCGGCCGGCGCCCAGCCCGATTCGATATGTGATTCGGCGACACGCCGGTAATCGCGGCGAAAGAAGGCGAGGAAATTCTGTGCCAGATAGTGTTTGTCGTTGTCGGTGAGTGCGCCGACGATGCCAAAGTCGAGTGCGATGTAACGCCCGTCGGCGGCAACCAGGATATTGCCCGGGTGCATGTCGGCATGAAAAAAGCCGTGGCGGAACACCTGCGTGAAGAAAATTTCCACGCCCTCGCGCGACAGTTTTTTCAGATCAATGCCTTGGGCGCGCAGGGAGTCGATATGGGAGATCGGTGTGCCGTGCATGCGTTCCATCACCATCACCTGTGTGGTGCACCAATCCCAGTAAATTTCCGGCACCAGCAGCAGGGACGTTTCCTCGAAGTTGCGGCGTAACTGGCTGGCATTGGCGGCCTCGCGCATGAGGTCGAGTTCGTCATCGAGATGGTGGGCAAACTCGGCGACCACTTCGTGCGGGCGCAGGCGTTTGCCGTCTGCCCACAATAATTCGATCAGGCCGGCACCGGCGTCTAACAGTGAAACGTCGTTGCGGATCACTTGTTCAATGCCCGGTCGCAGAATCTTCACCGCTACGGCGCGACCATCATGCAGTTCTGCGAAATGCACTTGGGCGACTGAGGCGCTGGCGATGGCGGTGGCGTTGAATGCGGCGAACACTTCGGCGGCCGGTTTGCCGTAGGCGCGCTGGATCGCGGCGAGTGCGATCTCCGGTGAACAGGGTGGTACCTGATCCTGCAGTTTCGCCAGCTCGTCGGCGATATCGGCCGGCAGCATATCGCGCCGTGTCGACAGGATCTGACCGAATTTGACGAAGATTGGACCCAGTGCCTCAAGCGCGAGGCGCAGGCGCACGGCGCGTGGTTGCGTATACCGTCGCCAGAAAAAAACGGTTTGCAGCAGCACCCGCAGGCCCCGCACGCGTTCGTGACCGAGAAAAAACTCATCGAGGCCGAAGTGCAGACCGACGCGGATGATTTTCAGGAGGCGCAGCATAGTCATGCTGCAATTCTAACAGGGCGGCTTGCAGGCTCCTGTGGTCGGCGGGTAGGCGCCTGTTGTTTTATCGCTGGCGTTCGAGTTGTTCGAGCCGCTTTTCGAAACGGGCGACATCATCGCGCAGGGTATCAACCGCGCGGCCGAATTGATCAAGATCGGTTTTGGTCGCGATCAGAGGCTGCTCTTCAGTCCAGTAGATGCTTGCCTGGCGCGCCAGACCCTTAGCCGTGTCACGCTGCCAGCGCAACAACGCGCTGCCGGCGTCGGCGAGGCGATGTGCGACGATATCGCCAAACACGCGGCTCAGATCTTCTTCGGCGTCCCAGCGCAGATTTTGCGCAATAAACAGGACATCACGCGCCAGCGCGAGGTCCCCTCGGGTGTTCACTTCACGCCACGCTGTTTCACCAGTGGCAGCCATGCGCATGGCCAGCGCCGGGGTGAGTTCAAAGGTGGTCGTTGCCGCGTGCTTGCAGGCGCTCACTTTACCGCTGTGCAGAATTTCGAGGCTGAAGCGAAAGGGGATTACGTCGAAGCAGACTGTTTTGCCGGCGTGTGGTACCAACCGCTCACGTGCCCAAGACGCGCGCCCCAGCAGATGATTCAGCGCGGCGGCGAGTGGTTGTGAGAACACATCGTCACCGCGCGGGGCATTTACATTAGGGTGGTCGGCTGCGCCGGCCATATTGAATCAGACCTGCTGTATGCCGCTGATCAGCCAGCCACTGGAACCATCGAGTGGTTTTTCCAGATGCCAGATTTCGTCGAAAGCTTCCGCCGCCGGATCTGCTTTATCCCGCAGCGAGCCAGTAAAGCGGACGCTGGCGATGTGCTTGTTATTTTCGGTGACCACCTCGACGACTTCAGACTCAAGGCTGATGATCTCGGTGTGTTGCACCACGCCCATCGGGTCGAGTTGCGCGGTGATCGCCGTGTAGAGTTCGGGTGTCATGTAATCACGCATGGTCGACACATCACGCTTATCGTTAGCCTGTTGCAGGCGCGTGAAATTCATTTTGGCGTGTACGGCAAATTGCGCGGCGTCAAAGCCGGCCGGGAAACGATTCGCTTCAGGGGCTGCGGCTGGGGCTGCCGCCGCACCACCTAGCGCGCTGCCAATTTGTGGCATGCCGCCGGCGCTGGATGCAGGAGTCACATGAGCTGGTGCTGCTTCGCCTGCGTTGGCACCCGCGTATTGCAGGTTGTTATTGCCTGCCGGTTTGGAGCGGAACATTTTCCAGGCAAACAGTGCTGCAGCGGCGAGCAACGCGATCATCAGTATGCTGCCCATCGCACCGCCCATGCCACTGCCCATGAACATTGAAGCCAGGCCGGCACCGATGGCGAGACCCGCCAGAGGTCCGAGCCAACGGCTCATACCGGATGGTTGTGCGGCCGGTGTGGGCGCCGCGGGAGCTGCTTGTTGGGCCTGTTGTGCTGGAGATTTGGCCGGTGGTTGCGCTGTCATGTTGCGCTGCGCACCTACGTTACCGCCGCCACCGAGACGTTTTGCTGCGTCGGCATCGAATGTGGAAAAACTGAGTGTCAGAACCGCGCTCAATACCATCAAGAATTTATTCATGATTCCTCCAAACCGGGTTGACCGGAGCCGCATTCTAGCAAGGATGTTGCGAGACGTAAGGTTATTCATAAATTACTGTTTGTAATGACATTAATTCGATTTCTGTATGGTGGTTAGCTCAAAAATATTCCAGTCGCCACGCATGAGTTGGTTGCGGATGCCTTTGGCTATATCCCGATATTCCGATTTGCTGACGAGGCGCACGCTACGTCCGAGTGCGGGCGCGTACCATTCGACTTCAAAGGTGTTGGTTTCGCGTAAATTGTATTCGGCATCGCCGGCGTAAATTGAACGCTCAATCTTGACTGTGTCGAATTCGCCGGCCGGCACGCTGATGCGCTCGTTCCCAATGACTTTTGCATCTACGCGCACACTGCGTTGCCCGCCGGTCGCCGGCACGTAAGCATTGACGCGCATTGACCATTCTTTGCCCTGGTCGAGCGGCAAGGGGTAGGCGGAATAAGCCTGTGTGAAATCGTAATCAAACGGCTGGTCGCGACTGGTGATGGCGTGGCGCAGCCAGTCGCCCTGGAGTGTCTGGATTTCGGTCGTCTCTTTTTGGGAGCCCGAGCGTTCCAGTGTGACGGCGAGGGTTACTCGTCCCCCCTCGATATTTTCAACCCGCTGACTGAGTTGGCCGCGTATCGCCGGGTTATAGCCGTCGGTGAGGCGGTAGACATAGCGGTCGCCGACGGCGGGCGGCGTTGCGCTTGCGTCGACTATGGTGGTGAGCAGACTGGCGGCTGTCGCCAGTATCAACAGCGCGTAAAAAGCGACGCTGCGAGTAGGGTTGGGGCTGGTATCGCGTGCGAATAGTTTTGTCATCTGAGTCTCCGCAGGGACATTAATCTTGTGCTGTAGCGAGCGTAGCGCGTGCAGTTTTTGTTAGAGCACATCGTCGTCGAAATAATGAATCGCCGGTCAGGCAAAGCAGCTAGAGTTTATAACCTCGATGCAGCGCGACGACGCCGGCGCTCAGATTGAAATATTCGACCCGCTCCAACCCGGCGTCTTCCATCATGCCCTTCAATGTTTCCTGGTCAGGATGCATGCGTATCGATTCGGCCAGATAACGATAACTATCGCTGTCGCCCGTGATCATTTTGCCAAGTGCGGGCAGCACCTTGAACGAGTAGGCGTCATAGGCCGGGGTCAGCGGTTTCCAGACGCGTGAAAATTCAAGCACCAGTAGTCGCCCGCCCGGACGCAACACACGTCGCATTTCGGCGAGCGCACGGTCCTTGTGCGTCATGTTGCGCAGGCCGAACGCCACGCTTACGCAATCGAAATAGTCCGTCGGGAAAGGCAGTTTTTCGGCGTCGCATTGCACCGCTGGTGCGACCAGTCCGGCGTCGAGCATACGGTCACGTCCGCGCACCAGCATGGCGGCATTGATGTCGGTGAGCACCACTTGCCCGCTGCTGCCGACACGCCGTGCGAATTGAATCGAAAGATCAGCCGTGCCGCCGGCCACGTCGAGGGCGCGCTGGCCCGGACGCAGGCCGCTCTGCTCCACCGTAAAGCGTTTCCACAGACGATGCATGCCCGCGGACATCAGGTCATTCATCAAGTCATAGCGCGAGGCGACGGAATCAAACACGCCAGCGACGCGTCCGGCTTTTTCGTTCTCGGGGACTTTTTCAAATCCGAAATCGGTGCTGGCGGTCATACGAAGATTTTCCGCGAGAGGCAAGTTGATGAGGGATTGAACGTCGCCTGCGCAGTGCTGTGGCGAACCAAATTCATGCATTATCATACTATGACCGTGCCAGCCGTGAGTGGTTCACCCCAAACCTGAAGTCCTGCGCCAGTATTGGCGCGTAAATTTGGGGTGGGCCCGGTACTGGCTATGTCGCCGTGCCAATATATGATGTGTGTTGCGAAAAGGACTGCGATTTTCTATGGAAGTGATTAATACGCCACTGCCGGGAGTGTTGGTTTTTAAACCCCGCATATTCACAGACGATCGTGGGCATTTCTTCGAGGGCTATAACCAGCGTGAATACGCAGAGTATCTCGGCAACGTGTCTTTTGTGCAGGACAACGTTTCTCGTTCATTGCGCGGCGTTTTGCGCGGTTTGCATTTTCAGAACCCCCGCCCGCAAGGCAAGTTAGTGCGTGTTCTGAGGGGCGAAATTTTTGATGTGGTAGTGGATATTCGCCGCGCTTCACCATCGTTCGGTGGTGCTTTTTCAATACGATTGTCCGCTGACAATGCGCTGATGATTTGGATCCCCCGGGGGTTTGCGCATGGTTTTCTGACGCTGTCTGAAACAGCCGACATACTCTACAAAACCACCGATTTTTATATGCCGGCGGCCGAGCACTGCATTGCCTGGAATGATCCGCACTTGGGCATCGATTGGCCATTGTCTGCCCCTGCGCTGCTCTCGCCCAAGGACGCCGTGGGTAAAAGCTTGCAAGACTCAGAGGTTTTCCCGTGAAGACGATTTTGCTGGCAGGTTGTAACGGGCAGGTCGGTGCAGAACTTGTTACCGCATTGTCTGGTGTGGGGCGGGTGATTGCCTGCGACCGCAAAGCCCTGGACCTTGCGGACCCGGCAGCGATCGCTGAGAAAATACGCACGGTGAGCCCGTCTATTGTAGTGAATGCTGCAGCGTATACCGCTGTTGATCGCGCCGAACAAGAACCCGCGCTGGCGCATGCCATTAATGCCGTCGCGCCTGCAGTCATGGCGGAGGAGGTGCGTCGTCTGGGCGGCTTGTTGGTGCATTACTCGACAGATTACGTATTTGACGGCGACAAAGACGGTGCATATACGGAAGAAGACACTCCCAACCCTCTGAATGTCTATGGCCATTCCAAGCTGGCCGGGGAGCGGGCGATAGTATCTTCGGGCTGCGAACATCTTATTTTTCGCACGAGCTGGGTCTATGGCGCGCGCGGCGCTAATTTTTTGCTGACGATGTTGCGGCTCGCGGCCGAACGTAGCGAACTAAAGCTGGTCGACGACCAGGTGGGCGCGCCGACCTGGTCGCGTGACATTGCGCAGGCGACCGCGACCGTATTGGCTGCTAGAGGCGGGTTAGCGGATGTACGCGGACTTTTTCACCTGAGTGCGGCCGGCCATACGACATGGTTTAATTTTGCGCAGGCAATCTTTGCTGCCGGTTTGCAGGGCGCGCGAGAGCCGCATTTGATCCCAATCAGCGCCGAGCAATACGGTGCTCCGGCATTGCGTCCACGTAATTCACAGCTCGATGGACGGCGTTTACGTGAGGCTCTTCGTATTCAGATCCCTGATTGGCAGTTCAGTCTGCACCAGTGCCTTGCCGCGATGGGCCGCACTTGAAAGCAGCGGCTGCTGAAATCAACGATTGGCGCCGGCCTCCGCCAACCGCTTTAGATAATTCGCCCACATCGTGTCCTGATTGATGCCGTAGTCGTAGAGGATGTCCCAGGAATAGATGCCGGTGTTGTGCTGATCCGAGAAGTGCAATTGCACCGCATAGGTGCCAACCGGCTCGATTTGCAGTATCTCCACATCCTGCTTGCCGGTTTGCAGGGTTTCCTGCCCAGGGCCATGGCCGCGTACTTCGGCCGACGGCGAGTGGACGCGCAGAAATTCGCAGGGCAGGCTGAAGGTCTTGCCGTCTGCAAACGAGATTTCAAGCAGGCGCGATTTTTGATGCAGCTTGATTTCGGTGGGCAGCGGCGTGGTTTTTTTCGGTGTGGTCATGACTTGAGCGGACGTCCGGCGATTGCGGGATACGCATCATAACCGAGCCGCCATCGCACCGCCTACACGCTTTGCCTGTTGTAAATAGTTTCGTGTTGCACCTCTGGCGGAGCCGTAGCCTCAAGAGAGGCTAACCGTGCAGCGTTCGAAGTCGCTGCCTTTTTCGAGTAGCCCGGTGAGCTTGGCAATCACCTTTTGTTCGCTATGTAATTCGACGATGCGGCCTGGCTGATACCAGCCGGAAGGCAGCACGAGTGTCATTGGCGCTGTGGAGGTCGGTAGCTCTGGCAGCAGTAGTCCGCGCTCAAATTGGCCGCGGATATCGCCGGGTGCGTTGAAATTGGTCGGTCGCACGGCGACTGCACGTGCGACGCCCGGAAACAGCCGCACCCCGGCGAACAGCGACTCCTGGTCTTCCGCGCGCATCCATTGAATCAGTCCAAGGTGGAATAGTTTGCTCGCGCCGCGTCGCACGGCGACCAGTTGCTGGTGACCAATGCGCAGCTTGGTGTCGGTATCCCGCACCATGCACATGAAGCCGGAATCGCTTTGGTTCATCATTTTCCAGGATTCGACCGCCTGACTTTGCGCCGAGGACAGTTGCCGCTCAGTGCGTTCGCTGATGTGGCCGAAGAGTCGCATATCGTCTTCTTCCTGACGTGACAAGCCGGCTCCGGGCGGGCGGAATGCGCGTCCGCTGATATGAAAATGCGCGGCGTGGAGGCCAAGGCAGACCTGGGCGTGTTCTGCGGTCGCCATGCGCTGCTCGCCGCGTGCGGTGCCCGCGCGACACCACTGGATATACAACAGCATCAGCAGGCTTTCACAGTCCTGCTGGCGCGCTTCTTTGCCAAGGCCAAGCTGGGCCGGTGTTTGGCCTTGCTTGAGCAGGCCCATCAGTTGCCGCAGGTTACGCCCGATTGCATCAAGGTCGAGATGTCGCAATGCGGATGAAGGCTGCAAACTTTCAGCGAAGCCCGGACCGCGGTCGCCGGCAAGATCGATACCCAGTGCCGGGATGCCTGATGGCGGTAAGGGCTCCGCGGCGAGATTTGTGACTGCCGCCCATTGCGGAATCCATGCCGATAACAGATTCATCTGCCGCGCTGACAAAGAAAAGGGATGCGCGAGGTGCGCCAGCAGTGCTGCGCAATAGGCGGCCAGACAATCGGTTGTCGCGACCTCTTCGCGGGTCTCTACCTTGACGCTGATACGGGCAAAGCCAGCGCGTTCGGCAGAGGCATAGAGTTGATTGAGCTTCTCCCACAAGGCCGGGGTAACCTCAAGATAAATGCGGTAATGCTCTAACATCGCAGCAGCCATGCAACGTATGGCGTGCACCAGGATCAGCGCGTTGCTCTGCTCGACGTTAATGTTGTTGCGAGCATATGCATCCCGGCAGCCGATGCAGGCATCGGCGTATTCCAGCCAGAGCTTCTGCACGCTAGACCATACGGCCGATTCATCGGTGTCCAGTGGTAGTGGTTTGCCGGCGTATTTCTGCGCCAGTGCGGTTTGCACGAAGAGAACCGGCTCCCACAACGCTGCCAGCACGCCCAACTGTTCATCGGGGATCATGCAAGATTGGCGCAGTAGATGGAGTTGTTTCGTCAGCGTCTGTTGGGCGAGCGTGACGTTGGTCAGCGGCAGTGCGGCAAGCCACTCTCTGCAATCTGCCGCATTGGCGAATTGCGGTGATTCGGCAGACTGTTCGATAGTGCGAATTGCCATGGCAAGCCGGCCTTTCTGATGAGAGCGTTAACTGCGTTGGTGTGCGCTGCCGCAGAAGGCAGCGACATCGTGGTGGACTCTATTACCGCCGATCAGCGTGGGCAAGTGCGACTGATGTGCGGAACAATCGACCGCATAGACGGGCAGCGGGTGTGCAGTAAATCACATCATTGCGGGTGTTTGGTGCGAGGGGTTTTGGTCGGGTTTGAGTCTGTTAGGCCTGCACCTACAACAATCGTACCAATTGATCGCGCAACGCCGTGCGCCAATTGGCTGGCGTGTGCTTCGCCATTGCTGTTTTGCCTGAGCGTTGACGTTTGCCCCACACCGGGTTGGGGAAATGGGCGTCGCCGACAAAGCGCGGGATGACGTGCCAATGTAAATGCGGCGCCATGTTGCCAAAGCTGGCCAGGTTGATTTTGTCCGGCATGAATACCGTGCGCACGGCCTGCTCGACGGCAAATACCACGCGCATGCAATGCGCACGTTGTTTTACCGACAAATCCGTCATTTCTTTAATATGGGTGTTCCAGATGACGCGGCAGTAGCCGGCGTAATCCGTGTCGCGCACGATCACGATGCGGCAATGTTTGTCCTGCCACAGCAGGGCGCCGCCCTTGCCACGGCACAGCGGACAGGCGGCGGTTTTGGGTTTCGCAACAGCTGTTGAGGTAACGTTTTTTTTCACGCGTGATTCCTCGGGCAAGTTTGTTGGCGGCTAGAGCGCAAAGGCGACAATGGGAAGGTAGCGGGCGAATTTACCAATGGCCATGCATAACGTCGACCACCACGGGTTGATACGCAGCCAGCCGGCGGCAACGCACAAGGGGTCGCCGATTAGAGGCACCCAGGCCAGCAGTAGTGCCGCTGCGCCGTAGCGCGAAACGGGTTCGAGGCCTTTTAATTTTTTCTTCTGCGGGATCAGTCGGCCGATCAAGTACGAGGACAGGCCGCCCAGCGTATTGCCAAGCGTGGCTACCAGTAGTGCGGGCCAGGCCTGTCCTGGATGCAATTTGATGACGCCGAACAGTACCGCCTCGGAGCCGCCAGGCAGCAGGGTGGCAGCGAGAAAACTGCTCGCGAAGAGCGTCCAGAGGCTGAATGTTTCATCCATGGCGGCATTTTTGCATGCGGCGAAGTGGATGGCACAGCGTTCCTGCGTTTGTTTGACGCTGTCGGTACCGATCGCCGATAATTGAAGGTGATCTAGCAGCTGCTTTTTTCGCAGTTTTCCACTGACGACAACGAACACGCCGATTGTTAGCCACGGCCTGCTGTAACGGTGCCGCGACCCTCAGGCGTATCTATTTATTCAGAAAGGCAAGGCATGAAATACGTGATCGATTTTCCGCCCGTGACGACGCTGCCGGTGGTTGGCAGTTCCGATGTGTTTCCGGTCAACCGCATTTACTGCGTCGGCCGTAATTACGCCGAGCACGCGCGTGAAATGGGGCATGACCCTGATCGCGAGCCGCCGTTTTTCTTCATGAAGCCGGCCGATGCGATTGTCCTGCACGGGGCGGCGATTCCCTATCCGCAGGTGACCAAAGATCTGCACCATGAAATCGAAATGGTGGTCGCGATCGGCAAGGGTGGGGCGAATATTGCGGTGGAAAAGGCGCTCGAGCACGTCTGGGGTTATGGCGTCGGTCTCGATATGACGCGTCGTGATATCCAGGGCGAGGCGAAAAAAATGGGCCGTCCGTGGGAAATGGGCAAGGCTTTTGACAATTCCGCGCCGTGCACTGCGCTGCTGCCGGCGAGCCAGATCGGTCATCCGGCCAAGGGTGCGATCTGGCTGAAGGTCAACGGCAAAACCACTCAGACCGGCGATTTGTCGGAAATGATCTGGAATGTGCCCGAAACCATTGCCTATCTCTCGGGCCTGATTACGTTGCAGCCTGGCGATCTGATTTATTCGGGCACGCCGGCGGGGGTCGGTCCAGTCAAGGCCGGTGACAAACTCGAAGGCCACGTCGATGGCGTGGGCGATTTGATGGTGACCTACGTCAGCTAAACGCCTTACTTTCATAAGGAGCAATCGACATGCAACAGCGCAAACTCGGCAGTAACGGTCCGGCGGTTCCCGCCATCGGTCTTGGGTGCATGGGCATGTCGATCGCTTATGGCGAGCCAGACGACGCCGAATCGATCGCGACCATACACCGCGCGCTTGATCTTGGCGTCAATTTACTGGTGACATCCGATGCTTACGGCAACGGTGGTAACGAAGAACTGATCGCGCGCGCCATCAAAGGCCGCCGCGATCAATTCCTGATTGGCTCGAAGTTCGGCAACTTGGGGCTGGCGGGAATTAGCGCGCCGCCCGGGTTGAGCGCCGGTCACCCGGATTATGTGATGTTGGCTTGCGAGAAATCGCTCCAGCGGCTGGGTGTGGATGTGATCGATTTCTACGGCGTGCATCGCGTCGATCCAACGGTGCCTATCGAAGACACGGTCGGCGCCATGAAAAAACTCGTCGAGCAGGGCAAGGTGCGTCACCTCGTCTTGTCCGAGGCCGGTCCGCAGACTATCCGCCGAGCGCACAAGGTGCATCCGATTGCTGCCGTTGAAACCGAGTATTCGTTGTGGAGCCGCGACGTCGAGCAGGATGTATTGCCGGCCTGCCGTGAGCTTGGCATCGGTTTCATGGCGTATGCGCCGCTGGGGCGCGGCTTTCTGACGGCGACGATGAAAACGCTCGATGCCCTGTTACCAAAAGACCGTCGACGCGAGCATCCGCGTTTTCTCGCCGACAACATTGCGCACAACGCGGCCCTGCTGGCCCCGCTCGAACAGATCGCTGTTGCGCACGGCAGCACGCCGGCGCAGATTGCCATCGCGTGGGTGCTGGCGCAGGGCAATGACATTGTGCCGATTCCCGGCACCAAACAGCGCAAATACGTCGAGCAGAATGCTGCCGCGGTTGAGGTGAAGCTGTCTGCCGATGAAATTGCGCTACTCTCAAAAGCATTTCCGCCCAACGTCACGGCCGGAACGCGCTATCCGGAAAAGCAGTTGAAGGGTTTGGGTATTTAGTTGCCCATTGCTTTGTTAGCAGCACCTTGAATCCCGGCGGGGACGGGTTGACTGCGGGTGACGGTGTCGGCGGCCTGCTCGACGAGGCCTTGCAGCTGTGTCAGCGCGGTCTCTTCAAACAGGCCGAGGCTATTTACCGCAGGGTCATTGCCATCGATGCCGGGGCGGCGGACGGCTGGAACATGCTTGCGCTGGTGCTCCATGAGTTGGGTCGCCACGACGAGGCCTGGGAATGTTCACTGCAGGCCACGCGCTTGCGTCCCCAATTGCCAGCCTACTGGCTGATGCGCGGCAATATCGCCTTTTCAAGGCTCAGCTATGCGGACGCGGAGTCGGGGTTTTCCCGCGCTATTGAACTCGCGCCGCATTATGCCGAAGCGCATTACCGCCGTGCGCTAGTCCATCACAGACAGCACCGCATTGCCGAATCGATTGCGGGTTATCGCAGTGCCTTGCGTTACGCGCCAGACGTCGCGGAAATTTATTTCAAACTGGGCGAGGCACTTTATGAGGCTAACGCCTGGGAGGATGCGCTGCGCGCCTACGAGGCTGCATTTACACGAGACCCGCAAAACGCTTTGCCGCGTGGCAATGCGCTGAATTTGATCAACAGTTTGCAGTGGGCGTCCCTGCCGGCGTTTTGGCAGGCAGAAATTTCGCGCAACTTTGAACGGCTGGATGTTGATAAGAACCGGAATGTCAGCGTCGCCTTGCGCGCTCTCAAAGTAAAGCCTGGATTCCGCCAGTTGCTGGCAACCGTATCGACGCCGACCCAGTGGGACGCCGCCGCACAGTCGGTCGTTATGGGCGACATGCTGTTTTTGCAACTCTTGCGTGACACCTTGATCGCGGATGCAGCGTTCGAAGTCGTGTTGACGCGTATGCGGGTAATGTTTCTTGTTGATGCTGGGGCGCGAAGCCGGGCACCGTTGGAATTTCTCGTGGCATTAGCGCTGCAGTGTTTCAACAATGAATTTGTTTATGCGGCCACTGCGGCCGAATTGGTGCAGCGTGCCGCTCTATTGCCAGAACTGGAAGCCGCGGTAGTGGCCAAAGTCGACCTTGCGCCGGCGCTGGAGCGTTCGCTTGTGGTCATTGCGATGTATGGTCCTTTGTACGAGCTGCCGCCCGTTGTGGCGTATGCGAAGGTTCATTCCGTTACATCGCCCTTATCGTTATTGATGCGCCGCACGGTGCAGGAACCGGAAATCGAACTCACGTTGCGCGCGAGCATTGTTGCCGACGATGCCATTACCGATGGTGTATCGCTGAGCGTGCGTGGAATGTATGAGGAGCATCCCTACCCGCGCTGGTTTTCGATCGACCGGCCGCCGCCGCTGACGCTGCGGGATTGGATAGACCGCGAGGCGCCGACAGCTGCCGCTTCTTTTGAATTTGCTGCTGGCGCACGTGTTCTGGTGGCGGGATGCGGGTCTGGCCATGAAGCAATTGAACTGGCCGCCGGCTTGTCTGATGTGCAGGTGCTGGCGGTCGACCTGAGTCTTGCCAGCCTTGCCTATGCGCAGCGCATGGCTGCCGATCTCGGGGTCAGCAACATCGAATTTCGTCAGGCCGACATACTCGGTCTGGGCGTGCTGACCGAACGTTTTTCAATGATCTACTGCAACGGCGTTCTGCACCATCTGAATGATCCGGCGGCCGGATTGCGTGTGCTGGTGCAATTATTGCGGCCGCGCGGATTACTCAGACTATCGCTCTACAGTGAACTGGCGCGGGTCAGCGTCACGGCCGCGCGCGCTGAGATTCAAGCCGCCGGTATGCCGGCTACCGCGGCGGCGATTGGCGGGTTCCGTCAATTCGTATTGCATCAGAAGTCGGATTCGGTGCTTGCCCCACTTTCCGGATTTCTTGATTTTTATTCGATGAGTATGTGCCGTGACCTCATGTTCCATGTGCAGGAACACCAGATGCGTCTGCCGCAGATCGCCAGTATGCTCGCCGAAAGCCGGTTGACTCTGCTGGGGTTTGCCAATCTCGCACCTGAAGCCATGGGGGCCTATTTGCGTGCCTATCCCGATGATGCGCCCATGACGGATTGTTCAAACTGGGATGCGTTTGAATTGCAGCATCCGCAAACGTTCGCGGAAATGTACCAGTTCTGGTGTGGTGGGTCTGAAGCTGCATGTTGATAAGAAGGGCGGTATCTGCTCAAGGCGCTGAGGCTGCAGAGGTCGTAATTCTGCATGATAATATTTCATCCTCGGTAGACCGTTTTTTGAAATCCCGTGTTGTTTAAATGATGGGCGACGTCATGCTGATTACTGAAGAATATCGAAAAATGCAGCAGACGCTGCACGAGAACCCGAATTATGGCGTGGCTTCGGTGCAATATGCGCCGTTGGTTGCGCAGGTGATCGAGGCTGTCGGTGCGCAGGAGCTGCTCGATTACGGCGCCGGTAAGGGACGTCTTGGACTGACCTTGAAGCAACAGATGAAGCGCACGCCGGAGATCCGGCATTACGACCCTGCCATTCCCGAGTGGTCGGCGCCAGCTCAACCCTGTGGGCTGGTCGCCTGCATAGACGTTCTAGAACACATCGAGCCAGTCTTGCTCGACAATGTGCTGGATGATCTGCAGCGGGTCACTCACGGCGTCGGTGTGTTTACGGTTCATACCGCTGCTGCCATCAAGGTGTTACCGGATGGACGCAATGCGCACTTGATCCAAGAGGGCCCCAACTGGTGGTTGCCGAAGTTTTTGCAGCGTTTCGAGTTGGCGCGTTTTGAAAGAATGCCCAGCGGTTTCTGGATCATCGTCGAACGTAAACGCGACTCCACCGTTCAAACGCCGGTCTGAACGGCGGAGCGCGGCACACGCCCAAAAAAGTTTGCGAGGGTCTTCACCCTGTTGCCGGCTGCGCCGCCGGCATCAGGTCGGCAGCAAGACGTTGCAGCGCCATTGTCCAATCGCCGTCGTTTTTCTGCCTGTATACCGCGGAGCGCGGAAACCAAGGTGATTCTTCACCGCTGGCCATCCAGCGCCATTCTGCTGGACAGGGCACTAGCACGCGTGCGGTTCTGCCGACGGCGGCGCGCAAATGCACATTGGTATTGCTGACGCCGATATAGTCGTCGAGCAAGGTGAGCAGGGCCAGCATGTTTTCGAGATGCTCGTTCGTACCGCTGAGGTCATGCAGCGGTCTTTGTAGCAATTTGCTCAATTGATCGATTTCTCCGGCGCCTGGTTTGCGCTGCAGGGCGATCAAAGTGCCTTCCACCTTAAGCAGCGCGCTGGCCAGTTGTGCCATGGGCACTTCCTTGAAAAGCATCCACGACATCGCGCTGCTTTGTTCTTCGGGCGGTGTGCCGCCGCGCCAGGTGATGCCGATATAGGGCGGCGGCCCGAGCTTGGATAACTGTTCGCGCATCGCGCGCAGATTTTCTGCAAGCGACGTCAGGGGCAGGCTCGCCGGACATGGTTGCTGTGTTTTGGATTCCGCTCTGCCAGAAAGAAAAAAGGGTAGATCACCGAGCATGACGTGAAAATCTGCCTCCGGTAAGGCGTCGGTTGTTGTTATCCAATGATCAAGCGACGTGCTTCGTCGGAGTATGGTTTCGAGTTTCGGGTCTGGCCTGTACGAGATCGTGACGCCCTGCGCTTTGAGCGCGGGTAGCCAACGCAACAGAAATAACTGGTCGCCAAGGCCTTGTTCGTTAAGCAGGCAAATGTGCTTGCCAGCGAGCATTGCGGGCAGGCTGGATGCAATTGGTACGCCGGGGTGTTGTTTTGAAAAGGTCGCGCGACCCATGCGGTGGTAATAGCCCTTCCAGCCCTCGACAAAATTGCCCAGGGCGAGGTTTACAGTGCCGAGCGAAATACGCGCCTGCCATAAATCCGGAGCCAGTTCGAGGGCGTGTTGCAGCAGCGGGATTCCTTCCTCGGCGTGACCGGTTTCGTAGAGCGCGCTACCCAGCGCGACGAGCGTTCTCGTGTTGTCCGGTTCGAGAGCGGCGGCTGTGCGATGTACTTCCAGGGCTTCGAGCAGGCGACCTTGGTGCCCGATCGCGGCACCGAGGAAGGCGTAGGCATTGGCCATCTTCGGGGCCAGCGTAATCACCCGGCGGCCTACTGTTTCGGCCTCAACAAATTTACCGCGGTCAATCAAGACGGAGGCCAGATTACACAAGAGCCGCGTATCGTCAGGGCTGATGTGCAGCGCTTCGCGGTAGGTCTCTTCGGCATCGCCCATTTTGGCCAAGGCTAGCAGTGTTGCCCCCAGATTATTGCGTGCCTCGATTTGTCCAGGGTCCAGTGCGATCGCTTGCCGGTAGAGTTCGACGGCTTCACGCGCGCGGCCTTGATCGCGCGCTGTGTTGGCGAGGTTGAACCAGGCCAGCGCGTAGCGGGGGTGGCGTTGTGTCACCGCCCGTAACTGTTTTTCGGCCTCTGCCGGTTTGCCGCGCAGCGCGAGGCAGTTGGCAATGCCAACGTTGAATTGCGGCTGATCGGGGGCGAGGTGGGCGGCGCGGCGGAACGCTGACTCGGCGCCGTCCAGATCGCCGATTGCCATCAGGGCAGACGCCAGATCTGCACGGAACAATCCATTTTTGGGCTGCGTTTGAGCGGCTTTGCGCAGGTATTCGGCGGCGGTGTTGGCGTCCCCGCTTTGCAGTGCGATCAGGCCACGCAGATGGAGTGCATCAGGGTGCCGCGGATTCGATGCAAGTATCTGATCATAAATATATTGCGCATCATCGAGACGGCCGGCCTGATGGAGTTGCAAAGCGTAATGGATAGGGTTCTGGTTCATGCGTGGTGGCCGTTTTTTCGAGGCTTGATCGATGAGATCCATGCGCTTCGGTTTAGGCGGCGCACGGTGGGCGTTCGGTTGGAAATCCCGTTTCTGGCTGTCGATTGTAGGGGTTCAGGCGGGGTTTCGCAGGGGCTGAATAAATAGCGTTTGTTGCGTGAATACAACATTCGGGCTGGGAATTCCTGCAGACTGGCTGCAATCTGTTGCCCGTCACGCGCAGGCTGCGGCATCATTCTACGTAGCACCACTTACGTGGCGCCACTTGAGTCGGTTGTAGCAATCACGTGATGCGATAGCTGATGACGGTGACAAACCAAAAAGGAGATTTTGCATGAACAAGAAAATTATCGCTCTGGCAGTTGGTAGCGCCATCGGCGCGTTTGGCGCGAGCGCTGCGTTCGCTCAGTCGAACGTGACCCTGTCGGGTTCGTTGAACTTTAACTACGGCATGTTCAACAACGGCAATACGGGTTTGAATTTGACCAACAATAATGGAGCGACTGGCCCCCAAACCAGGGGTAGCTATGACGCTCTGAGCAACCAAGAGAGCCAGTGGGCGATTGCCGGCGAAGAAAAACTCGACGGTGGCATGACTGCGTTCTTCCTCTGCTCGACTTCGATGGACATCGTCGGCGGCTCGGCAGCCAATATGTGCGCCCGCAACAGCTACATCGGTTTGAAAGGTGGTTTTGGCAGCATCAACGCTGGTAACTACGATACCCCGGCCAAGCGCATGACCGCTTTGTATGATCCGTTCCCGATCAGCGCCGCCATGGGCCAAGGCGCGCAAATGTGGAACGCGACCGCCAGCAATACCAACAACACTGGCACGCCGGCTTCGTTCTCACGCCGTCAACAAAACCTGGTTACCTACGACACGCCGACCTTTAACGGTGTGGATGCTTCGTTTGCCTGGTCGTCGACCAACGAAGCGAGCGCTGGCTATAACACCGCAACGCTCCGCAAGCCGCGTATGTGGTCGGCGATGGTGAACTACACCAATGGTCCGCTGGGCCTTGGTGTTGCGTATGAAAACCATACCAACTACAACCCGGCAGCCACTGCAGCATCTACGGCTTATAACGGCGGTGACGATACGATGTTGTCTCTGGCCGCTGGTTACAAGGTGTCCGATGCGCTGCGTTTGAGCGGTATCTGGAACAGCATGAAATATGGCACTGTCAATGCTGCCGGTGCTGACATGAGCGTGAAGACCTGGGGTCTGTATGCAGACTGGAACGTCACGGGTCCGTACCGTGTGCGCGCTGGTTACTCGGTCCAGAATTCGACCTCGGGTAGTTTTGGTGCGGGTGCTCAAGCTTCGTACACGACTATTGGTTCGTGGACTGCCAACGGTGGTGCGGGTGACACCGGCGCGCAGAAGATCCACCTTGAGGGCGTTCAGGCGCTGTCGAAGCGGACCGAAGTTGGCCTGACCTATGCGCAAGTCACGAACGATCGTTATTCGAACATCACGATCGGCACGGGCGGCGCTGCGAGCACTGGCTATGGCGAAAAGTCGACGTTCATGGGTATGCTGATCCGTCAC
Organism: uncultured beta proteobacterium; assembly: GCA_903913965.1. Taxonomy (GTDB): domain Bacteria; phylum Pseudomonadota; class Gammaproteobacteria; order Burkholderiales; family SG8-41; genus PALSA-1004. Next base: position 27,290 of record CAIWNB010000212.1, read on the forward strand.
AAGTTCTAAGAATGTCTTGA
>CAIWNB010000213.1 GCA_903913965.1 uncultured beta proteobacterium
CACCCGCTGCAAGGAAGTCACCGCCAAAGCGCGCACGCGCCCGGCACGCAACACCGACTGGATCGGCAGCATGCCGGCGAACATCGCCTGGATCTGCCCGCCGAGCAGATCAATCACCGCCGGCCCCATACCCTTGTACGGAATATGCTGCGCCGGCAGCCCCGTCATGTATTTGAATAACTCCAGCGACATATGCGCACCACTGCCGTTGCCGGCCGAACCGAAATTAAGTTTGTTCGGATTGGCCTTGCCGTAGGCGATCATCTCTCTGGCTGAATTAATCGGCAGCTGCGGATTAACCACCAGCACCAGCGGTGCCATCGTCACTTGCGTGACCGGCGCGTAATCGTCGACGGCACGATAACCCGCTTTCGGATTGAGGCTCGGGTTCGTCGTGTGCGATGAGTAGGCCATCAGCAAGGTGTAGCCATCGGCCGGCGCCTTCGCAGTGATCTCGGCGGCGACCACACCACCGGCACCACCGCGATTATCAATAACGATGCTGCCCTTCAACGCATCGGCCAGACGCGGCGCAATGATGCGCGAGAGAAAATCCGTCGAGCCGCCAGGCGGCGCCGGCGTGATCAAACGGATCGGCCGGTTTGGATAATCACCGGTTGCGGATTTTTCAGCCGCCAGCACCGCTTGCCCGGCCAACAGCAACACCGCGCATAAAACCACCGCTGCAATTCCAGAATTTCGATTCATAGGTACTCGCATAAGAATGAACGAATCAACGCACCGCAACGGCCCGCGTCACCAGCGTCACATCTTTTTTCAGAATGTGCTTGGCCACCTTGCCGGTTGGCGTGCGCGGCAGATCATCGGTGAACACCACGTAACGCGGCACCTTGAAAGCCGCCAGCCGCTCGCCACACCACGCCGCGATCTCCTGCGCGCTGACGTCCTGCTGCGGCTTGCGCACCACCACCGCCAACGCCTCTTCGCCGCTGATATCGTCACTCACCGCAATCACAGCCACCCCCGACACCGCCGGATGTGTGCCGATCACGCGATCGAGTTCAGCGCCGGAGATATTTTCACCGCGCCGACGGATGATGTCTTTCTTGCGCGCGATAAAACTGTACCAGCCATCTTCGTTGCGGCAGACCAGATCGCCAGTGTAAAACCAGCCATCACGAATCGCCGCCGCCGTCTGCTCGGCGTCTTTGTAATAGCCCTGCAGCATCGTCGGCATGCGCACCAGCATTTCGCCGGTGACGCCATCGGCAACATCGCGTCCTTCATCATCGACGATACGCACCTGCGTCCACGGCATTTTGTTGCCGGGATAAATGCCTGGCGCCCCCATGCTACCGCGCGTCTGCTGCGCCTCGACCGGTACGCCGAACGTTCCCGGCACTTCGGTCATGCCGAAACCTTCGACCAGTTTCTTGATCCCGAACTCTTGTGTGCAGGTATCAACAATTTCATCGGTAAGGCCGCCGCAGACGATGATTTCCAGGCAATGCCGGTCGTCGTATTCGCTGCGCGGCCGCCGCGTCAGAATGGTCATGCCGGCCAACATCACATTGGCGCGCGTCACTTGCGTGTCAGCGGCCAGTTTCCAGAATTGCGAAGCAGAAAAACGCGGCGCGATCACCAGACAACCACCCACCACAAACGTGCCTGCCACCGAATAAAACAGCGCGTTGATATGAAACATCGGTAAAACAATCAACGCGCGGTTACGCGCTTGCAGATAAGAGCGCTCAATCTCGCGCTCACCCGACAAACAAAAACTGCGCTGGCTGTGCATCACGCCCTTAGGAAAGCCAGTGGTGCCCGAGGTATAGATGATGACCACCGTATCGTCGGCCTGCGCCGCTAACGCGGGAACCACCGCATTCGATGCCGCCACCAGCGCGTCAAGCGAGGGCACCGAGGCATCCTCGCCAAGCACACGCATGAACCACGGCGCTGGCGTCATCTCCGCAGTGGCGGCACGCGCCACAGCGAGGGTCGCGTCGGAACAGGCCACCGCTGAGACGCCGGCGTGATTCAACACATAACGCGCTTCTTCCACGCCGTAATCAGGATTGACGGGCACCATGATGGCACCAAGGCGTGCCAGCGCGAACAACATCCGCACATGGGCATCGCTGTTGCCCGCCATAACAGCAACGCGGTCGCCATGACGGATGCCACGCGCGGCGAGCATGCCAGCGGTCTTACCAACGGCGTCGACGAACTCCGACCACGTCCAGGTCTTGTCATTGAACAGGATGCAGGGCCGCGCCGCATCCGGTTGCAGGCGCGACTGCAGAAGGCCGCTCAGCGTGTAGTCGTGCCCGGGAAATCCCGCCAGCACCGCGGCCGGTTTAATGAAATCAGCAATCGAGCGTTTGGACGCCATCAATAAAGAAGGCGGCGTTGCCGCCGCCTGTCCCTTTATAAATTACAAATGATAACCGCTCTGCGGCGGTTCAAAAAACCGCTCAGGGTGCAATCACTGAACGCACATACCACGGAAAGCTGTCCCAGCTGACCAAGCGTTCGCTGCCGTCAAACAATGCAGCGATTTTTCCGCCACCGGCCTTGTAGGAAAATTTCTTCACATGATCGGGCGGATTGGTGGTCGCGTTACGCATGATGTCGATCCCCTGATCCACTTTGAAAGTCAGGTATTTCGACGGATCGTTGGCATAGAAAAACTTGACCTCGGGGGTTCCCTTGACCAAGGGGCCGCGCTCGTATTCGATCTGAACTTCGATGCGCTCACCGCTGGCGGCGGCAAACTCCCAGTTCTCGGCCCCCATCATGGCGGCACCCGCGGCAGACGAAGTGCGCGACATTTTGGCCGTCGTCGCATGCTGGTAAACACCGAAGTCACCGGGCGCATCGGCGGCCTGATCAACCAGACCGTGGATGATGATCTGGCCGGCGACATCGGTGCCGGTCTTCTTTACCGGAATAGCAAGATAGACCAGGCGTCCGGTCGGCCGCGCAGCCGGTTTGCCGTCACGTCCGATGATGCCCATGCGGTCGATGAAGATCATGCGCACATTGCAATCCTTGGCCGGCCCCGCGGTGGCGATCACCGCTTCCCAGCCCGCCGGCAACATCTTCGCCAGCGCCGCGTCGTTCACGCGAAAATCAAGCTGCAAA
>CAIWNB010000214.1 GCA_903913965.1 uncultured beta proteobacterium
ACGACAAACTCAACGCAAACCATTAACGTCATTAACGAACGCCCGTAATCAAATCAGATTCGCACGTCAAATACGCACATCAAATACACAATTCAATGACCTAACATGTGCAGCACTTCAACCAATGCAAAGGGTTGCGTTGACGAATATTACGCCGGCCACCTTCGGCACCCGCATTACCATCCGGGCTCTTTTGTAACAAATTGTTTCACCTGCACCACGGGTTAACATTCCATTACAAAACAGTGGCATTGAAAAAATGAAGCGTCTAGGATTGCGCCCATGACTGACACCAAGACCAGAATACTCGTCGTTGACGATGACGTGCGATTGCGCGACCTGCTCAACCGCTATTTGAGCGAGCAGGGTTACAACGTACGCGCCGCGACCGACGGCGCCGACATGAACCGCTGGCTGGCGCGCGAACGCTACGACTTGATGGTGCTCGACCTGATGATGCCGGGCGAAGACGGCCTCTCAATCTGCCGCCGGCTGCGCGGCGTCGGCAACAAAATACCCATCATCATGCTGACCGCCAAGGGCGACGACGTCGACCGCATCGTCGGTCTTGAAGTCGGCGCCGACGACTATCTGCCCAAACCTTTCAACCCGCGCGAACTCGTCGCACGCATCCAGGCCGTGCTGCGTCGTGCGCCAGAAGCGCAACCACCCGGCGCGCCGAGCAGCGAAGTGCAGATCGTCAGCTTCGGCGAGTTCAGTCTGAACCTCGCGGCGCGCAGCCTGACGCGCGCCGGCCAGCCGGTCGCCCTGACCACTGGCGAATTCGCCCTGCTCAAGGTACTGGTGCAACACGCACGGTCGCCGCTATCACGCGACAAGCTGACCGAACTGGCACGCGGTCGCGAATTCGGCGCATTCGACCGCGCCATCGACGTGCAGATCTCGCGTCTGCGCAAACTGCTAGAAAACGATCCCGCCAAGCCCGTCCTCATCCAGACGGTCTGGGGCTTCGGTTACGTCTTCGTACCGGACGGCGGTCAGTAGTGTTTGTAAGGCCGGGCGTGAGGGTTGACGCGGCGAATCAAGCGAATCTTGGCGCGCCTCAAGCAGCAATTGGCAAGGCGCGGGCGCCCATGACCTTTATGACGCTTAACTTCGGCGACACCGCCAACACCTCGCAGGTTTCAACACGTTTATACCGTTTTTTCCTGCGATGAAGTTTTTACCGCAGAGCCTGTTGTGGCGCACGATGCTGTTGCTGGTCCTGTTGCTGGTGGCGGGCAACTTCGCCTGGCTGCAGATTTTTCGCGTCTTCGAACGAGAGCCGCGCGCCGCACAGGTCGCCCAGCAAATCGCCAGCGTGGTCAATCTGACGCGTTCGGCCCTCATCACCGCGAACCCGGCCAAACGCTTTGACCTGCTGCGCGATCTCGCCGAGCAGGAAGGGATCCATGTGCACGCCGATAGTCCAAAAGAGCCGGTAGAACTGTTACCGAACCGGCCCTTCGAGCGGCTCCTCGGCGCCGAGCTACAACGGCGGCTGGGTGACGACACACGGCTGCTCGTCTCCATCGGCGGCACTCAGGACATCTGGGTCAATTTCGAAATCGACGAGATTGAATACTGGGTCAGCCTGCCGCGCGAACGCGTCGAGCGCACCGAACAACTGCGCTGGCTGGGCTGGGGTTTGCTGGTGCTCGGACTGTCTGTATTGGGGGCATTTTTGATCGTCGCCCGCATTAATCGTCCGCTGCGCGAACTCACCGGCGGTGCCGCGTCCATCGGACGCGGCGAGTCGCCGCCGCCGGTCAGCGAAAACGGGCCGCGCGAAATTCGCACGCTGGCGCGCGCCTTCAATCAGATGTCGGCCGATCTCAAACGGCTCGACGCCGATCGCGCCCTGCTACTGGCCGGCGTTTCGCATGATCTGCGCACGCCGCTGGCACGCATCCGGTTGGGCCTCGAAATGCTCGGTGACAAAACCGACCCATCGCTCATGGAAGGCATGGTGCAGGATATCGCCGACATCGACGCCGTGATCAGCCAGTTTCTTGACTTCGCGCGGGTCGGCGGTGAAAGTGTCAACGCTGTCGATGCCGACATCAATGAGATCGTGCAAGGCGTGGTCGAACGCTACAAGCGTCAGGGGCTTGCGGTGAGCGCGCAATGTGGCGGCCTGCCACCAATGCAGGTGAAGACGCTGGCGATCCAGCGCCTGCTCACCAATCTCGTCGACAACGCGCTGCGTCATGGCAGTCAGGAAGTGGTGATCGAAACCTCGCTGCACGACAAGCAGGCCCGCCTCGCGGTGCTCGATCGCGGGCCGGGCATCCCGGCGGCCGACGCGGAACGTATGCTGCAGCCGTTCACGCGATTAAACACGGCACGCAGCACCAGCGGTTCCGGTCTTGGTCTGGCGATCGTCGACCGCATTGCAAAAATGCATGGCGGCTGTGTGCAACTGCTGCCACGCGCAGGCGGCGGCCTCGAAGCGCGGGTTGAACTACCGCTGCGTTAGAAACGGGCGCCACATAACGCCCCCGATCAAATTGCCGCTACGAACGCCGCAACCGTTCGCAGCGATTGCCAGACGTCAAATCCTGTCCAAACCTGCTAGGATTCCACGCTTGAAAAAACGGAGGACGATCCTCATGCGCACTGTAATGACAGGCTTGCTGCTCGGCGCTGCGGTAATCGCCAGCGGCACCGCCGGCGCCCAGCAACAAATTAATATCTTTTTCCCGTTCGACAGCGCGGCCTGCGCCACCTGGTCGAAGTACGCGGGCAACAACGCCATCCGCCAGCAATATGAATTCTGGATCCTTGGCCTGGTCTCCGGCCACAACTACGCCAGCCCCGCGCGCCAGGTACCGACCGGCAAACTCCCCGCCGGCGAGGCGCTCTACGTGCAGCTTGACGAATACTGCAAGGAAAACCCAAGCTCCAGCGTGGTCGGCGGCGCGTTTCGCTTGATCGAACAATTGCGCGAGACCATCCCCGCCACCAAACCCAAAGCAATACCGACCAAGGCAGAAGCAGTCAAAGGAGAAGCGACCAAGGCGGCGCCGGTCGCACCGGTCAAAACAGAAACGCCAAAGGCAGCACCCGCCGCGCCCACCGCACCGTCCAAGTAAGATTTAGAACCTGCGCAACGGCCAGCGGCCGGTCACGCGATCACGCGATCAGGGCCGGGCCACGCGCGGATGCGGCATCAGGCATCAGGCCAGCGCGCAAAGAACAAGCGCGCGGATGATTCGACGCTCAGCCGGCGGCCTGGCCTGCGGCGACGGCCAGTGGTGCGATCAAGGCCACCGCTTCGGCGGCGATGCCCTCGCCGCGGCCGGTAAAGCCCAGCCGCTCGGTGGTCTTGGCTTTGATATTGACGCAGTTGATGGGCACGCCGAGATCGGCGGCGATGTTGGCCGCCATCTGCGCCACATGCGGCGACATGCGCGGCTCCTGCGCGATGATGGTGGCGTCGAGATTTACCAGCCCCCAGCCGTGTTGAGACAGCAACGCGGCGGTCGCCCGCAACAGCTTGCGGCTGTCGACGCCCTTGTACTGCGGATCGCTGTCCGGAAAGTGCCGGCCGATATCACCGAGCGCGGCGGCACCGATCAGCGCGTCGCAGATCGCATGCAGCAAGACGTCGGCATCCGAATGTCCGGCCAGCCCAAGCGCATATGGAATCGTCACCCCGCCGATCACCAGCGGGCGCCCTTCCACCAGCGCGTGCGCGTCAAAACCCTGTCCTATTCTCATTGCTTCTCCATGCGTTCGAGTATCAGCGCCGCGAGTTCCAGATCATGCGGATACGTCACTTTCAGATTGCGTGTGTCGCCGGTCACCAGTCGCGGTTGCAAACCCAGCGCTTCCATCGCACTGGCTTCGTCGGTCGCCACCGCCGGATCAATCGCGCGCAGCGCCTCGCACAACGCGCGGTAGCGAAACATCTGCGGCGTTTGCGCCTGCCACAGACCGTCGCGCGGTTCGGTCTTGATGACACGCCCCGCGGCGTCGGCACGTTTCAGCGTGTCGACCACCGGCAGCGCCAATAAACCGCCCACCGCATCGTCTGCAAGCGTTTCAATCAACCGTGTCAGCGCGGCGACGGGCAGACAGGGCCGCACAGCGTCGTGCACCAACACCCAGTCGTCGGCGTCAACCAGGTCGCGCACCGCCGCCAGGCCGTTGAACACACTGGCGGCACGCGCAGCACCGCCGCAATACAAGGGTTCCAAACGAGCGGCGAACGGCTGCCAGTCCTGTTGCGCAAAAAAGTCGTCGCCCGGGGCCAGCACCACGAACACGCGCTCGATCGCCGCACAGGCGCACAGCTGGCGCAGCGTGTGATAGAGCAGCGGCCGGCCGGCCAACTCAAGATACTGCTTGGGTAAAGCGGCACCCATGCGGGCACCACTGCCGGCAGCAGGAACAAGAGCAAAATGTTTGGGCGTGGTGGTCATTCCGCGCGGATTTTAACAGTGCGGCCACTGGCCCCGCGCATTGCCTTGCCGCCAAAGCGGCAGACTATAATGGCGCGCCGTTCCGACATACCCTGTGCCCTGCCGCCTCTCAACGCGCGGCAGGCCGCCACCAGACCACAGTGATGACATCCAGCCCACACCCCGCCACACCCCTGACCGAGTGCACCTTGCAACTGTCCGCTGAGGCGGGCCGCGTCCTGCTCGCCGAGGCGCGCGCCGCAATGGCGGCGCAACTGGGCCAGCCGGTGCTCCCCGCCGTGGTAGCAACCGCAGCCGCATGGTTGCGGCAACCCGCCGCCACCCACGTCACGCTCACGCTCGAAGGGAAACTACGCGGGGCCGCTGGCGCGCCGCCCGCCCGTCAAGCGCTATGCGAAGATCTGCGCAGCAACGCCCTCGCCGCGGCGTTCCACGACCCGCGCTTTAAAGCCATCACCAGTAACGAACTCGATGCACTGCGCATCGAAGTCTCGGTCCTCTCGCCATTGGAAACCCTGCAGTGGGAAGACGAAGCCGGCGCACTGGCGCAACTGCGTCCCGGCATCGACGGCGTGATGGTCGAATACGGCCACCATCGCAATCTATTTCTGCCGCAGATGTGGCGCGAGTTTCCAGACACTGCACTGTTTGTCGGCAATCTGAAATACAAAGGCGGCCTGCCGCCTGATTTTTGGGATGCGACGCTGACGCTGCGACGCTTTACGACAGCGGTCTGGCGCGAAGAGCACGACCACATCCAGCACAACGAAGCCCCGCATGTTTGAACGCCCCCTCGTCTTTCTCGATCTCGAGACCACCGGCGCGACGGCCAGCCGCGATCGCATCACCGAGATTGGTCTGCTTGAAGTTGAAAACGGCGTACTGACGGAAGAATGGAGCACGCTGATCAATCCGCAGACGCGTATTCCGCCGTTCATCGAATCCCTCACCGGCATCAGTAACGCGATGGTGGAAGACGCCCCATGCTTCGAAGAGGTGGCGCGAGCATTACACGAACGGCTGACCGGCAAACTGCTGATCGCGCATAACGCGCGCTTTGATTACGGGTTTCTCAAGAGCGAATTCGCGCGCCTTGAGCTGCGTTACTCTCCAGACGTGCTGTGCACGGTGAAGCTCTCGCGCAAACTCTATCCGGGTCACGCCAAACATAATCTCGACACCTTGATGGAACGTCACGGCGTCGACTGCAGCGCACGCCACCGCGCCTTGGGCGACGCCCGCGTGCTGTGGGATCTGGTGCAAGTGTGGCGCGATGAACTCGGCGAAGCAGCACTGGATACCGCCGTAGCCGCGCAGCTGAAAAAGCCCAACCTGCCCGCCGGCCTCGTCGATTTCTCGATTGAAGACATTCCCAACGCCCCGGGGGTCTATCTCTTTTACGGCGAAACGGATCTACCGATCTACATCGGCAAGAGCATTGATCTGCGCGCCCGCGTGCAATCGCATTTTTCCGGCGACCTGCGGCTGGCCAAGGACATGAACATCACGCAACAGATCCGCCGTGTCGAATGGAAACAGACCGCGGGCGAACTCGGCGCGCTGCTCGAAGAAGCACGTCTGGTCAAAAGCATGCTGCCGACCTTGAACCGCCAGCTGCGTCGCAATAACGAACTGCATGCGTGGCGCTGGAACGCGGAGAGCGGCGGCACGCCGGTATTGGTGCACGCGGCTGAAATTGATTTCGGCAGCGGCGAAACCGTCTACGGAGTTTTTCGCAGCAAGCGCGCGGCGGTCGAGGCCTTGCGCGGCCTCGCCCAGGCCCACCAATTATGCCTGGTCGCCGTCGGCCTCGAGAAAAGTCGCGGCGGCCCCTGCTTCGCCCATCAACTGCAGCGCTGTCGCGGCGTCTGTGTCGGCAAGGAAGAGCCCGCCCAGCACACGTTGCGTTTGATTGAAGCCCTCGCCGAACTCAAACTGCAAAGCTGGCCCTACCGCGGCCGTATCGGCATACGCGAGGGCGATGGTGATGAGACCGTGCTGCACGTGCTCGATCACTGGTGTTATCTCGGTACCGTGCGCAGTGAAGACGAACTCGACGGACTCGAAGCGCGACCTGCGTTTGATCTCGATACCTACAAGATCCTCAAGCGTTTTCTCAGTGGCGGACGCGGCACTATGGAGATCGTGCCATTCGCAGCGTAAACTGCGCGCTCGGCACGCAAACCACAACACAGCGAGGAGGATGGATGAAACAACCGATCCGTTATGCACTGGCAATGGCAGCCGCGCTGACCGCCGCAACACCGGCGCTGGCGCAACAATATCCGGTGAAACCGGTGCGCTTCATCATCAACTTCCCGCCTGGCGGCCCGACCGACATCATGGGACGGCTGGCGGCAGACCATTTGTCGAAAGCCTGGGGCGTGCAGGTGGTCGCCGACAACCGCGGCGGCGCCGGTGGCAACATCGGCTTTGAGCAATGCGCGAAGACACCGCCCGATGGTTACACGATTTGCATGATGACCATCGCGCAAAGCATCGCACCGAGTCTGTACAACAAACTCGGCTTCGATCCGCTCAAGGATTATGCCTACGTGACCCTGCTCGCCGTGCTGCCCAGCCTGCTGATGGTGCATCCGTCGATACCCGCGAAAAACGTGCGCGAGTTCATCGCGCTGGGAAAGACGCGGCCCGGCGCACTGACCTATGCCTCAACCGGCAACGGCACCAGCCCGCACATGATGATGGAGATGTTGAGCTCGATGGCGGGTATGAAACTGGTTCATGTGCCCTACAAGGGCGCCTCGCCGGCGATGATCGACCAAATCTCCGGCCAGATCGACGCCGCCTTCAGCACGGCGATTGCCGCCCTGCCCTTTGTTCAACAAGGCAAGGTGCGCGCCATCGCCGTTTCAACGCGGGAACGCTTTCCGCCGCTGCCCAATCTGCCGACGGTCGATGAATCCGGCCTCAAGGGCTTTGACGGCAGCTCCTGGAACGGTGTGGTGATGCCGGCTGGCACGCCGCGCGACATCGTCGCCAAGGTCAGCGGCGAGCTGGTCAAAATGCTCAAAGCGCCGGAGATGAAAGAGAAAATCCTCGCGCAAGGCGGACTCGCCGGTGGCAATACGCCGGAAGAATTCACCACCTATGTGAAGGCGGAAATCGACAAATGGGCGAAGGTCGCCAAGGCAGCGCGCGTGCAGGTTGAATAAAAGCCTCTGGCATGGCTGAGCAACGCATCGGCAGCACGCAGATCCACCAGGATGCGGCGTCACTGATCGTCTATTGCCCGGCGCTGCGCAGCGCCGCACCGGCGCTGATGCTGGCGCTGTTCGGCACCGCCTGCAGCTTTATCGCGCTGGCATCCTTGACCGGACTCGTTGGTCATGGCGGCGACGGGTCGTCGAATCTGCTCGCACTGGCGTTTGCCGGGGTGTTCGTCTTGCCGCTGATCAGCATCGGCACAGTGTTTATCGCCATCGCCCTGTGGACTGCGCTCAATGCCCTGACGGTCGCCGCCACGCAGACTGAACTGCGTGCGGACCGCCGCTGGTGCGGCATACCGCTGGCGCAAAAAATCGTTGCGGTGGAAACGATCCACGCGCTCGACGTTCTGCGCGACGCGCGCTTTCTTGGTTTTTTTGGCGGGGTGCGCTACTACCGCCTGCTGGCACGCACCACGAACAGCAGCCTGTTGTTGGCCGATCATCTGCGTGGCGCTGATGAAGTCGACGCGGTCAAACAGTTGTTTGTCAGCGCGCTGGGCAGACCCGCGCTGTCAGAGAACGGACGCTGCGAGCACATAGAGACCACAGAGGCCGCCGCAGCGGCCGACGACGCACGCTAGTGCACGACCATCGGAAAATTGATCAACGCGCCGAAGTCGGATAAAAATTCATCGACATGATCCGGCGAAGGATCATCACCAATCGCGCCGATCATTGAATGGCGGAACTTGCGCGCCACATCACCCTGAAAATAGGTGCCGCGGCTCGCTTGCTTGTCCACCACCTCGAAGCCGCGTTGCTGCGGATATTCGACGACGTAGTAGTTATCACTGTTGTAGACGATATTCATGCCTGTATTTACGACCGAAATCCCGCCAGGTTTATAGTCATTAGAGATTTTCTATTGCGCGCACCGGGTCACTAGCTTCCCGCACTGCTTAATCTTGGGCTTAAGCCCGGTATTTCAAGCGCTTGGGCTACCGCGACGACTGACCGCAATGCCCAACAAAATCAGCGACAACCCCGCCAGCGCACCGGAACCCGGTTGCTCGCCCAGCAGGCCAACCCCCGCCAGTAGCGCCACCACCGGCGTGAGGTAATTGACCAGCGCCATGAAGGTCGGGCCCGCGCTGGCGATCAATTTGAAATAGAGCAAGGTCGCCAGTGCCGTCGGGCCGATGCCCAGCCAAACGATGGCCACCACCGATCCAGCGGTCGGCGTGAGGGTCCATGGTTGGTCGAGCAGCAGTGCCAGTGGCACCGTCATCACGCTGGCAACCAGCATCACCGCAGTGGAGGCCACCAGAAAATCGGCCTTGATCAAACAGCGTGAAATCACGCTATTGGCGGCGTAACAGACCGCCCCTGCGAGCACCGCCAGCTCGGCGATGACAGGCGCGCTAACGCCACCCGTTGTGTCCGGCCCGATCAACACGACGATGCCGCCAAAGCCAACGATAAAACCGCCGGTGCGCCAGGCCGTCATGCGTTCGCCAGCAACAAAAAAATGCGCCAAAAGCAGCGTGGTCAACGGCATCACCGCCATCAATATGCCGGCCAGCGCGCTATCCACCGTTTGCTGGCCCCAGCTGATGAGAAAGAACGGCGCGCTGTTACCAACCAGCGCAATCGCCACATAGGGCAGCCAGACGCGCCCCACCGGTGGCAAGGTGAGGCCACGCCAGCGCAGGGCCGCATAAAGAATCAGCGCTCCCAACACAATGCGCGCCGCGGCGAGCGTGGCCGGTGGCACGCTCGCCACCCCGAGCTTGATAAACAAAAACGCACTGCCCCACATCGCCGACAGAGCGAGCAACAACATCCAGTCTCTGGCACTGCGTGATGACATGGCGACGTCCGACAATCAATGAAGGCGTATATTGCATGCAACACCGCGCCCTTGCATAGGCGCAAGAGCAGATATCGGATGCAATCACCCGATCACATGCCAAACAGATGCAATGCAGTGGCACGTGTTATGATTTTTTCAAATAAAGCCCGGCACCGCCGCGAGGAGATCCAGATGCAAAAATTCGTATTGCCCATCGCCTTATTGCTTGGCGTCAGCGCCACCTTTGCGCAGGCGCAACCCTATCCGTCACGCCCGATCCGCGTGGTGGTGCCGTTTCCCGCCGCCGGCAACGTCGACACCTATATCCGACAACTTGCCCGCCAGATGGAAATCTCGATGGGCCAGCCGCTGGTGATCGACAACCGCAGCGGTGCAAACGGCATCGTCGGCTGCGACATCGTCGCCAAATCGGCACCCGACGGCTACACCATACTCGCCACCTCGGTGGCGTTTGCGGTCAATCCATCGATGTATAAATCGCTGCCATACAACAGCGAAACGGATTTCACGCCGATCACCAACTATGCCAACGGTCTGGGCTATATCCTGGTCGCACATCCTTCTGTGCAGGCGAACAACATCAAGGAACTGATCGAGATCGCGCGCAAGCAACCGCTGCGCTACAGCTCGGCCGGTATCGGCAACGGCCAGCACCTGGCCGGTGAACTGCTGGCGCAAAAAGCCGGTATCACGCTGCAGCATATCCCCTACAAGGGCGGGGGCCCCGGCCTGACCGCCGTATTGAGCAGCGAAGTTCATCTGCATTTCCCCGGCGCCAGCGTGGCAGTACCGCATCTCAAATCGGCAAAACTGCGCGGCATCGGCTTCACTGGCGAGAAGCGTATTTCATCACTGCCGGATTTGCCGACGATCGGCGAGAGTGGCCTGCCCGGCTACAGCTTCGATACCGGTTGGCATGCGATGTTCGCCCCACCAAAAACGCCCGCCGCCATCGTCAACCGTCTGCACGCCGAAGTGCGCAAAGCATTTGAGAGCGGCCCGCTGCGCGAGGCCTTCTCCAGCACCGGCTACGAGCCGGCGGCGGCAGCACCCGCTGACTTCACCAAACTGTTCAAAGCGGATTTGAAACGCTTCGCCGCCATCATGAAAGCGGCGAAGATTGAAGCGCAATAACAACGGCGGCGGTGCGCCGCGCTGCTCTTATAATGCGGTGGTCCTGTTGAAAATACCGAAGGGCCACCGTTGAACAGTCTGGCCAGAATGCTGCATGGTCGCGTGCATTACGCATGGGTCGTCGCCGGCGTGGTCTTTGTACTGCTGCTGTGTTCGGCTGGCGTGCGCTCGACCCCGGGTGTGCTGATTATCCCGCTGGAAAAATCACTCGGCTGGGATCGCGCCACCATCTCGTCGGCGGTCGCGCTCAATCTGTTTCTGTTCGGGCTGATGGGCCCGTTCGCGGGTGCGGCAATGCTGCGCTTCGGGATTCGGCGCACCGTACTCTTCGGCCTCGGCCTGCTTGCCTGCGGCGTCGTACTGAGCACGCAGATCACCCAACCCTGGCATCTGATGCTGACCTGGGGCCTGATGGTCGGCGTCGGCTGCGGACTCGCCGCAACGGTGCTCGCCGCAACGGTAGTCAATCGCTGGTTTACCGAGCGACGCGGCGTGGTCATGGGCCTGCTCACCGCCAGCACGGCAACCGGTCAACTGCTGTTCTTGCCACTGCTGGCGGCCATCGCCGAACGCGCCGGCTGGCAGGAGGTGGCGTGGACGGTGGCTGCGGTGGTCGCATTAATCATTCCACTCATACTGTGGCTGCTGGTGGAACGCCCCGAAGACATCGGTCTGAAATCCTATGGCGCGGCAGCCGGCGAGGTGGCATCCGTGCAGGCCACCGGCAATCCAATCACGATTGCTTTTCGCGCGCTGAAGAGCGCGCTGCCGGTGCGCGACTTCTGGATATTATTCGGCACGTTTTTCGTCTGCGGCCTGAGTACCAACGGCTTGATCGGCACGCACTTCATCGCCTTTTGTTATGACGGCGGCGTGCCCGAGGTGCGTGCCGCCGGCATCCTCGCCATGATGGGCGTGTTCAATCTGGTCGGCACTGCGCTCTCGGGTTGGCTCTCCGACCGTTACGATTGCCGCTGGCTGCTATTCTGGTATTACGGCCTGCGCGGCCTTTCGCTGCTCTACCTGCCCTACTCCGACATGAGTCTCTGGGGCATCGGCCTGTTTTCGATTTTCTACGGGCTCGACTGGATTGCCACCGTGCCGCCGACATTGCGCCTGACCTCGAATATTTTCGGCCGGCAGAACGCGCCGCTGGTCTTCGGCTGGATCTACGTCGGCCATCAAATCGGTGCGGCCATGGCCGCGTTTGGCGGCGGCGCAATCCGCAGCATCTTCGGCGCCTACAGTGGCGCCTTCCTCACCGCGGGCCTGATGTGTGGCGTCGCCGCGCTCAGCATATTGGTGATCCGGCGCAGCGAGGCCGCGCCGGCAACCGCCGCTACCTAAAGGCACCTTTACTTTGACTCTCACACAAAAATTTAAACGCCTGCATTACGCCTGGATCATTCTCTTCGCGGCCTGCGTACTGGGCATCGTCAGCCGCGCCGATTCGGCGTCTTTTTCAGTTTTCATCGATCCGCTGGTCGAGCGTTTCTGCTGGTCGCACGGCGACATTTCCTTAGCCTATGCCATCGCCTTCATTGCCGGCATGCCGGCGGTGATGATCATGGGCTGGCTGGGCGACCGCTTTGGCGCGCGCTTTCTGATGATAGGCGCATCGTTCCTGATCAGCGCCGGCACCCTGCTGATGGGCAGGATCAGCGAACTCTGGCAGTTCTATGTGCTCTACGGCTTGTTCGTCGGTTCGATGGGGCACGCCGCCTTCACCGTGCTGCTGCCGGTCATCGTCACGCGCTGGTTCCATCGTCACATGGGGCTCGCGCTGGGGATTTACTGGGCGGCACTCGGCGCCGGACCGATGATCTTTGCGCCCTTGTTTCGCTGGCTGATCGACACCCGTGGCTGGGAGGAAACCTTCACCGTGGTCGGCATCGGCCTCGGGGTGATTCTCTTGGCGTTCTCCGCCTTGATCCACAGTCGCCCCCAGGACAAGGGCTTGCGGCCCTATGGTGCAGCCAATGAGAACGCTGCGGAAACCGCGCGCGCTGCAGCGGTCGTGCCGGCAAAATTGAAGGAGATACTGAAGCAGCGCCCGGTGTGGCTGTTGATGGGCATCCATCACCTCGGCTGTGCCGGTCACGCCGTGATACTCGCCCACATCGTCTCGATGGCCACCCACAATGGCATGTCGGGCATCGAAGGTGCCGGCGTATTGAGCACGATCGCCGGGCTTTCAATCTTCAGCCGTTTCGGCTTCTCGGTGCTCACCGAAAGGATCGGCGGCCGTACCGTGCTCGCACTCTCGCTGATCGGCCAGAGCAGTTCAATCCTGCTGCTGTTGTTTGCGAACGAGGCCTGGATGTTCTACGCCTTCGCCACCGTCTTCGGCCTGTGTTATGGCGGCGAGATGGTGGGCTTCCCCATCATCAACCGCCAGCTCTTCGGTGAAAAAGCGCCGCTCAGTTCGATCTATGCCTTCCAGACGCTGGGCGCAGCCACCGGCATGGCGCTGGGCGGCTGGATGGGCGGGCTCTTGTTCGACGCCTACGGCAGCTACACCGCCGCCATCATCATGGCCGCCGGCATCGGCTACCTCGGCCTGCCGCTGGCGCTTTTGTTGCCGCGACACCAGCGACCGGCGCGCGTGGAAACAAACACCACAGCCTGAGTCGGTGCGCCCGATGGGCGCACCGCGGGCGGCGGGGCGCGCCCCTGTATAATGCCGCCTTCCTCAAATCAATAAGCGATTCCGCCGATGCTGCTCTACGCTTGCACCATTTTCACGAGCGCATTTCTGCTCTTTCTTGTGCAACCGATCATCGCCAAACAGATCCTGCCGTGGTTCGGCGGATCGGCCGCGGTGTGGACCACCTGCCTGGTGTTCTTTCAGGTTGCGCTGCTCGCCGGCTATGCCTACACCGATTTCACCACGCGCAAACTCAAACCACGCACCCAGGTCATCGTACACGTGGTGTTGCTGCTGGTGAGTCTCGCCGTGCTGCCCATCCTCGCCGATGTCAGCTGGAAGCCACAGGGCAATGAAGATCCGGGTGCGCGCATCCTCGGCCTCTTGATCGCCACCATCGGCTTGCCGTATCTGTTGCTCGCCACCACCGGCCCGCTGGTGCAGGCGTGGTTCGCGCGTTCGTTTCCGATGGGCACGGTGTATCGTTTGTTTGCGCTGTCGAATCTGGCCTCGATGCTGGCGCTGATTTCCTATCCGTTTATCTTCGAAACCTGGATCGCCACCGCCTCGCAAGCCGTATGGTGGTCAGCGGGCTATGCCTTGTTCGCCGTGCTCTGCGCGACCTCCGCCATCGTCAGCCTGCGCCACGGTGCAGCCGCCGCCCCCGCTGCGACCGCGACTGAAAGCAGTGCGGCCCCCGACGATGCACCGGCACCCCGCCGCGTTGATCTGATTTTGTGGCTGTCACTCTCCGCGATGGGTTCGTGGCTGCTGCTGGCCATCACCAATCACATCACGCAGAACATCGCCTCCATCCCCTTCCTCTGGCTCGCGCCGCTGACGCTGTATCTGTTGACCTTCATTTTGTGTTTTGAGAGCGACGGCTGGTACAAACGCGGACTAATCCTCGGACCGCTCGCCGTCATCCTCGGCTTTTGTGCATGGGGCCTGCAAACCAGCTCGATCACACTCGACATCAAGATTGCGATCCCGTTGTATCTCGCCGGGCTCTTCTTTTGCTGCATGTTCTTTCACGGTGAACTGGCAAAGATGCGCCCGGCACCGCGTTATCTGACGCAGTTCTATTTAATGGTGTCACTAGGCGGGGCGCTGGGTGGCATGTTTGTCGGTCTCATCGCACCGCGTCTGTTTCCGTCCTATTCGGAACTGGGTCTGGGCATCGTCGTCACCGCGCTGCTTGCCGCGATAACGTTGCGCAAGCTGCCGATACTGGTGTGGCTGACGGCGATGGGGTTGGCCGGCGTCTATGGC
>CAIWNB010000215.1 GCA_903913965.1 uncultured beta proteobacterium
CCCCGCGTAAATCGCTTGATCTCCGCATGCAATTCCAGCGCATCCCCCGGCATGACCGGCTTTTTAAAGCGTGCCTTATCGATTCCGACGAAGTAATAGACGGAATTATCATCGGCCTTGTGATTGTGCGTTTTGAAGGTGAGGATCGCAGCCGCTTGGGCTAGCGCCTCGATGATCAAGACACCAGGCATGACTGGATGATGCGGAAAATGGCCTGCAAAAAACTGCTCGTTCATCGTTACATTTTTAAGTGCAACTATATTTTTACCAACCTCATAAGAGATGACCCGGTCTACCAGCAGAAACGGGTAACGATGAGGCAAGAATTGCAATATCTGATGTATATCCATACCGCTCATGATGTCTGATTCCCGTTCTTATCTTTATTACTTTCCAGCACTCTGACCCTTTTGAATAAGTCATCCAGTTGTCTGAGATGACTGGCAGTCTTCAACCAACGCTGGTGGCTCGCAAAAGGGTAAACACCGGTATATCCGCCTGGCTCATCTAATGATTTCATGATCAATGTCCCGGCGGAAACATTTATATTGTCTGCGATACTGATGTGTCCATAGATCATGGAGGCACCGCCAAGCGTACAGTTTTTACCAATTTTGGCGCTACCCGCGATACCAGCACAGGCTGCAATCGCCGTGTTATCACCTACTGTAACGTTATGTGCGATCTGGATCTGATTATCGAGTTTCACGCCGTTGCCGATCGTCGTGTCGTCTAGAGCACCCCGATCAATTGTTGTGTTAGCGCCGATTTCAACGTCATCCCCAATGACAACACCGCCGATTTGAGGGATTTTTCTCCATACATCGCCGTCCTTCGCGTTACCAAAACCGTCAGCCCCAATAACAGCCCCGGAGTGAACGGTACATCTATCACCTATGCGGCAACCGTGGTAAATCGTGACGTTGGCGTGAAGTTCAGTGCCGGAACCTATCACTGTGTCACGCCCCACGTATGATCCCGCACCGATGACGCAGTTCTCACCAATAGATGCGCCTGCCTCTATTACCGCGCTCGGTCCGACGGACGAACTCTGAGCAATATGTGCGCCATCTGCGACAACGGCGGACCGATGGATGCCAGGATCGGGTTTGAAAGGCGGGTTCAGAAGACCCACCACCCCAGCGTAATAGGCGTATGGATTATCGCAAACAATCCTGGGCAAGGTAGTTGCATCCTGAGCTCCTTTACCCAGAATAACAGCAGATGCATGGGTTGACTGCAGCTGCTCAATGTAGCGTTGTTGCGCAAGGAAGGAAATCTCTCCGGCTATCGCGGTCTGAAGAGGGGCTACCTGGCGTATCCGAACCTTGGGGTCACCAAGCAACTCCCCACCGAGGTGCCGGACAATCTCGTTGAGCGTGAATGTTTTGGGCATTTCCAATTTTTTCTCAGACGGTATGCCAAAGCAGGATTCCTGCTCTCAAGATATTCCTCCCGTCCTAACCTACTTTTCCGAGAGCAACGCCTTTAGGACTTTATCAGTGATATCGATACGCGAACTGCGGTATACGGCCTCCTGAATGATCAGATCATATTTCTCCGCCTCCGCAATCTGCTTGATTACCTTGTTTGCACGTTCGAACAACGCTGAAAGCTCTTCGTTGCGACGAAGATTGAGGTCCTCACGAAACTCCCGCTGCAAGCGCTGAAACTCGCGACTTTGCCGACCAAGTTCCTGCTCTTTATTCCTGCGGTCGGATTCGCTCATCGTGAGGCCATCTTTTTCAAGCTGGCCCTGCAATGCCTTGATCTGTTGCTCTAACTTTCGAAGATCTTGCTCACGGGGCGCGAACTCCTTCTCAAGCTTTTTCGTTGCCCTCTCTGCAGGCAAAGATTCCCTGTTTATGCGTTCAGCATCGATAAATCCGACTTTCAAATCGGCGGCACTTGCAACTGCCCCCAAAAATATACCTACAAGCAAAAAAACTACTATCGAGTAGGCCGACTTATTCACAGTGTTCTCCTTGCATTTTTAATGCTTTCACGCGAAATTAATCTATTGGTCAAAACATTTGACCAAAGGTGAACTGAAACTTTTGCTTCCCATCGCTCGACTGCGAGCGTATGGCATTCGCCATACTGATTTTGATAGGGCCAAATGGTGACACCCAGGTTAGGCCAACACCAACAGATGCACGTAGGTCGGAGGCTTTGAATTCCTCACCGACCATGCCGGTATCAAGAAATGCCCCAAGGCGCACTGATTTTTCGTTAGCCATTCCGGGGAACGGAAATAAAAACTCCGCATTTCCCATTATTTTTTTACTACCGCCGATTGGCGTACCATCACTGTATTTCGGACCAATGGTCGCCGTCGTAAAGCCTCGCACGGTGCTGACGCCTCCGAGATAGTAATTTTTGAAAAAGGGCAACGGCTTGTCATCCAAGCCACCGCCAATGGCAATGTCACCATTTAAATAGAGCGTGACGGTCGAATTTAAGGGATAGTATCGTTGGTTTTGGTAACCCAATTTGTAGTACTGCAGCGTTCCACCGGGTATTCCGACCTCCAATGACCCCCTTTGGGTTCCACCTCGAGTGGTATAAATTGCGCTATCACGTGTGTCTCTAACCCACCCAATTGTTGCCGGTATCGAGGTGTTTATATTGCCAAAGGTTGCTACGTAGGAAAGTATTCGGTCAGGGCTGTCAGAATACGTGGTGAGGTTGGTTTCTTCGTAGCCCAGCCCCAAACTAATGTTATCGATATCGGTAAAGGGAATGCCAATGCGACCGGCGCCGCCTAACGTCTTCGTATTGTAGAGTCCGGCACCGATCGATGTCGGGTTAAAGTTACGCTTGTAAATATCGAAACCGCGACTGACCCCGTCGACCGTCCAATACGGCTGCGTAAATGAGAACGAATAAATTGTGTTTACCTTGCTGGTATTCAATTGAATACCAACAAAATTTCCAGTTCCAAAAACATTGTTTTGGGAGACGCCCCCGCTCAGGATCACCCCCTCGCTACTCCCATACCCCGCGCCTATCATGATATTCCCGGTTGGCTTTTCAACAACCGACATATTCACATCGACCTGATCTGTCGCACCTGAAACCGATGGGGTTTCAATATTGACCTCGTTGAAATACCCCAGCCTGTCAACACGCTGTTTTGATTTCGTAATTCTGTCAGCCGAATACCAGCCACCTTCCAGCTGCCGCATTTCCCGCCGAATAACTTCATCACGGGTGCGTGTATTACCAGCCACATTGATTCGCCTGACGTAAACCCGACGACCTGGATCCACGAAAAGCGTAAAAGATACGGATTGCTTTTCACGGTCGATCTCCGGGACTGCATTAACGTTAGCAAAAGCATAACCGTCGTTCCCCAATCGATCGCTGATTGCCTTGGTCGACTCTGTAAGCTTGCTACGCGAAAAAATTTCACCGGCCTTGAGCTGAACTAACTTAAGCGCCTCTTCGCGTGGCAATAACATTTCACCGGCGACATTCACATTGGCCACCGTGAACCGCGGCCCTTCCGTAATGCCAATAGAAATATAAACGTCTTTTTTATCCGGCGTTATGGAGACCTGCGTCGCATCGACGTTGAATTCCAGATAACCGCGGTCCAAATAGTAGGACTTCAACGCTTCCAGGTCCCCGGCAAGCTTCTGCTTTGAGTATTGGTCGTTCTTGGTATACCACGTCATCAAACCCGGGGTCCGCAGCTTGAAGTAGTCAAGCAACTCAGACTCCTTGAATGCCGCGCCGCCAATAATACTGATCTGCCGGATTTTCGCGACATCGCCCTCGACGATATCAAAGCGAACAGAAACCCGGTTACGCTCCAATGGAGTGGTAGTTGTAACAATCTGCACCGCATATTTGCCACGGCTCACATATTGACGCTTTAATTCCTGCTCGGCTTTGTCGAGCAAGGCGCGATCAAAAATCAGGCCTTCGGAGAGGCCCATCGAGCGCATGCCCTTAAGGAGGTCAGTCTTATTAAACTCCTTGGCACCGTTAATTTCGATCTGCGCGACAGAAGGCCTCTCCTGAATATTAATAATCAGGACGCCGTTCTCAACCTCAAGACTGACATCCTTGAAGAAACCCGTTGCAAACAAAGAGCGTATCGCCTGCGATGCTTTTTCGTCGGTCATGGTGTCACCGACTTTTATCGGTAGGTAACTGAATACCGTTCCCGCTTCGACGCGCTGAATTCCTTCGACCCTGATGTCCTTCAAAACAAACGGATCAAATGCGGCGGCATGCAGTGCAACTAACAGGCCGATGACGATTAAAACCAGTCCCTTGCCCAGATTCATATCAGCCGTTTACCAATCGCGTAACATCGTTGTAGAGAGCAAAAACCATTAAGACGAGCATTACGGCCAAACCGACCTGCTGCCCCACTGCCATGGTTTTCTCGGAAAGAGGACTTCCCTTAATAATTTCAAACATATAATACATCAAATGCCCCCCATCCAATAAGGGCACAGGCAACAGGTTCAGGACGCCAAGACTGATGCTGATCAGTGCCAAAAATATCATGTAGGATGACCACCCGACTTGAGCCGATTGACCGGCATAGTCGGCGATAGTAATCGGGCCGCTCAGGTTTTTTAGGGACACTTCACCAGTGAGCATTTTCCCCAGCATACGGAGGCTGAATGCGGACGTCTCCCAGGTTCTCTGCAGGGCCTTGACCAAGCTTTCATAGTAGCCGTAACGCACTTCAACCGCGTATTTTTGTAATGCAGCAGAATCAATCCGTGGCGCCGCACCGATGCGACCGATGCTCCCGCTCTTGTCGGAAATTAAATCCGGTGTTACGGTGATTTCGACATCCTGCTGGTCACGGCGGATCGTTAAAGCGAGGCTTTGTGCGGGATTCGCAGCAACCAGCGCAACAAATTCATCCCAGCGATGCAAGGCCGCGCCGTTTACCGCAATAATCCGATCTCCCGCCAGCAAGCCGGAACGCTCTGCTGAGCCCCCTGCAACTACCCTTCCGATGACGGGTGGTAACGGCGGTTGTAACCGTCCAAAACCCAGCGCGCGCAGAAAATCCCCGTCCAACGCCTCTGCACTCATGTTGGAAAAGTCAAGATTGCGCCAATGAATCTCATCACGTAGATTTTGAACTTCCAATGAAAGGGGTTTCCGGTTGACCGCAGCCTGCAATAGGTGCCAGCGGGCATCCTCCCAGGTAGCCACCGGTGTTTGCCCGACCTTCAAAATGATATCCCCAGTAGACAGTTGTGCGCGCTCAACCGCCGAATCATGCAATACCCCGCCGATCACCGGTCGGACCCCCGGGACCCCACTGACAAAAACGATCCAATACAATGCGATCGCCAACAAAAAGTTGGCAAGCGGCCCCGCCACGACAATGAGGATACGCTTGCCTACAGACTGCCGGTTAAAGGCCCTTGGCAAGTCCTGAGCGGATACCTCCCCCTCCCGCTCGTCGAGCATTTTTACGTAACCACCGAGCGGAAATGCCGCGATAACCCATTCAGTCATATCCACACCGCGCCGCATGCAAACCAAGGGGGTGCCAAATCCGAGGGAAAAGCGAAGCACCTTTACGCCACACCAGCGGGCGACAAAATAATGCCCGAGCTCGTGGATAGTGATCAGGACGCCAAGCGCAAAGATAAAAGCCGCAACCGTAATCAATAAATTCACGCGTGAGCATCCATTAAGCGGTTAATTTGGATCATAGGGTAGCGCAGCGCATGGCATAACGTTTAAGCCATTGGCCGGCACTCTGCCGCGCATAAGCGTCTGCTGCAAAAACATCGGCAAGACTGTGCAAAGGCAGTTCGCCAGCCTCAACCATAACCGCCTCCAGCAATTCAGGTATCTGGTCAAAGCGCATTTGTAAGCTCAAAAATGCGGCTACAGCCACCTCGTTTGCCGCATTCAATATAGCTGACGCACAGCCACCGCGTCTAAGTGCTTCTCGCGCCAGCCGCAAACATGGGAAGCGCCCCTCATCTGGCGCAGAAAAGTTTAGCCTTCCGGTTACCGCCAAATCCAGATAGCTAACCCCGGAGGTTATTCTGCGCGGATAGCCGAGGGCATGGGCGATGGGCGTGCGCATGTCCGGGTTGCCTAGTTGGGCGATAACCGAACCGTCAATGTATTCGACCATCGAGTGGATCACACTTTCAGGATGAATTACTACATCGATTTGATGTTCGGCCGCATTAAATAGCCAGCTCGCCTCGATAATCTCCAACCCTTTGTTCATCATGGTGGCGGAATCTACGGAAATTTTCCGCCCCATTACCCAGTTCGGATGCGCGCAGGCCTGATCAGGCGTTACATCCCGAAGTTTTTCTGAAGACCAATCACGGAAAGGCCCACCAGACGCCGTCAACAAAATTCTCCGGACTCCGGCCGCCGTAAGGTCACCGCCAAATCCAGCCGGCAAGGCCTGAAAGATGGCGTTGTGTTCACTATCAATGGGGATCAATGTCGCGCCATGGCGACGAACGGCTTCCATAAAAACCGGTCCGGCCGTTACCAACGCTTCCTTATTGGCGAGCAGAACCCGTTTACCGGTATTCACCGCTGCCAGTGTCGGACGCAATCCGGCAATGCCAACGATAGCTGCCATGACCAGGTCTGCGTGCGGGTCAGCCGCGACCTTTTCAAGGCTTTGTGCTCCGTGCAAAACCAGCGTGGTTGCATTAGCAGCTTGCAAACGTTGCGACAACGCATTTGCACCAGCCTCATCAGCCACCACCGCAAAGCGCGGCGAAAAAGTCATTATTTGATCGTAAAGGCGGTCGAGTTGCCGGTGTGCCGTCAGCGCCAGAACGTTAAAGTGCTCCGGGTGACGCGCGACAACATCCAGCGTACTAACACCGATGCTTCCAGTAGAACCAAGAACGACAATGTTGCGACAGGATTTCATGTTGGCGGGAATAGTAAGGCGGCCAGTGGTATCGCTGCGGTCAAGGCATCAATGCGGTCGAGGACACCACCATGGCCGGGCAGCAATGTACCGCTGTCCTTGACGTTGGCGCCTCGCTTAAGCAGCGATTCGAACAAATCACCCAGGATACCAAACACCGCCATGGCGAAAAACGCCCCCAATAGGTAATTCAAATCGAACGACGGATACCAGAAAACGTGAAAAATTATGGCATACGCAGAGACTGCGAAAAATGCGCCGCCCACCCCTTCCCAGGTTTTCCCGGGACTAATCGACGCGGCAAGCTTATGCCGACCAATCGCACGCCCAACCCCATAAGCCGCACTATCAGAGATCCATACGATGGCCAGCAACGCCAGCATCAATGCTGGATTCTCTTGTAACTGGACCATCGCGAGCCACAACGGCACTAGCACAAGGATGCCGCCCAGAACAGCAACCGCATCGGCGCGCATCGGCATACGGCGCCAGAGGAGCAGCGGTACCGCGACTATCCACAACACTACGCTCAAGGCAAATACCATGACCGTCAGCTCACGGTTAAACCAGAGAGCCAGACAAGCAAGGGACAAGAGAAAGTAAAGGGCAACACTATGCAAAACCTGGAATTTTCCAAGTCCAGACCATTCTCGCGCCGCCAATACAACCGCCAGGAACATCACCAGAGCCCACCACGCCGTTGGCAGCAGGAAAGCGCAAGCAACGAAGGCTGGTAGTAATACGGCGACTGTTAGAACGCGTTGCTTGAACACGCAGTGCCTAGCGTTTCACTGCAACGGGTTCTGGCACTTCCGCGTCCGCCAACTTTACTTGTTCGCTGGTGCGTCCGAAACGCCGCTCGCGATTTTTAAAAGATGCCAAGGCGAGGTCAAACGCCGCGGCATCAAAATCCGGCCAAAGGGTATCGGTGAAATACATCTCGGTATAAGCGAGCTGCCATAGCAGGAAATTACTGACACGCTGCTCCCCACCTGTCCTAATGAAAAGATCTGGCTCAGGTGCGTATGCCATTGAAAGATATTGAAGAAGATCAGACTCCGCGTATACTTTACCCGGCTGCGCTGCAGTCATGCTATTGACCGCTTGCATGATGTCCCAGCGACCACCGTAATTCGCGGCAACCGTCAGCGTCAAAGCTCGGTTCCCAGCAGTCAGCGTCTCCGCGTTAGCGATCAAATGCCTGAGACGGGGATCAAACCGCTCGAGATCGCCGATCGCACGAAAACGAATCCCTGCCTCATGCAGCTTGTTTATCTCATTTTCCAGTGCGAGCGAAAACAATTGCATCAACAGCGACACCTCATCGGCAGGACGGCGCCAGTTCTCGCTGCTAAACGCAAAGAGTGTTAGATGCTCGATACCTTTTTCGATGCAGGCGCTGACGGTGCTACGCACATTACTGACCCCGCGGCGATGCCCCGCGATACGTGGCAAAAACCTTTTCTTGGCCCACCGTCCGTTGCCGTCCATAATGATGGCGACATGTCTCGGCATTAGCCGAGGCTCGGGAATGGCAACACTGGAGGTGATTTCCGCCACGTCGGCTCACTAAACCGCAGTCAATTCTGTTTCCTTGACTGCAAGTGCCTTGTCAATATCGGCAATAAAGCGGTCCGTCAGCTTCTGGATGTCGTCCTGCGCACGACGTTCTTCGTCCTCAGCGAGTTTTTTCTGCTTTAGCAGATCCTTCAGATGTGTATTCGCATCGCGACGAATGTTCCGCACTGCAATACGGCCGTTTTCGGCCTCCTTATGCACCACCTTAACCAAGTCACGACGGCGTTCCGCGGTCAGCGCAGGCATAGGGACCCGTACTACATCGCCCACCGCCGCCGGATTAAGGCCCAGGTTAGAGTCCCGTATGGCCTTCTCGATAACGCCGGCCAATTTTTTCTCCCAGGGGTTCACAGCCAGAGTGCGCGCGTCAAGCAAGGTCACGTTTGCAACGCCTGTAAGAGGTGTTTGAGTGCCGTAGTAATCGATCATGATGTGATCGAGCAAGCCGGTGTGTGCACGCCCAGTACGCACCTTACCCAGGTCGTTTTTTAGGGCCTCAAACGTCTTCTTCATTTTCTCTTCGGCGGATTTCTTGATTTCAGCGATCATGATGAGCCTCCGCAAACATTAAACCAGCGCGACCGCCGGCATAGGAAATAAAAAATTGCAGCATTAGCAGTGAACGAGAGTGCCTTCGTCTTCACCGACGACGATGCGCTTGAAAGCGCCGGCCTTGAAAATGCTGAAGACGTTGATCGGCAGTTTTTGATCGCGGCAAAGCGTCAGCGCAGTTGCGTCCATCACCTTCAGGTTCTTCATGATGGCTTCGTCGAACGTAATGCTCTTGTATCGCATCGCGTCCGGGTGGGTTTTCGGATCATCGGTGTAAACGCCATCGACTTTGGTCGCCTTCAACACCAGCTCCACATTCATTTCCATGCCACGCAAAGCAGCCGCAGTATCTGTCGTAAAAAACGGGTTTCCTGTGCCTGCGGCAAAGATGACAATCTTGCCTTCTTCCAGGTAACGAATCGCCTTGCCGCGAATGTAAGGCTCAACCACCTGTTCGATATTAAGCGCTGACTGAACCCTGCTAACCAGATTCATCCGTCGCATCGCATCCTGCAATGCGAGCGCGTTCATGACGGTGGCGAGCATACCCATGTAATCAGCCGTCGCGCGATCCATTCCTGCTGCCGCCGGTGCCATACCGCGGAAGATGTTCCCGCCACCGATGACGACAGCGACCTCGACCCCTAGCGCAACCACATCAGCGATCTCTGAAATGATGCGTTCAATGATCGTGCGGTTGATGCCGTAGGCGTCCTCGCCCATCAGCGCTTCGCCGCTGAGCTTAAGAAGGACGCGTTTATGAACCGGCACCTGTGCCATTTACTTGCTCCCGACTTGCGCCATCACCTCAGCAACAAAATCATCCTTTTTCTTCTCAATACCTTCGCCAACCACATACATTTGAAATGTATGCACCTTGGCTTGCTTCACCTTGAGCAACTGCTCGACAGTCTCGTCGGGATTCTTAACGAAAGGTTGCCCGAGCAGCGTGACCTCCGCCAAGAATTTTGCAATCCGACCGTCCACCATTTTGGCAATGATGTTCTCCGGCTTGCCGCTTTCTTTGGCCTGGGCCGAATAGATTTCGCGTTCTTTGGCGATGGTCTCTTCAGACACTTGAGTGCGATCGACACAAATTGGCTTACTGGCGGCGATATGCATGGCAAGATCCTTGCCGAGCTGTTCGTCACCGCCCTCAACATCGACCACCACGCCAATCTTGCTGCCGTGTAGATAATGAACTAAGCGACCCTTGGCGGCAAAACGGGTAAACCGGCGCACACTGATATTTTCACCCAGCTTCATGACCAGGCCTTCGCGCGCAGCAGAAATCGACTCGGCGCCCGGACAGGCGCTCTTCGCCAATCCGTCGACATCCGCCACATCGTTTTGTGCTGCGGCCATCGCGACGGCATCGACAAATGCGCGGAAATTGGCGTCTTTGCCAACAAAATCGGTTTC
The DNA here is from genome assembly GCA_903913965.1 of uncultured beta proteobacterium. GTDB lineage: Bacteria > Pseudomonadota > Gammaproteobacteria > Burkholderiales > SG8-41 > PALSA-1004. Next base: position 10,454 of record CAIWNB010000215.1, read on the forward strand.
GCAATTAACTTCAACCATGGCTCCTGACTTGCCATCTGCGGCGATATGCACGCCGACTGCACCGTCGGCGGCAATACGCCCTGCTACTTTGCTGGCTTTCGCACCACTTTTGATGCGCATCAGCTCCTCGGCTTTTTTCAAATCGCCATCCGCTTCGGTCAGCGCTTTTTTACATTCCATCATGCCAAGGCCGGTGGCCTCGCGCAGTTCTTTCACCATTGCTGCGGTAATTTCTGCCATATTCGCTCCAACGATAGACTATGAGTAAAACGTTGCTTAAAAAAAAGGGGCGTTAGCCCCTTTTTTGATCAGGCTGGATTTCAGGCCGCTCGCGCACCTTGATCATCTTCAACCTCGATAAATTCTTCCCCGCCAGCGATGATCTCCTGAATGACCTGACTCCGGCCCTCGAGAATGGCATCGGCAACGCCACGCGCATACAAACGGATTGCACGGCTGGAATCATCGTTACCCGGAATGATGTAATCAATGCCTTCCGGATTGTGATTGGTATCAACCACAGCGATCACTGGGATGCCCAGCTTACGCGCCTCTGCGATCGCGCCCTTGTGATAGCCGACATCGATCACGAACAATGCGTCGGGCAAGCTGCCCATGTCCTTGATGCCGCCAAGGCTGCGCTGCAACTTTTCAGCCTCGCGTTGAAAATTAAGACCTTCTTTTTTGGTCATTTTCTCCAGCGTGCCGTCCCCTGCCATCGTCTCCAGATCTTTAAGACGTTTGATGGAGAGCTTGACCGTCTTGTAATTCGTCAGCATACCGCCAAGCCAGCGGTGATCAACAAAAGGCGATGCGCAACGCTGCGCTTCCTCGCTAATGATTTCACGGGCCTGACGCTTCGTGCCGACGAAAAGAATCGATCCTTTATTCGCCGACAGTTGCCGCACGAATTTCAACGCTTCCGTGTACAGAGCCACGGTTTTTTCAAGATTGACGATATGTATCTTGTTGCGGTGACCAAAAATGTAAGGCGCCATTTTCGGGTTCCAGTAGCGGGTTTGGTGCCCGAAATGGACGCCGCATTCCAACATTTCACGCATGATTGAAGCCATAAAATCTCCAGTGAGGGTTAAACCGCCATCCACGCAATGACACTCCGGCATCTGCCGGCGCGCACCCTGACTATCGCGGATGTGAGTATTCTGGGCGGAAATGCAACGGGAAAACCCCGTCGCCCATCACCTGCCCAGCTCGTAATTATATCATCTTAAATGGATTTTACTCAATGGCCCCGGCGCAAAATGCATAACGCGGGGGTTCGCCTAAGGCCTGCTGACCAAACGTTGGCAACACGCTTTCCCGACTGATGCCGCGCATTCAGGTTACTGCCATTGCCTCGTCTAGGCGGCGCAAAATACCGCAAGCCCGACCAATCTGGAATAGAATGTTTCCCCTTTTATCCAATCGGATACGATCACCGTGTTTCGGAACCCTCCCGCCATGACCACAGCCTCCAAATCGACTGAAGATATCGCCAAAATGCGCGTTGCCGGACGCTTGGCTTCAGAGGTGCTGGATTTTATCGGCCCGCACATTAAGGCCGGGATGACCACCGATGAAGTCGACCGCCTCTGCCATGATTATATGGTTAACGTTCAGCAGACCATTCCTGCGCCATTGAATTACGCCCCGCCAGGCTATTCGCCCTACCCCAAGTCTATCTGCACCTCGGTTAATCACGTCGTCTGCCACGGCGTCCCGGGTGAAAGAAAGCTGAAGAATGGTGATATCGTTAACCTTGATATTACCGTCATCAAAGAAGGTTTTCATGGCGACACCAGCCGCATGTTCTGCGTGGGTACGCCGTCAGTACAGGCGCGCCGGCTCTGCGAATTAACCTATGAATGCATGTGGCGTGGGATTGCAATGGTGCGTCCCGGCGCCCGCCTTGGTGATGTTGGTCATGCGATTCAGACCCATGCTGAGGGCAACGGACTCAGCGTTGTGCGCGAATTTTGCGGTCACGGCATTGGCCGCAAATTTCACGAGGAGCCACAGGTCTTGCACTACGGACGGCCTGGTACTGGTTGGGTGCTGGAACCCGGCATGACATTTACGATCGAACCGATGATCAACGCTGGTCGCGCGGAGATACGCGCGCTGGCCGACGGCTGGACGATCGTCACCAAGGACCATAGCCTCTCCGCCCAATGGGAGCATACGATACTCGTCACGGATAGTGGCTATGAAGTGATGACGATCTCCGAAGGCACCCCGCTGCCGCCAGCCTTCGTGACCAATGCCCATGCCTGAGCCGGCGGTCGTAGCTGTGCATCACGCCGCCGACCAGTCGCAGCACTGGAAAGCCCTGCTTGCCGAACAGCGCGCCGCCTTGCGCGACCACTATTTTGAAACACGTACGGCGGCCACGCTCCTGAACAAGCATTGCCGCCTCATCGACCAGCAATTGCGCCAGGTCTGGCGGCATCTGAACATGCCATCCGATGTAACACTGGCGGCAGTTGGTGGATACGGCCGCGGCCAGTTGTTCCCATACTCCGATATTGATCTCCTGGTCCTGTTGCCGGCACCGCCCGACGAGGCGCTAGGCGAGAAACTTGAAAGATTTGTCGGCATCCTCTGGGATATCGGCTTGGAGATCGGGCACAGCGTGCGCACGATCGCTGAGTGTCTGGAATTCGCTGCCCAAGACATCACCGTGCAGACCAGTCTGCTCGAAGCACGACATATTGACGGGCAACGCCGCTTGTTTGCCAGCTTTCAAAAGCAGTTCTCGCGTGCCGTTAACGCCTCGCAGTTTGCCAAAGCAAAACGCCTGGAACAGGAACAACGACACGCCCGCTACCACGACACCAATCTGGAACCCAACGTCAAGGAAGCAGCTGGCGGATTGCGCGATCTGCACAACATTATCTGGATCAGCAAGGCCGCGGGCATCGGTGCGAGTTGGTCCGCACTGGTCGAATCAGGGGTGATCACGCGGCGGGAAGCCGCGCTGCTGCGCAAACATGAGACTTTTCTGCAAAACCTGCGTATCCAGCTCCATTACGTGGCCAACCGCCGCGAGGAACGGCTGGTCTTCGATGTGCAAACCGCACTCGCAACACAAATGGGATTCCGCGACACCGCGCATCGCCGATCCAGCGAGCACCTGATGCAGCGCTTCTACCGCACGGCGATGGAGATTGGACAGATCAATACCATCGTACTGCAAAACCTCAATGCCTTGATCACTCCCCGCCGCGAGCGCGCGACGAAACCGATCAACGCCCACTTTGGCGTGTACAACGAACGTCTGGAGGCGGTTGACGAGGATTTATTCCAACGCACCCCTGGCGCCATCCTTGAAGCCTTCCATCTGCTGCAACTGCATCCGCAACTCAAGGGTATGACAGCGCAAACCCTGCGTGCGATGTGGCGTGCCGGCGATCGTATTGATCCGGCCTTCCGTCGTGATCCAGCCAACCGTGAAATGTTTTTGCGTCTCTTGCGCAGCCCTGAACGCGTCATCCGCGAACTGCGGCGTATGAATCAGTACGGGGTACTCGGGCGTTACATTCCAGCCTTCGGGCGCGTGGTGGGGCAGATGCAACACGATCTATATCACGTGTATACCGTCGACGAACATATACTCAAGGTAGTGCGTAATTTGCGCCGCTTCGCGGTGCCGGAACTCGCTCATGAGTTCCCGTTGTGCAGCCGCCTTATGAGCGAATTCGAACGCCCCGAAGTGCTCTATCTGGCCGGACTTTTTCACGACATCGCCAAAGGCCGCGGCGGCGACCATTCAACGCTCGGCAAGGCCGATGCGCTGCGCTTTTGCCGAGATCACGGCTTGCAAGCAGCCGATGTGGAATTGGTCGTTTGGCTGGTTGAAAGCCACCTTTCGATGTCGGCCACCGCGCAAAAGCAGGACCTCAGCGATCCCGATGTGATTGACGCATTTGCCGCACGGGTTGGCGACGAACGCCGTCTGGTCGCCCTTTATTTACTCACCGTCGCGGATATTCGTGGCACCAGCCCCAAGGTCTGGAACGCGTGGAAAGCCAAACTGCTCGAAGATCTATTTCGCATCACGCGTCGCCGCATCGGTGGCGACGCGCGCAGCCTAGAATCGAGCATGCAACAGCGGCAGCAAGCGGCAAAGGCCAAGCTACTGCTCTACGCCATCAAGGAAGAGTCTTCTGAAAATCTGTGGTCCCAACTTGATACGGCCTATTTCCTGCGACACGGTTCAGATGAGATCGCCTGGCATACGCGCCTGTTGAACTACCGCGTCGAGGCTACCGAGCCGGTGGTTAAAGCACGTTTGTCGCCGGCCGGCGAAGGACTGCAAGTGATGATTTATGTGCGCGACCAGAAAGATCTCTTCGCGCGCATTTGCAGTTTTTTTGAGCGTATCGGTTATTCGATCGCCGAGGCAAAAATCTACACCACCCGTCATGGCTACGCGCTCGACAGTTTTCAGATTCTCGACCCCGGTAACAAGAGCGTGCACTACCGTGATCTGACCGGGTATATCGAGTATGAACTCGGAAAACGTCTCGCCAGTCAGGCGCCGCTCGAGCCACCGGCCCAGGGTCGCGTCAGTCGTCTGCTTAAGCATTTCCCGATCACACCCGAAGTCAGCATCGTGCCCGACGAGCGCGGGCTCTACAAAGTACTGTCGGTGATTGCCGGCGACCGCCCTGGTTTGTTATCACGGGTGGCACGCTGCCTGGTCGAATACCACGTCAACCTCAACACCGCCAAAGTCAACACTCTCGGCGACCGCGCAGAGGATATTTTTCTGGTCAACGGCGAGGCGCTAGACGACCCGAAAACAGTGGTGCGTTTCGAGAGCGAACTGTTGCGACAGTTACAAGGCTAGCTCAAACCGTCGCGGATCGTATTCACTACGCGCACGCGCCGATACTGCACCGGCGTTCAAGGTTAAACCGTCTGACATTCTTTCCTTTGATTAATCGTCGCCGAGATCTTCCCCGGGAAACAACTCTTCGGTAAAGCCGAACTGGCGCATATCGCGTATTCTCATTGGATACAGCACACCGATGAGATGGTCACATTCATGCTGCACGACGCGCGCATGAAAACCTTCTGCTGTGCGCTCGACCACCTTGCCAAACTCATCAAATCCGCGATAACGCAGCCGCAGGAAACGCGGCACCAGTCCGCGCATGCCGGGAACCGAGAGACAACCCTCCCAGCCGTCTTCCATTTCGTCATCAATACGTATGAGTTCAGGATTGATCAAAACAGTCTGCGGAACAGCATCCGCATCGGGATAACGGGGGTTATCATCCACGCCAAAAATCACAAGCTGCAAGCCGACACCGATTTGCGGTGCCGCCAGCCCCGCGCCATCGAGTGCCGCCATGGTGTCACGCATATCGCTAATCAATGCGTGTAATTCACGTGTATTGAATTTTTCAACTGGTTGCGCCTGCTCAAGCAGACGCGGGTCACCCATACGCAAGACCTCTCTAACCGCCATGGGTCACCACCAGTTCTTCGATAATAGTACGCACACGCGCCATGCCTTCTTCCAGAATGGCGGCAATCGACTGCATGGATATCGCTTCGGCGCTGCCACCGCGGCCGGCGGCATGATTGGCCACCACCGCGATCGCGGCATAGGCGAGTCCGATTTCCCTCGCGAGAATCGCCTCGGGCATCCCGGTCATGCCGACCAGATCCGCACCATCGCGCTCCAGTCGATTGATCTCGGCCGCCGTTTCAAGCCGCGGCCCCTGGGTTGCTGCATACACCCCGCCATCGATCATTGCCACGCTGGTTTTTTGCGCTGCAGCGAGACAACGCTTACGCAGCACAGGCTCGTACGGCCAGGTGAAATCAACGTGTTGCACGCCACGGTCTTCGACGCTGTAAAACGTACTGGCTCGGCCATGGGTGTAATCAATAATCTGGTCTGGTACAGCGATGACACCGGGCCGCATATCAGCTCGGATGCCGCCGACTGCGGCGACCCCGACCACAGCCTTGACGCCTTGCGCGTGTAATGCCCAGATGTTGGCGCGATAGTTGACCTGATGCGGTGGGACGGTATGGCCGTAACCATGACGTGCGAGAAAAACAATCGCCTTGCCGGCAATTTCGCCAAAGGTCAGCGGGCCCGACGGTTCACCATAAGGCGTCCGTACCGCAAGCCGGCGCGTGACTTTAAGATTGGCCAGCTGCGTAAGCCCGCTGCCACCGATAATCGCAAGCATATGGTGTTCTTTCGGTCAGAGAGGCTCAACGCGCATCACAGCGCCTGCCCCTGTTTGAGTGCGTAGATTGCAGGCAAATTGCGCCATGCGCCTTTGACATCCATACCGTAGCCGAATACGTAGCGATTGGGCAACTCCACACCAACAAAATCAGCTTGCAAGGGCTTGGCACAATCGATATTTTTATCGGCAAACACCGCGCAAAAAAACTGCGCTGCTCCTGCCTCGATCACACGTTGGCGAATAGCGGCCATGGTGTGGCCTTCGTCCAGCACATCGTCGAGCACCAGGACCACACGCCCGGTCAGCGACGTCTGCGGGAAAACCTTCCATTGCAAGCCGCCGCCCACTGTTGCGTCGCCGTAGCGCGTCACATGCAGGTAGTCAAAATCAAGCGGAAAATTCAGTCTCGTCAACAAATGCCCGCTAAACACAACCGCGCCGCCCATCACGCTCAGTATCAAAGGATTGGAATCGCCAAGTCGCTGACTGATTTCAGCTGCAATGCGTTCAAGCGCCGCGTGGACGGTTGCTTCATCACAGATAAGCTCTGCGCCCTGCAATACCTCTTTGGCTTTTTCTGGTGTGAGCATCGCCGTTATTAGCGCTTGCGACGCAAGCCCGCCAGATGCGCTGCGAACTCGCGCGCCACCTCGGGATGACGCAAGCCATAGGCAACGTTAGCCTTCAGATAACCCAGTTTACTGCCGCAGTCATAACGTGTGCCTTCAAACGGATAGGCCATCACACGCTCGTCAGCGAGTAAGGCGGCAATCGCATCGGTAAGTTGTATTTCGCCACCCGCCCCCGCCTGTACGTTTTCAAGGTGATGGAATATCCGTGGCGTCAGAACATATCGACCGACGACCGCCATGGTCGACGGTGCCTTTGAAGGGTGCGGTTTCTCAACGATCGATTTGACCTGATGTAAACGACCACGACGCGCCCCAGGCGCGACGATACCGTATTGCCGGGTGTCTGCACGCGCTACTCGCTGCACGCCCAACAGGGAACATTGCTCAGTCTTAAAAACATCAACCATCTGCCGCATCACCGGAGGCTCTCCGTGAATCAAGTCGTCAGCCAGTATCACGGCAAACGGCTGATCGGCGACGACCGGCTCCGCGCACAACACGGCATGCCCCAAACCCAAGGCCTGCGGCTGGCGCAGATAAATGCACTTGACGTGGGGCGGCACGATCTCGCGTACCGTTTTAAGCAGTGCCTCCTTGCCGCGCGCCGCCAACTCGGCTTCCACTTCGAACGCGCGATCGAAGTGATCCTCAATTGCCCGCTTGCTGCGGCCGGTGATAAAGATGAGTTCCGTGATCCCGGCTGCCACCGCCTCTTCCACCGCATACTGAATCAGTGGCTTGTCCACAACCGGAAGCATTTCCTTCGGACTCGCCTTGGTTGCCGGCAGAAACCTCGTACCCAGACCTGCCACTGGAAAAACCGCTTTTCGAATCACGCTCATTTTTTCTCCGACTGCCCCAATAAATTCAGCAACCCGGCCTCATCGAGTATGGCGATGCCAAACTCCACAGCCTTCACCTGTTTGCTGCCCGGGTCTGCACCGCAGACCACAAAATCCGTCTTTTTTGACACACTCCCCGTCACTTTACCGCCACAGTCACGGATACGCTGAGTCGCTGCGTCGCGCGAAAGTGTTGGCAACGCGCCGGTCAAGACAAAAGTCTTACCGTAGGCCGCACCGGCGGTGTCCAGCGCCAAGGCCGCCGCTTGCTCAAACCGCACGCCAGCATCCAGCAACGCCTGCACGACCGACCGATTGTGCGGCTCGCCGAAAAATCCAGCAATACTGTGCGCCACCACCGGACCGATATCCGGCACCTGTTGCAGTGCTGTGTCGTCTGCGCCCATGACAGCCTCGATATTGCCGAAATAACGCGCCAGGTCCTGCGCCGTGCTCTCTCCCACCGTACGAATACCCAGCGCAAAAATAAACCGCGCCAGCGTCGTCTGTTTGCTTTTTTCAATAGCCGCCAGCAGATTGGTCGCCGACTTCTCGGCCATGCGTTCGAGCCCCGCAAGGGTTTCCCGTGTGAGGCGGTAAAGATCAGCCGGGGTGTGCACCAATTGACGGTCGACCAGCTGATCAACGAGTTTGTCACCGAGACCTTCGATTTCGATGGCGCGACGACTGGCGAAGTGCAGCAACGCCTGTTTACGTTGCGCGGGGCAATACAAACCCGCCGTGCACCGCGCGATGACCTCGTCCTCGGCTTTGCTGGTATCCGACCCGCACACCGGGCATTGCAGCGGCATGATGAACGGTTGCGCATCGGCGCCGCGTTTTTCCGCGACCACCCTGACCACCTCGGGGATCACATCGCCGGCACGCCGTACGACAACCGTGTCGCCGATATGCACATCCTTGCGCCTCACTTCGTCCTCGTTATGCAGGGTCGCGTTGGTAACGGTGACCCCGCCCACCAGTACGGGGGCCAGACGCGCGACCGGCGTGAGCGCACCGGTGCGGCCGACCTGTACCTCGATGGCCTCAACCACGGTTTCGGCTTCCTCAGCGGGAAATTTGTGCGCCAATGCAAAACGCGGCGCTCGTGAAACAAAACCCAGCGTATTTTGCGCCGCCAGCAGATTGACCTTGTAGACCACACCGTCAATGTCAAACGGCAGTTGCGAACGACGCGCACCGATATCGGCGAAATAAGCCAACACGCCTGCTGATCCAATCACCACGCGCCTCTCGCGAGTGACCGGAAAACCCCACTGAGTCAAAGCGTCCAGCGTCTCTGAATGGCGCGTGTAAAGGCCACTGGCGGCGACATCGGTACCATAGGCGTAGAAGGTCAACGGACGGGTCGCTGTGATACGCGGGTCGAGTTGGCGTAACGAACCGGCGGCGGCATTGCGCGGATTGGCGAAAATCTTTTCGCCCAGTTGGGCCTGCCGTTCGTTCAGGCGTGCGAAATCGGCCTTCAACATCAACACTTCGCCGCGTACCTCGAGAGAGGCCGGCGCATGCCGACCGTGTAAACGTAGCGGTATGGATCGAACCGTGCGCAAATTAGTGGTGACATCCTCACCGGTCGTGCCGTCGCCGCGTGTGGCGCCCGACACCAATAGCCCGTTTTCATACACCAGACTGACGGCCAGACCGTCGTATTTGGGTTCAGTCGCGTATTCGATCAAGGGGCTGCCCAAAGCTTCCGCAACACGGCGGTCAAACGCCTCGACCTCCTCCTGCTCGAAAGCATTGTTGAGGGATAGCATCGGCGTGGCATGCCGGACCTCATTGAACGCGGCAAGCGGGGCTCCACCAACCCTTTGGGTCGGTGAATCCGGCCTCAGAAGTTCCGGGAACGCCAACTCCAGCGCCTGCAGTTCACGAAATAGTCGATCGTATTCAGCATCCGAAACGGTCGGCTGGTCCAGAACGTAATAGCTGTGGTTATGCTGCTCGATCTGGACGCGCAAGGCAGCGGCCTGCTCGCCCGGGGCTGACGACTCCGCCATTTACCCGAACAAGCGCAACGCCCGCGCCCCGCCGGCTTCAATGCGCCCTGCCTGCATCTTTACGAGTATGCCTTCGAGCTGTTTGCGGATAGCCGCGAGAGCCGCGTCGGACAGGGCGTTGCGATTATCATCGACCAGCAGCCCGTTGAGCTCCGCGCCAAATATCCGCGCGGTTGCCAGCATGGCGTCAAACGCGGTCAGGGCATCCGCCACCCGCGGTACATCAAGCAAAAATGTGATCCCGCTCGTTTGTAGTTCGTGCAGCTGGTTGGTTACGAAGGGCATGGGCTCGTGATTTTCCAGCGTATACGTGACAGCCCCCTGCCCACCCGCGGCGAAGAACCGCCCCTTGGAATCCAGCATCAGCGCACACTTTTCAGCCAATTCGGCAACACGCAGTCCTGAGATGGCCGCGCCCTCACCCGCCACCACATTGATACCGATGGCAATATCAACATCGGCACAAAACTCATCAAGTTGTGCGGCATTGGCATGCACGCCTTTGGTTTCAGGATGCTCGTACTGCCCGCCATGGACGTCAGCCCAGGTCACCACGGCATCGCGAAACGCGACCAGCGCATCAAGCGGAATACAGCCGGAGCGATCAGAGATTTGGAGGGCGTAACGCAGACGCATGAAGCTGCCGCCAGCCGAGGCATCCAGCCATTCGCCGCCGACCTCGTTGAATCCGGCGACCATCACGCCTTTTCCGTAAGCGGCGAGCAAACCGGACAAATGATCGTATAACTCGTCGCCCATCGCCGGCTCAGGCAGGCTGACCTCGACCACAAAATCAATCACCGGATCGATCGTAGACGCCACCGCTGGCGGACGCGCCTGCGGCACCGCCTGTTGCACCAACGATTTAGGATCTGCGACTACTGCCGGTTGGGAATCTCCGTTCATCGAGGGCTCGACGCGTTCCATCGATTTACCGCCTGAACCTTCAAGCAAGACATCGCGGTGTTCACGGGCAAACGCTTTTTCAGTGCGCCGCCGCAACTGGCGCTCCTGCCAGAGGTTAAACCCCCAGACCGCGGCCACCACCACCGCGCCGATTACCAGCAAGCTGATTTGCAGGTCTTTCATGACCTCAGGCAACCTCGGCAAGTTTCATGGCTTCCTCGATATCCACCGCCACCACCCGCGAAACGCCCGGTTCCTGCATCGTAATGCCGACCAACTGGTTCGCCATTTCCATGGTGATCTTGTTGTGACTGATATACATAAACTGCGAATTGGCGGACATTTTCTTGACCAATCCGCAAAAACGCTCGGTATTCGAATCATCGAGTGGGGCGTCAACCTCGTCCAGCAGACAAAACGGTGCGGGGTTGAGCTGGAACATGGCGAACACCAGCGACCGCGCGGTGAGCGCCTTTTCGCCGCCCGAGAGCAGATGGATCGAACTGTTCTTCTTGCCCGGGGGTTGCGCGATCACCTGCACACCAGCGTCGAGAATTTCCTCGCCGCTGAGCACCAGCCTCGCCTGACCACCGCCGAACAACGAGGGGAACAACTCGCCGAAGTGACCGTTGACAACATCGAAGGTGGACTGCAGGCGGTCGCGCGTTTCACGATCAATGCGATGAATGGCATCTTCGAGCGTCGACAGCGCGGTATTGAGGTCAAGCGACTGCGAATCGAGATATTCCTTGCGCTGCTGCGAGGTTTCAAGTTCATCAAGGGCAGCAAGATTAACCGCACCGAGTGTCGCAATTTCATTGCTAAGCCGCGTGATGTCAGCCTGCAAGGCACTGGAACGTTTGCCTTTTTCGAGATGCGGTTCAAGCTCTGCCTCATCGGCCTTGACCTCAAAGAGCTGCTGCGAAAACTGCTCTTCAGTAAGGCGCGCCTCTTGCTCTTTTAGCTTGGCATCATTGATGCGCTCGCGTATCGGATCGAGGCCCTGCTCGATCATCAACCGTTCCTGCTCGGTCTGACGTAGCGCTGTTTCGGCCGACTCCAGTTCGTCACGTGCCGCGGCAACCGCTTGCTCCTTTTGCGTGCGGATTTCCAAAACCCGGTCAAGTTCAACCGTCAGCGGCGTTTCATCGAGCTCCAGTGATTCGCTTTCGTGCTGTGCAATGCCTTCCTGTACCTTGCCAACGTTTTCCCGGACGAGGCGAATGGCATTGTCAATTTCGGCGATCTTGTTAGTACAGGTTTTGAGATGGAAGGCCGCCTCCTGCGCGTTTCGATCCGCCTGTGCCACCGCCTGACGCTGGTGCACCAGCACGTTGTCCGCCTCGCCATACGCCGCCTGCGCTGACGCCAACTGCGCCTGCAATTCGGTCCGTTCCTGCTCACGCTGCGCAGCGGCTGACTCGGCAGCGTCAAGCTGGCCGCGCTCCTGCTCAATCTGCGCTTCGATTTCTGCCAGTTCGGCGGTAATTTGCTCACCGCGCTGGGTGACGCGCAATGAGAGTTCTGTAAAGCGCGTAATTTCGAGCTCGGCCTCATGACACTGGCGCCGTGTCTCATCGAGTTCCAGCCGCAGGGTGCCCAGCATCGACTGATGCTCTTCAAAGGCGGCATCGGCAGCGGCATGACGCGCACGCTGCAGCGCCAGTTGTTCCTGTTCAGCGACCAGTGCGCCGGCGAGTTGTTCGAGTTCACGCTCGCGCGCCAGCACGCCGTGCAGATCCGAATCTGGCGCATGAAAGCTCACACTGTGTCGGGTAAAAACATGTCCCTCAGCAGACACCAGCACGGCGCCAGCCGGCAACTGCCGGCACTGGCTGAGACCGGCATGGCGATCGGCCACCACGTATACCTGCTGCAGCCAGTCGTGCAAGACCCCGGTGGCGGCAGCATTCTTGCCGCGGACAAATGAGGCCAGGGGGCGCAAATCCCCGAGCGGTTGGGGAACGGCTCCGACCTCGGCGTCAAGCGCAAAGGCCGTCATCTTGCCTGGCGGCAAATCCCCGAGCCAACGCGCTGCGTCATCCAAATGGTCAAGTGAAATACCGTTCAGGCGCTCACGCAACACCGCCTCGAGCGCATCCTCCCAACCGGATTCAATCTCGACTTCCTGCCATAACCGTCGCGCGCTATCGAGCTGGTGTGTGCTCAACCAGCCATCCATGTCCTCGCTACGGCCGATACGGTCCTGAATCTGCCGCAGCGCGCCCACCCGGGCTTCCAACGATGCCGCCTGCTGTGCCGCCGTCTCAACCGATGCTGCACATTCGCGCAATGCCGCATCCAACTCGGGCACCCGCGACACCTGGGCCTCAAGATTGGCGCGCTGCTCAAATTGCCGCGCCTCAAGTTCTTCCTGCGCCATGCTCAAACGCTGGAATTCGGCGTCATCCGGCGGCGGCAACGCCGCCTTTTCATCGCCCAAACGTTGTTGGCGTGGTGCCAACTGCGCCAATATCTTCCGGGCATGTTCGCAACGTGTGTGCTCGAGCTGCAATTCCTGCGAATTGTCAGCGGCGTTCTTCTGCGCCACATCGCGGGCTTCCAACGCATCACGGTAAGCCTGCTCGGCCAGCGGCAGGCGAGCGACTTCTTCACTCTGCTCGGCGCTGCCCAACTCGGCCGCTGCCTGCGCACGCTCGGCTTCGGCATGCCACTCATCCAGACTGGTCTGCTGTGATTCGAGTTGCGCCTCACCCAGCTGCCATTGGTTGCGCAAGTCTGCCAAGCGCGACTCAATACGATGGCGATTTTCCCGCACGTGCTGGATTTGTTGTTCTAGACGCGCGAATTCGGCGTTGGTCTCGTAAAGGCTACCCTGCGCATCATGCACAGCGTCGCCGGCGGCATGGTGGCGCTGGCGTAGCGCTTCGAGAGCACTCTCGGTTTCGCGTAAAAGAGCGGTCTGCGCCTCGAGCTCAACGCCGAGTCGCTCGATATCACGTGTGCAACGCTCACGGGTGGCGCTGGCCTCGCGCTTTTTCTGCAACCACAGCAGGTTCTGCGAAAACCGCAACTGGTCCTGCAGCGTGTGATACCGGCTCGCGACCTCTGCCTGTGTGCTCAAGTGCTCGAGCTGCTTGTCGAGTTCGGTGCGGATGTCGTCTACGCGTAACAGATTCTCGCGCGTATCAGAAAGACGCGCCTCGGTTTCCTTGCGCCGCTCGCGATATTTCGAAACACCAGCCGCCTCTTCGAGGAAAATCCGCAACTCTTCGGGTTTGGCCTCGATGATGCGCGAAATCATGCCCTGTTCGATGATGGCATAGGCGCGCGCGCCAACCCCGGTGCCGAGAAAAATATCGGCGATATCGCGGCGGCGCACATGGATGTTATTAATGTAATACGAAGAATCGCCGTCGCGCTCCAGCAGGCGCTTGACGGATATCTCGCTGTAGCTGGCCCACTGCCCACCGGCCTTGCCCAGGCTATTGTCGAAAATGAGTTCCACGCTCGCGCGGTTCACCGGCTGCCGGTTGCCCGAGCCGTTGAAAAGTACGTCCTGCATGGTTTCCCCGCGCAGATGCTTGGCGGACGATTCCCCCAGCACCCAGCGTACGGCATCAATAATGTTCGACTTGCCGCAACCGTTGGGGCCAACAATGCCGACGAGCTGTCCGGGCACCGGTATATGCGTCGGATCGACAAACGACTTGAATCCTGCGAGCTTGATTTCAGTAAGGCGCAATTTTTTCTTCTATGCAGAGTTATAATCGGGCGCAAATTTCGCCGCTCATTTTAACTGATTTGTCACGGTCTCCCTAATGTCCAGCAAGCCGCAAAAAACCCTCGACACCTTTCCCAATCCGCAGCCGCAGCGCGATTACCGGATTCACATGGAAATACCGGAGTTTACCTGCCTGTGCCCGAAAACAGGCCAGCCGGATTTTGCCACCATCGAGCTCGATTACATTCCAGACCGCAAGTGCGTCGAGTTGAAAAGCCTGAAACTGTATATGTGGTCGTTCCGCGATGAGGGTGCGTTTCACGAGGCGGTCACCAACCGCATCCTTGACGATCTGGCCGCGGCGACCAAACCGCGCTATATGCGCTTGACCGCACGCTTCTACGTGCGCGGCGGCGTTTTCACCACCGTCGTCGCGGAAACGCGCAAACGCGGCTGGCGCATGGCGGAGAAAGTCGACCTCGAAGCCATCGCTGGTCAGCCAAGCATTCGCTAGCACCAGCGGCGCAGGCTGTGGGCCGCGTCGCCACTTGCCGCACCTGTATAATGCCCGCTTTGCCCGAACCCAGAGCGCGCATGAATCCAGACCTCGACCGGCTGCAGAGTTATCCCTTTCAAAAACTGAATACTCTGCTCGAAGGCGCCAAGCCTAACGCGCAGTACAAACCCGTCAGTTTGTACATTGGTGAACCGAAACACCCGACGCCCCAGTTTATCCGCCAGGCGCTCATCGATAATCTCGACGGCTTGGCGGCTTATCCGACCACCCTGGGCGCGCCCGGATTGCGCATCGCCATCGCAGGCTGGCTTAAACAACGTTATGGCCTGAACCAGATTAACGCCGACACCGAGATCATTCCGGTCAACGGCAGCCGCGAGGCGCTCTACGCCTTTGCACATACCATCATCGATCGCAGCAAACCGCGCCCCGCAGTGGTGGTTCCCAACCCCTTCTATCAAATTTACGAAGGAGCAGCACTGCTTGCCGGAGCCGAGGCGCAATACCTGCACAACCTGCCAGCCAATAATTTTGCTGCCGATTACGCACAGCTTCCGGAGGAAGTCTGGCAGCGCACCCAGCTGATTTATGTTTGTTCGCCGGGCAATCCGACCGGCCGCGTGATGGACATGAACGAGTGGAAGGCGCTGTTCGATCTGTCCGACCGCTATGGTTTTGTCATTGCTTCCGACGAATGCTATTCCGAGATCTATTTCGACGAAAAAAACCCGCCCATCGGCGCGTTGCAGGCGGCGCAACACTTTGGACGCGTTGGCTACCCTCGGCTAGTAGTCTTTTCGAGCCTCTCCAAACGCTCGAATTCACCGGGAATGCGCTCGGGCTTTGTCGCCGGCGATGCGGAAATTCTCAAGAAATACCTGCTCTACCGCACCTATCAGGGGTGCGCCATGAGCCCGCCGATCCACGCTGCCAGCATTGCCGCCTGGCGCGACGAAGAGCATGTTCGCGAGAACCGCCGGCTGTATCGCGAAAAGTTTGAAGCCGCCATGAAAATATTGGGCAAGACGCCGGGCGTGCAAATGCCCGACGCCGGCTTCTACCTTTGGATCGACACCCGACGGGACGACAGCCAATTTACGCGTGAGCTCTACGAACAGTTCCACGTCACCGTACTTCCCGGAAGTTATCTGGCACGCGAGGCACGGGGCATCAATCCGGGACGCAATTTTGTCCGGGTGGCGCTGGTCGCCTCAACCGCCGAATGCAGCGAAGCGGCACAACGCATCGCTGATTTTATTGCACGTAATTGACACCACAGACGGATTAACAATCATGACCGAACTTAAAACCACCATCGAACAAGCCTGGGAAAACCGTGCTGAGCTTGCCCCCGGTAGTACGCCTGCGCGCGTTGGCGCCGCTGTTAAGGAAGTAATCGACGGACTGGACGCCGGCACTCTGCGTGTCGCCGAGAAAATTAACGGTGCCTGGACAGTGCACCAGTGGATCAAGCAGGCGGTTCTGCTGTCGTTCCGTATCGAGGACAATGTGCCGATGGCGGGTGCTGCCACACAGTATTTCGACAAGGTGCCGGGTAAATTCGCCAACTACAGCCGCGAGGATTTCGTGCGCGGCGGCTTTCGTGTGGTGCCCCCGGCCATGGTGCGGCGAGGAGTCTACATTGCGCGCAACGCCATCCTGATGCCCTCCTATGTCAACATTGGCGCCTATGTCGATGAAGGCACGATGGTGGATACCTGGGCTACCGTCGGCTCATGCGCCCAGATCGGCAAGAATGTTCACCTCTCGGGTGGCGTCGGCATCGGCGGTGTGTTGGAACCCCTGCAGGCCAATCCGACGATCATTGAGGACAACTGCTTCATCGGTGCCCGCTCGGAAATCGTCGAGGGTGTGGTGGTCGAGGAAGGTTCCGTCATTTCAATGGGCGTATTTATTGGACAGAGCACCAAAATTTACGACCGCGCCACTGGCGAGGTGATTTACGGGCGCGTGCCTGCCGGCTCTGTGGTCGTTTCGGGGTCCCTGCCCTCTGGGGACGGCAAATGCCAGTTGTATTGCGCAGTCATCGTCAAGCGGGTCGATGCCAAAACGAGAGCAAAAACCAGCATCAACGACCTACTGCGCAGCGATTAAACAGTTGCGGCGGCGCAACGGTGCGCTTTTAAATTGGCTTGAAAAGCCGCACAATAAGCGTTGATTTGACAGGAGTTACCACAGGCGATGGGCTTACTCGACGATTTAAAACAGCAAGCCGACAACGTTCGGCAAAAGGAACAGATTTCCCAGGAGGAAATCAGCCAAAATTTGCTGTTGGCGCACGGAAAACTCAAGGAGGCGCTGCATTATTGGGTTGAGCTATTTAATTCGCTCAACGTCATCAAGCCAGTGATCGAGCGCTTCTACTATCTTGAGGGCGGCGCCATCCGCATGGATAACCTGCGGCAGTCCGATTACAACGTCAACGGTCGCCGCCTGACCCTCGACCACAAGGATTACATCGAGGCCATCGTTCTGCGTTTTCATTGCAGCTCGGATCAGAAACTGACTATTGAAAAACTGACCGATCCACTGGTGCAACGCATGCGCGAACACTTGTGGACCAACAATCTGAAGTTCGACCTGAAAGAAATCCGCAATGAACGCGGCTATGTCGAGCGCGGCATCTTCACCATGAACTGCGATGTTCCGGTGATGATCACCATGGTCGGTGACCTTGAAAACGGGCGTATCAAGGTCGTGGCGAAAAATCTGGAAAAATTCGGCGAATTCACAAATTTTTATGATTTCGATGAGTTTGGCAAGGACTTGCTTGAAGAAATTGCGAAGGTTATTTTGGCCAAGCCGAACAATTTCCGCACGGTCGGCAAGCATCAGGAATTACTACGCCCGCCCTCAGGGCGTCCTTCCCAACCGGCATTGACCGAACGTCCGCAGCAGCCTTTGAATACGCCTGCAGAAGACATCAGTGATCCGACCAAGAGTTTCTTTGGCAGCATCCGCTCGATTCTGAAACGTTGATCCAGACGATGTTCGTCGATCCCCTCTTCAAACTGATGTCTGAGAAACAGGCGTCGGATTTATTCTTTACGGTCGGCGCGCCGATCCAGATCAAAATCGGCGGCACGGTAATGCCCGTCAATCCGCAGGTGCTCGACAGCGCGACCTGCAAGAAAATTTGTTACGAGCTGATGTCACCCGCGCAAATCGCCGAGTTCGAAGACAAACTCGAAATGAATTTCGCTGTAGGTCGGGCTGAACTCGGCAGCTTTCGGGTCAATATCTTCCGCCAGCGTGGGACTGTGGCGATGGTTATCCGTTTCATCAAACCCGATATTCCGACCGTCGAACAACTCAAGCTGCCGCCGGTGCTTAAAGATTTTGTAATGGAAAAGCTCGGCATGATCATCGTCGTCGGCTCGACGGGCTCCGGCAAATCATCGACGATGGCCGCCATGATCGACTATCGGAATGCCACCAAAACCGGCCATATCCTGACGATCGAAGATCCGATGGAGTTTTCTTACAAACATAAAAAATCCATCGTCAATCAGCGGGAAGTCGGTATGGATACCCACAGCTATGACGATGCACTGGTCAGCGCCATGCGCGAAGCGCCCGATTTGTTAATGATCGGTGAAATCCGCGACAAACCGACCCTGCAGAGCGCATTGTTGTTTGCGCAGACCGGCCATCTCTGCCTGTCAACGCTGCACGCCAACAACAGCTATCACGCCTTGAACCGCATCATCAATTTTTTCCCGCGCGAGGCGCGTGACGCACTCTTCGCCGACCTCGCGATCAGCTTGCGCTGTGTGATCTCGCAACGGCTGGTGCGCACCAAGGATGGCGGGCGCATTCCAGCCGTAGAGATCATGCCCAATACGCCGCATATTGCAGAATTAATCAAAAAGGGCGAGGTTGACCAGATCAAGGATGCGATGGAACAAAGTCTGGCGCCGGGCAGCCAAACTTTTGAGCAGGCTCTCTATAAGCTCTATGCCAGCGGCCAGATCAGCATTGAAGAAGCGCTCGCCAATGCCGACTCCGCCACCAATCTGCACTGGTTGATCAATAATGCCGGACTCGCCCCTGGCGCCGGCGCGGTGGCCGGAGAGACAAGAAGCGCCTCCGCGCAATCCCCGTCTGACGATTTCAACAGCATCAAAATTAACCTCAATCTCGATTGACGAACAAACCTAGCCCTGCTCCAGCCGCGGCCACGGTGGCGTCGGTGCTGACAGCAGCGCGCCGCGCGCTGTCCCGCGCCGAGCTCAGTTACGGCCATGGTTATCTGGATTCATCCGAAGAAGCGCTTTGCCTGGTGATGCACGCGCTCAGCCTGCCCGGTGATGAGATCAGTGACGCCACGCTCAAAAAGCGCGTCTCAGCCGCCGCCCGTCAGCGCGCCCTCGCCCTCATTCGTGAACGCATCAGCAAACGCATCCCGGCGGCTTATCTCACCCACGAGAGCTGGCTACAGGGACTGCGCTTTTATGTCGACGAACGCGTCATCGTGCCGCGTTCCTTTATTGCCGAATTACTGACCGCAGAACTCTATCCCTGGGTTGAAGAGCCAGCCGACATCGGCAGCGCCCTCGACTTGTGCACGGGTTCTGCCTGCCTCGCAGTGATCATGGCAAAAATATTTGCGCACGCCGCCGTCGACGCGATTGATCTGTCGCCGCAGGCACTGGAAGTCGCGCGTATCAACGTCGCCCGTCACCGGCTCGGTCGGCGCATCCGACTGGTGGAGTCAGATCTTTTTTCAGCGGCGGGCAAGAAGCGCTACGACCTCATCATCAGCAACCCGCCCTATGTCACAACGGCAAGCATGCGCAAGCTGCCGCCCGAATACCGCAGTGAACCCGCCATGGCATTGGCTGGAGGCGGCAACGGTTTTGATCTGGTCGATCTAATTCTGACGCAGGCCGCAGACCACCTCACCGCGCAAGGCACACTGGTGGTGGAAATTGGCCACCACCGAAGCCGCCTTGAACAGCGTTACCCGCGTCTGCCGTTCTTTTGGCCCGAGACCAGCGGCGGCGACGATTGCGTGTTTGTCCTCAAGCGCGCCGACCTCGTGGCGCCGGGGGCGCTGCAGGTTCAGCCTGCGCGGCGTCGAGCCATTTCATAAAACGTCGCGTTTCGTCGCTGCTCATCTCATAGCTGTGTCCGCGCTTGACGCGCGCCGGCAGTTCGACCGGCCCGTAGCGCACCCGCATCAACCGGCTGATCGTATAACCGAGGTGCTCGAAGAGGCGACGAATTTCCCTGTTACGTCCCTCCTGCAAGACCACGTGATACCACTGGTTGGAACCCTCGCCACCACGAAACTCCACTGAAACGCAACGCGCAGGCCCGTCCTCAAGCTCGATACCGGCGAGTAATTGCTTGACCTGTTCATCGCGCAGAGTGCCCATGATGCGAACCGCATATTCACGCTCTAACTCAAACCGCGGATGCATCAGACGGTTGGCCAACTCGCCGGAAGTCGTGAACAACAATAAACCGCAGGAATTGAAATCCAAGCGCCCGACGTTGATCCAGCGCGCCCCAGAAATTTTCGGCAGATGATCGAACACGCTGGGGCGGCCACGCGGATCGTTGCGACTGGTGATCTCGCCCTCAGGTTTATGATAAATGAGAATGCGTGGCGCCCCCGACTCGGGGCGCGCACGGATGATGCGGTTGCCAACCTTGATCTGATCCCCGCTACTGACCCGCATACCCAGCGTTGCCAGCTTGCCGTTGACCAGTATGCGGCCGTCGGTGATCCATTCCTCCATCGCACGGCGCGACCCGAGTCCGGATTGCGCAAGAATTTTCTGCAATTTTTGTGGCGCATCAGCGCCATCTTCTACAGCCGCTTCACGTTCGCGATTGGCATGCGTGCTGGGCCGCGCCTTGCGCGGCGGCGCCTCGACCTTGCTGCGGGGTCCACCCGCAGGGCGCTTAACGGGGC
>CAIWNB010000216.1 GCA_903913965.1 uncultured beta proteobacterium
CTCAATCACTGGAGTGACATGACCCCGCGTCGCACTGCCCCGCCCTCCGCGCGTAGCCGGTCCCCCGGCACCAAGCTCTTCGTCCTCGACACCAACGTGCTCATGCACGACCCGACCTGCCTGTTCAGGTTTCAAGAGCACGACCTCTACATTCCGATGGCCACGCTCGAAGAGCTCGACGCCAACAAGAAAGGCGTTTCGGAGGTCTCGCGCAATGCGCGTCAGGCCAGCCGTTTTCTTGACGAGATTATCAGCCCGGTCGAACACGCCATCACCGAAGGCATCGCCCTGCAGAGCCAAAACAGGGGCGAGGCCAGTGGCCGCCTCTTCCTGCAAACGGAATCGATCAGCGGAGAACTCCCGGCACGACTGGCCGGCGGCAAGGCCGACAACCAGATCATTGGCGTCGTCCGGCACCTGCAGGACGCGCAACCCAAACGCCAGGTCATCCTGGTCAGCAAAGACATCAACATGCGCATCAAGGCGCGTGCGCTGGGGATGGCGACCGAGGATTACTTCAACGACAAGGTGCTCGAAGACACCGACCTGCTCTATACCGGCACGCGCGAGCTGGGCGCCGATTTCTGGGACAAACACTCGCGCGGCATGGAGTCCTGGCAACAAAACGGGCGCACCTTCTACCGCATCAGCGGCCCGCTGGTATCGCAGTTGATCGTCAACGAGTTCGTCTATCAGGACGCGGCCCAGCCGCTCTACGCGCAGGTACGCGAGATCACCGGCAAACAAGCGGTGCTGGAAACACTCGCCGATTACGGCCATCAACGCAACAATGTGTGGGGCGTGATCGCGCGCAACCGCGAACAGAATTTCGCCCTCAACGCACTGATGAACCCGGAGATTGATTTCGTCACACTGCTCGGCCAGGCCGGCACCGGCAAAACGCTGCTGACGCTGGCCGCCGGACTGATGCATACGCTGGAGGCAAAAACCTACAGCGAGATCATCATGACGCGCGTCACCGTGCCGGTCGGCGAGGACATCGGCTTTCTGCCTGGCACCGAGGAAGAAAAAATGAATCCGTGGATGGGCGCGCTCGAAGACAACCTCGACGTGCTCAACAAAAGCGACGACGAAGCCGGCGAATGGGGACGTGCGGCGACCCGCGACCTCGTGCGTTCCCGCATTAAGGTGAAGTCGTTGAACTTCATGCGCGGCCGCACCTTCCTCAACAAATACCTGATCATCGACGAAGCGCAGAACCTGACGCCGAAACAGATGAAAACGCTGATCACGCGCGCCGGGCCCGGCACCAAGGTGGTGGTGATGGGCAACATTGCACAAATCGACACGCCCTATCTCACCGAGGGCAGTTCGGGCCTCACCTATGTGGTTGATCGCTTTAAAGGCTGGCCGCACAGCGCGCACATTACGCTGCAACGCGGCGAGCGCTCAAGACTCGCTGATCACGCCGCCGAAGTGCTCTAGGGCAATGAGACGGCGACGCGTTCGTAAATCTGCAGCACGATCAGGCTGAGCACCAGCATCTGCGCACTGAACACGCGGTTGCGGTTTAACAACGCGCGCGTCGGAATTTGATAGCGCGCATGCACAGCGAGTATGGTGTTGCCGAGCGGGCAGGCGGTCAAACCGATCGCCCACGGCATCAGCAACGACATGGCGAGCAGATTCGGATCCGGATTTAACTGCGCGATCCACGGCCCGACCACCATGCCGAGTATCACTGGATGAAAGCCCAGCCAAGCGGCCACCGTCATGGCGGTGGCGGTATAACCGGCTTCAGTAGCACCAAAATGATTGAACGGCAGGCCGAGCTCAAAAGCGGCCACCGCGCCGGCCATCCCCGCCGACAACACGCCCGCCGCCATGAACAAGGCCATCTCGCCGCCCATTTCCGGCAGACGCACATCGATCACGCGACGCAACGCCGCGCCGGTCAGCCCACCGTCGCGCACCAGCAGCGTCAAGGCGGTGAGGATGGGTGCGGTCAGCGTGATGATCGCCAGCACCGGCCACGCCGGCTGCAACTCATGAATCAGTAATACCGATACCACCAGCGCCGAGGGCAGCCACAAGGCCTCCGGACGCAGCGGATAACCGGCGAACTCGCGCGCATGATGGTGGCGGCTTGAAGACAAGGTCAACCAACTGATCGCCAAGCCCAGCAACGCCAGCGGCAGGCCGATGCACATGAGGCGCGTCAGACTCGCCCCCGGCGCGAAGGTCAGCGCCACCGCCATCGCACCGTAAAACGGCGACCATACCGCACCGATGATGAAAGATTGCGACAACGCCGCCGCCTGATCCAGCGTTAATCGTGTGCGTGCACTGAGACGATCGGCAAAAATGGCCACTGCTGAATAATTAATTACCGCGCCAAACAGATGCACGCCGATCAGGGTGCGAAACAACGCACCGCGTCCGCGTGGCAGGGTTTCCCCGCCCGGCCCGGGCTGTGCGCCGATCAACTGCAGAAAAGACACCGCGATCAACATGCCGACCAGCGGCAGGTTCTGTGTCAACGCGCGGGTAAAAAAACCGCTGTGGCCGGCCAGTGTCCCTGCCACCACACCGGCAGTGCCAAAGGCCAGTAACAATGCAATGACACGGCGCTGCAGCGGCTTGACCCTGTGCCAGAGCATGATGCACGCCGTCCAGCAGATGGCGCCGGTGATCCAGTCCGGCCACGCCGGCACCATCTCGCCGGCGACCGCCAGCGCACTGACCGAGGCCAGCAACCAGGCCGCGACACGATCGCCGCCCGCGTACGAACGCTCGGGCACTACAAGACGCCGGAGAGGCCGCCGTCTACGTTGATGCAGGTGCCGGTGACGTAACTCGCTGCATCGGAGGCGAGAAAGGCGATCACATTGGCCACCTCTTCCGATTCACCGACACGCCCCATCGGGATGGTCTTGCCGGTTTTCGTATAGTGCTCTTCGACGCTGATGCCGGCACGGGCCGCACCGCGCGCCTGCTGCATCGACTTGATTTTGCCGACCGCCACTACGTTCACCAGAATATTGTGCGGCGCGAGTTCCTTCGAGAGCCCCTTCGCCAATGCGAGCCCTGCAGCGCGACTGACGGTGGTCGGAAACTGCGCGGCACCCGGCTGCTTGGCGGCTACCATGTTGAGATTGATGATGCGACCACCGCCCTGTTTTTTCATATGCGGGATGACGGCGCGGGCAGTGTAAATATGCGCCATCACCTTGACGTCGATATCCTTCTCCCAGGCCGCATCGTCGACCGTGTCAAACGCCGACTGACCAGTGGCGCCGGCGTTGTTGACGAGTATGTCGATACGACCGAATTTCGCCACAGTTTCTTCGACAAAACGTGTCATGTCGGCGGCCTTGGTGGCGTCCGCAATGCTGGTCATGACGGTGCCGCCGGCGGCAAGGATTTCAGCCGCGAATTTTTCCATGATGTCTCCGCGGCGAGCGCAAATGGCAACGCTCGCCCCGAGTTCAGCCAACCGCAGCGCGGTGGACCGACCGATGCCCTCACTACCGCCGGTGACTGCGGCAACCTTACCCTTGAGACTCAGATTCATGGCATTTCTCCCTGTAGTTTGCAACGGATTTTCGCATATCGCGCCGAGCGCCGCTGCGACTATGCGCTAAAATCAAAGCGCCAACACGAGGAATTACCATGCAAAAATTATTTGATGAAGAAATGCATTCAGCACTGCAACAGCTGATGGACGAAACCATCGAAGCGCTGCAGATGGCCAAAGTCAGCCCCGATGTCGACGATCTGGGCGCCACTTTTGCCGTTGCGCTGCTCAAGCTCGGCCTCGCCACTTCATTCATCGATAGCAAACACCCCGGCTTTGCCCGGGATGTCGAAGAAAAGCGCCAGCGCGTGCTGACCGCCTTGATGCCCCGGCACTGATCACTGAAAGACCGCCATGCCCAACCTGCCCATCTATCTCGACAACTCGGCCACCACACCGGTAGACCCGCGTGTGGTTGAAAAAATGCTGCCCTGGCTGACGAGCCTCTTTGGCAACCCGGCCAGCAGTTCGCACGCCTTTGGCCGCGAAGCGCGTGCCGCAGTGGAAGCCGCGCGCGGCGCGGTGGCGCGTTTGATCAACGCGGGTTCGCAGGAAATAATCTGGACCTCCGGTGCCACGGAATCGAACAATCTGGCCCTCAAAGGCGCCGCACTCGCGCAGGCCGCGCGCGGTCGCCATCTCGTTTCGGTGCAAACCGAACACAATGCCGTGCTCGATACGCTGCGCGATCTCGAGACGCGCGGCCACACCGTCACGCTGCTGGCACCACAAATCAACGGCCTGCTGGATCTCAACCAGTTTGAGGCGGCACTGCGGCCTGACACCAGCGTGGTTTCCGTCATGCTGGTAAACAACGAAATCGGCGTGATCCAGGACATCGCGGCCATCGGCGCCATCTGTCGCGCGCGCGGTATCTTGTTACACGTCGACGCCGCACAGGCCACCGGCAAAGTGGCCATCGATGTAAAAACCCTGCCGGTGGATCTGATGTCATTGACGGCACACAAAACCTATGGTCCCAAGGGCATCGGTGCACTCTATGTACGGAAAGGAGTTGCGGCACTGGCGCCACAAATGCACGGCGGCGGCCATGAACGCGGTATGCGTTCGGGCACGCTGGCAACCCATCAAATCGTCGGCATGGGCGAATGTTTTCGTATCGCCGGTGAAGAGATGGCGGTCGAAGTGCCGCGCCTGCGCGCGCTGCGCGACAAACTGCACAGGGGCCTATCGGCGCTTGACTGCGTGCGCGTCAATGGCGATATGCAACAACGCATCGCCAATAACCTGAACATCAGCGTGATGCTGCCCGATTGCGACCAGATGATTGCGCTGCTCACCGATGTGGCGGTGTCTTCGGCTTCGGCCTGCATGGGTGGCGGCGCTTCTCACGTGTTGCAGGCCCTGCATGGCGGTGCAGCGGCGCCGAATGCCATACGCATCACGGTCGGTCGCTTCAACACCACCGAGGAAATTGATTTTGCGCTGAATTACCTGACGCAAAAAATCAGGGAATGTCAGGCGCGTAAAACTGCGCCAGCCCTCGCGTAAGCTGCGTTTAGCGCGGCGTCTGGTTCATCAGGCGCTCGAGATTGGCCGCCGTCACCATCCCGTTCATCGGCGCGCCGTCCGCGAAGATCACCGTTGGTGTGATCGAAATACCGAGCTTGCTGCCGATTTTGTCGATGTCTTCAATCGGAGTTACACAGCTCCCTTTGGCGGTCGGACGCGTACCTTTCTGCATCCACGCATCCCAGGCCTTGCCACGATCAGGCGCACACCAGATGGCTTTCGAGAGTTCGGTCGTACCCGGGAAACGCTTTTCGATCGGATATGGAAACAGATAAATCGTCACATTGTTCAGCTTGGCGAATTCCTGCTCAATGCGCCGGCAGTACGGACACATCGGATCTGAAAACACGATCAACTGGCGGCTGCCGTCCCCTTTGACGCGCTTGATCGCCATCTCCAGCGATGGCAGTTCCTTGAGGTCCAGCGCAGTCAATTTGCGAAAACGCTGCTCGGTGACATTCAGCGAAGTCTTGGTGTCGATCAATTCGCCGATCAGAATAAAACTCATCTTCTCGTCGGTATAGTGCAGGCGCCCGTCCATGTAGACCTCGTAGAGGCCGCCATAAGTCGTCTTCAGCACGCTCTCGATTTTGGCCTGCGGAAATTTGGCTGCCATCAGTTTTTTAACGCCAGCCTCATCGGCCGCAGCCAGACCAGCCACCATCAACAGCATCGCCCACACGACTGCTCGCAACATACGACCTCCCGCCCGCACCAATGATTGTTGTCGCATTGTAAGGCAAGGCTGGCCTCCTCCGGCCGCCGCCCATCAAGCCACGCCGACCGGCAGTCGGGCTCACGCCGTGTCAGCGACGTGGCGGCAGATCACGCAAACCAACGAAGCTGTGATCACAGTAACCCGGCTCGGCATCCGCTTTTATTTTTTCATAGACCGCATCGGGATCGATCATCACCGTTGGATCAAACAAACGGATGTGCGCCGCGCCGTACGTCACGCAGACGCCGCGTTGCGCATCCTGGGCGAGACAGCTGTGTACGGTGGTCAGCCGGTAGAGGCCGCCGAGATTATCAATAAAGTGAATCGCCTTCGCAGTGTGCCGCACCGTCACTGTGCGCGGTCCAGCCATGCGGGTATAAATCGCCTGCGCGTTGCCGCGATCCATATCGATGTTCTGAAAATGCACCAGTGAGTCGGCCCGCCCCTCAACCATAATCGGGTCGCCGTTGGTGGCGTCGATGCCGTATTTTTTATAGAAGGCGCAATGCACGTAACGCGAACGCAAGAGGTTGCCGAGATCAACCTCCCC
>CAIWNB010000217.1 GCA_903913965.1 uncultured beta proteobacterium
TGGTGAAACATCCAGGAACGCCAGTGGTGCGCAGTTGTATAGCATCAGAGGAATGTTTGCACTCAGTCGACTCGTACGCTTATTGCCATCCTCGAAAGGCTGCAAATAAGCAAGATTGACCCATAGGAAGAACGCTGCTTCCACCGGATTCTTGACGAGTCTGGCTTTCTCCACAATTTGTTCCAGCATTTCACTGAGGAGCCGCGGGACTTGTGTCGGAACATAAACGGTGTCAGTGATGTTAACGACTTTGTTCCGAATCGCGCCCGGCGCCCGTTCGTCTGCAAGCAGATTCTTCATGAGAACCGCATTCAGGTTCCGCACAACCGGCACCGTCAGCCCATACGCTGGCACCGCATCAACGATGAACTCTATGGCTTCCTTGTGGTTCAACAACATTATTTTATCGGGGTCGGCTGCCTCCCCGTCTTTAAGTCCGGTTCGGAAAAGCTCGCGCGTGTCGAGCAGCGTGTAGCGATTGCCTTCCAGACGGGAAGACGCCCAGGAAAGGTCAATCAAAAGCTGTTCCAGGACCTTCCTGGCGTAGGTACCAGCCGGCTGCTGACCGCTCATTCGGCCTTCGGCATAGAGGGCATCTGCAAGGGGATGCGAAAGCAGCGACGAGACGTTTGGCTGGTAGTTATCGACAAACCTCCGCTCATAGGAGACAGGTGTTCGCGCCCCCAGGGGTTGCGACAACTGGGTTTTAAGTGCCGAGGCTTCCGCACTCAGGACAGGCGACAAGAACGCCTGAGACGGGTCGGTAACGGTAACCGGGTCGGCGACCGCTGCAGCCCGAGTAGCCGGCAACCGATATCTGGTGCCTCGTCCGCTACCAACGGCCTGTAGGGCACCGCCTATGATGAGCATCTTCAGGTGGCGGTTGAGCGTCGCGCGGCTTCCGCCTAGCTGTCGGTGAATATCTCCGGCAGATGCGGTATCGCACCCCTCGGAATGCAGAGCTTTTACTGCGGAGAGAATGCCATTGTGACGCGTTGTGTTTACCATTTCAAATATCTCGATTTTCTCATCATTTCGAGGAGATATTCTTTATCATATCATAAATGAGGAGATAATTCAGTATAATGATATGAAGGTTCTAAAATGATACGATAATGACACGATAATGATAAGATAATAGCTGAAAAGTAGATGTGCTGACGCCCGGCGATCTGCCGGCAAAATTCCGCGACCAGGTGTGCAGGGATGCGCATGCACCGCTCCGCCCGCCTTAAATCCAAGTTCAAGTGAAGGGGTTAACGACAGTCAATCTGTCATCAAAAATCTGACCGTGTTGCATGTCCTCGGAATACAGGATATCGCAGCCAGAATCAATCGCTGCGGCTACGATCAGTGCATCCCAATGGTTGATTCCATAGCGTAGACCAATCGCCATGGCATCACGCACGGTGCCGGCTGTGACAGGCGCTACCGCGGTAAGTTTCATGAAACTTTCCGCAACTTCGTAGGCTTCCTCGCGAGAAAAGCGCTGCTTTCCAATGAATATGGCAATCGCCTCGTTGATTACCTGAATACTGGCAATCGGCGTAGCCTCGATAATTTACGACCGCGCGGCCAAAAGCGTGCCGCGCTGCTGACAACAGCCGGCGCGAGATTTTTGCGACGGCGGTCTAA
>CAIWNB010000218.1 GCA_903913965.1 uncultured beta proteobacterium
AGGGCAAAGATCCCGCGCACACCGATCCATTGATTCAGCCACGGACTGGCCACCAGCGACAGCGCAAACGTGAGGCCGATGGTCGAGCCGATCATCGCCATCGCCTTGGTACGTTGTTCCTCACGCGTCAAATCGGAGGTCAACGCAATCACCACTGCCGAGATCGCCCCCGCCCCTTGCAAAATACGCCCTGCAATCACCCCGCCGATCGAATCGGCGGCCGCCGCCAGAAAACTGCCTGCGGCAAATATGAGCAGCCCCCAATAGATCACGGGCTTGCGGCCATAGCGGTCCGACAGCCAGCCAAAGGGAATCTGCAATAGCGCCTGGGTCAGGCCGTAAGCGCCGATCGCAAATCCGACCAGCGTGAGATTGTCGCCACCGCGCAAGGTCTCGGCGTAAATGGCGAACACCGGCAGGATCACGAACATGCCGAGCATGCGCAAACCAAAGATGGAGGCAAGGCCGATACTCGCCCGCAGTTCGGGCGGCGTCATGCGGTCAGGGGATGACATATTGCAACGACATGGGAAAAGACAACGAGGTCGCGTATATTAGCAGGTTTGGCTGCGCCTCCCTCGCGCACGCCGCCGCCCAAGGGACCTTATGTCGCTGCAAGACCCGAATTTAGTCCCGCCGCACAGCAACGCACCGGCGCAAGGCAACGAATGGATACGCGTACGCGGCGCCCGCACGCACAACTTAAAAAACATCAGCCTGGACCTGCCGCGCCAGAAACTGATCGTCATCACCGGACTGTCAGGCTCAGGCAAATCCTCGCTCGCCTTCGATACCCTCTACGCGGAAGGCCAGCGGCGCTATGTAGAATCACTGTCGGCCTATGCGCGGCAGTTCCTGCAGTTGATGGAAAAACCCGATGTCGATCTGATCGAAGGCCTGTCGCCGGCAATCTCCATCGAACAAAAAGCCACCAGTCACAATCCACGCTCGACGGTGGGCACCGTCACTGAAATCCACGACTACCTGCGCCTGCTGTTCGCGCGCGCCGGCGAACCGCACTGCCCCGATCATGACATTGTGCTGCAAGCCCAAAGCGTCGGGCAGATGGTCGACCACGTGCTGCAACTCCCCGAAGACACGCGCCTCATGATCCTCTCGCCGCTAATCGTCGGGCGCAAAGGCGAGCAGGTCAATCTGCTCGATGAACTGCGCGCCCAGGGTTTCGTGCGTGTACGCATCGATGGCACGGTGCACGAAATCGATGCGTTGCCGAAACTGAAAAAGAACGTCAAGCACACCGTCGAAGTCGTCGTCGACCGCCTGAAGGTACGGGCCGAGGTCAAACAGCGTCTGGCCGAATCATTTGAAACGGCGCTGCGTCACTCCGACGGCCGCGCACTCGCGGTGGAAATGGACGGCGGACGCGAACATCTGTTCTCGGCGAAATTCGCCTGTCCGGTCTGCAGCTATTCCCTGCCCGAACTCGAACCACGTCTTTTCTCGTTCAACAATCCGATGGGCGCCTGCCCGCGCTGCGACGGTCTCGGCCAGATCAATTACTTCGACCCGAAACGTGTCGTTGCCCATCCCGAGCTCTCGCTCGCCGCCGGTGCCATCCGCGGCTGGGATCACCGCAACCAGTTTTATTTCCAGATGTTGAAGGGGCTCGCCGAGCATTACGGTTTTGAACTCGATACCCCGTACGAGAACCTGCCGGCAGAAACCCAGGCGGTAGTCCTCGACGGCTCGGGCGAAGAAAAAATCCGCTTTATCTATCTCAATGAAAAAGGCAACAAGGTGGTACGCGAACACGCCTTCGAGGGCATCATTCCCAACCTCGACCGCCGCCACAAAGAAACCGACTCGGTCGCCGTGCGCGAAGAACTCGCCAAGTATCTGAACACCCAGTCATGCCCGGAATGCAAAGGCACGCGCTTGCGCCGCGAGGCGCGCAGCGTGCGCGTCGGCGGCCGGACCATCTACGAAGTCAGCGCGCTGGCTCTGCGCAAGACGACTGAATTTTTCGCCACACTCGCACTGAGCGGCGCGCGGCTCGCCATCGCCGAGCGCATCGTCGCCGAGATCGGCAAGCGTCTGGCCTTTCTCAACGACGTCGGTCTTGACTACCTCTCGCTCGACCGTTCGGCCGACACGCTCTCCGGCGGCGAAGCGCAACGCATCCGGCTCGCCAGCCAGATCGGCTCCGGCCTTACAGGCGTCATGTATGTTCTGGACGAACCGTCGATCGGCCTGCACCAGCGCGACAACTCGCGCCTGCTCGAAACACTCAAGCGCCTGCGCGATATCGGCAACACTGTGATCGTGGTTGAACATGACGAAGACGCCATCGACGCGGCCGATCACGTGGTGGACATTGGTCTGGGCGCCGGCGTGCACGGCGGCAGCATCATCGCCGAAGGCACACCCGCCGAGATACGCGCCAATCCAGAGTCGCTGACCGGTCAGTATTTGTCCGGCAAACGGCGCATCGAAATGCCCGGCATACGCCACCAACCCGATCCGCGGCGCATGCTGACGATACGCGGCGCGCGCGCCAACAATCTGAAACATGTCGAACTTAATCTGCCGGTCGGTTTGCTGGTCTGCATCACCGGCGTCTCCGGCTCGGGCAAATCGACCCTGATCAACGAAACACTCTACAACGCCGCCGCACGTAATCTCTACGGCAGCACCGATGAGCCCGCCGTACACGATGTGATCGAAGGCCTCGAACATTTCGACAAGGTGGTCAACGTCGATCAAGGGCCGATCGGGCGCACGCCGCGCTCCAACCCCGCCACCTATACCGGCTTGTTCACGCCAATCCGCGAGCTCTTCGCCGGCGTATCAAACGCGCGCGAACGCGGTTATGGTCCCGGGCGTTTCTCATTCAACGTCAAGGGCGGGCGCTGCGAGGCCTGTCAGGGCGACGGCATGATCAAGGTCGAGATGCACTTTCTGCCCGACATCTACGTGCCCTGCGATGTCTGCCACGGCCTGCGCTACAACCGTGAAACACTCGAAATCAATTACAAAGGTAAAAGCATCAACGAGGTGCTCGAACTGACCGTCGAGCAGGCCGCCGAGTTTTTTTCCGCGGTGCCCATCATCGCGCGCAAGCTGCATACGCTGCTCGATGTCGGCCTGGGCTACGTCACCCTCGGCCAGAGCGCAACCACGCTATCGGGCGGCGAGGCGCAGCGCGTCAAACTCGCACTCGAACTCTCCAAGCGCGACACCGGCCGCACGCTCTATATTCTTGACGAGCCGACCACCGGCCTGCACTTCCATGACATCGACATGCTGTTGCGCGTCTTGCACCGCCTGCGCGATCATGGCAATACGGTGGTGGTGATCGAACACAACCTTGATGTCATCAAAACCGCCGACTGGGTGATCGATCTCGGCCCCGAGGGCGGCGACGGTGGCGGAAAAATTATTGCCACCGGCACACCGGAAGACGTCGCCCGCAGCGCCGACAGCTACACCGGCCGCTACCTGGCCAAGTTACTATCCTGAGACGATGAACCCGCGCGACCTGTTACTCGGCAGTTTCCACGCAGCAGTGGCGGCGGCCGATCCCTTGCAGATCGTGCCGGCCCATCTGCCACCACCACCGGCCGGCCGCACACTGGTGATCGGTGCGGGTAAGGCTGCAGCTGCCATGGCGCTGGCCGTCGAGCAGCACTGGCCCGCCGACGCACTCCTCGCAGGCACTGTCATCACGCGCTACGGTCACGGCCTGCCCACACAACGCATCGCCGTGGTTGAAGCCGGCCATCCGGTACCTGATGCCGCCGGCGAAAGCGCTGCGCGCGGCATCTTTACCGCAGTCAAATCACTCACCCAAGATGACCTGCTGCTGGCGCTGGTGTCCGGTGGTGGATCGAGTCTTCTCTCATTGCCGGTTGCATCGATCAGCATGGCTGATTTGAAGGCCGTCACCCAGGCCTTGCTGCACAGTGGCGCGACGATCCAGGAAATCAACACCGTCAGAAAACATCTCTCGTCGGTCCAGGGCGGGCGTCTTGCCGCTGCCTGCGCAGCACCGATCCGTGCGCTGGTGATTTCCGACGTAACCGGCGACGAGCCGACACACATCGCTTCCGGGCCCTGCGCGCCCGACCCCACGACTTATGCCGATGCTTTAGAGATACTCGCGCGTTATCACTGCGCAGTGCCGCCTGCAGTGCTGCAAACCCTGCAACGCGGTGCGTGCGGTGAAATTGGCGAGACACCCAAGCCCGGCGACCCGATCTTCGCGCACACGGAAAACCGTGTGATTGCCACCGCGCAACAATCCTTGCAGGCGGCAGCGGATTATTTTGCAGCGCAAGGCATTCCTGCAGTGATCCTGGGTGACAGCGTCACCGGTGAAGCACGCGCCATCGCCGCCCTGCACGCCGCACTGGCACGCGAAGTCGCGACACGCGGCCTGCCATGGCGTGCACCGCTGGCGCTGATCTCAGGCGGTGAATGCACCGTCATCGTCCGCGGCAAGGGACGCGGTGGCCGTTGCGCAGAATTTCTGCTCGCCCTCACCACCGAACTCCAAGGTCAGGCCGATGTGCATGCGCTGGCCGGCGACACCGATGGGATCGACGGCAGCGAAGACAACGCCGGTGCAATCAGCGCACCGGATACCCTCGCGCGTGCCGCCGCGCTAGGCCTCAACGCGCAGCAACACCTCAGCAACAACGACGGCTATGGATTTTTTTCAGCGCTCGGCGATCTGGTGATCACCGGCCCGACGCGCACCAACGTCAACGACTATCGCGCCATACTCGTCGGCGTTTGACGCGACGCGCGCGCATCAATCAAGTCAGCGGCGACGGCAGCGCCTGCCCCGCAAAATGCGCGTGCAGATTCGCCAGCACCATCTGCTTGCGGCCCTCGCGGATTTCCAGCGTGGTTGAACCGACGTGCGGCGTCATCACCACGTTATCCAGCGCCAGCAGCGCCGCAGGCACCTGCGGCTCATCGCGATAAACATCGAGTCCCGCGCCGGCGATGCGTTTTTCACGCAGCGCATCGATCATCGCCTCTTCGTCGATGATCGCACCCCGCGCCACGTTGATGAGAAAGCCGTCCGCGCCCAGCGCCGCGAGCACCTTCGCATCAATCAGGTTGCGCGTGGCCGGCGTCAACGGACAAGTCACCACCAGGCAGTCGCTCTCGCGCGCCAGACTCAACACATCCTCATGATACGGATAAGCAATATCGGCCTTGCGCCGCGGCCCCTGATAACGAATCGTCATGCCGCAGGCGGCGGCGCGCTGCGCAATGCCCAGACCAATACGACCGAGGCCGACAATGCCGCAGACCTTGCCGCGCACTTCGCGCCCGACCGGCGGCACTGTGGTGGGCCAGGTGCCGGTGCGCATGTAACGATCACATTCGCAGATGCGCCGCATCGAAGCCACTATCAGACCGAGCGCGAGATCGGCCACCGCGCCCGAAATCGAATCGGGAGTATTGGTCACCGCAATACCGCGCTCACGCGCCGGCGCCAGATCGAGCGTCGTGTTACTGCCAAACAGCGTGATGATTTCCAGCGCCGGCAGCGCCTCGACCTGCTGGCGCGTAAAGCCAATGATGCCCGGCGTGACCAATGCACGGATGCGCGGCCCGACTTCACGCATCATCTGCGCGGGGTCGGCGGCACTCCACAGGTGGTGCACTTCGTAAGCCGCTTCCAGCGCGGCCATCGCCGGCTTGTAAATCGCGCGCGTCAGCAACAATTCGGGTTTCGACATATTCATCCGTTTTAACTATTCGCCTTTGATGCCAGCTTCCTTGATCACCTTGCCGAAGCGTGTCGCCTCGCTCTGGATGAAACGGGCGAACTCATCCGGCGTGCTGGTCAGCGGTTCGACACCGGCCTGCGCAAAGCGCGGCTTCATGTCAGGCGCATGCACTGCTTTGGCCAGTTCGGCATTGAGCCGGTTGATGATGTCGCGCGGAGTGCCGGTGGGCGCAAGGATGCCGTACCAGACGCTGATTTCAAAATTGGCAAAGCCCTGCTCTTTCGTCGTTGCCACGCCGGGATAATCGGCAAGTCGTTCGGGTGACAGCACGGCCAGCGCGCGCACGCGTTTGGATTGCACCTGCCCAAGCGCCACCGGGGCTGCCACCACGCCCATATCAACCTGGCCGCTGGACAGACCAATCAGCCCGAGGCCCGAGCCCTTGTAGGGCACGTGCAGAATATCGAGCTTCTCCAGGCTCTTGAAGAGCTCGGGGGCGAGATGCGTCGTGGTGCCAATGCCTCCAGAGCTGTAACTCAGTTTGCCGGGTTGCTTGCGCGCGATGGCAACGAGCTCCTTGAGATCTTTCGCCGGCACTGAAGGATGTACCACCAGCACGTTGCGCACCGCGCCGACCAGTGCGATCGGCGCGAGATCCTTCCACGGATCATAGTTGAGCTTGCCGTAGAGCAAGGGGCTCAAGGCAATCACCGGTGAGCTCAGCACTATGGTGTAACCGTCGGCCGGCGCCTTCGATGCAATCTCAAGACCAACGTTGCCGCTCGCCCCGGGGCGACTGTCGGCCACTACCGACTGACCGAGCTGCTCGGACAGCTTCTGCGCCACCAGACGACCAACGATATCGGTCGGCCCGCCCGGCGGGAACGGCATCACCATGCGGATCGCCTTCGACGGATAGGTCTGCGCGAAAGCAGTTGCAAGCCCTGAGATGAACAGGACGGCCGCTGCCAGAACATTTTTACGCCATGCAATCAACATTGTTTTCTCCTCACGCCTCACACCTCACCCGATGCGCATTTTTAGTAATGCGACTTGAAGCTGATCGCATCGCGATAATGCAAATCCTCCAGATCGATATAGGAACGCTTGGTTTCCTTGTCGACGGTGTACTGGATTTTGCGGTTGGTTTCATTACAGGCACGGATGTCAAGCAGCTCAAGATGTTCCTTGACCTCCCATTCGTGCGCACCGGCGATCCCCGGCGGCGCATAGATCATGGAGCCTGGCCCGACCTCGGTTTCCTTCCCGTTGAAATCGCGCACCGTGGCATGCCCTGCAATCACGTAATAACAGGCCTCGATCGGATGCCAGTGCAGTTGCTCGTAGGTGCCGGGCTTGTAGGTGGCGCGCCCCAGACGCACGCGATCGGTTTCATTAACTTCCGGCCAGCCGACCAGCCGCTGATAGGTCTGGCCATCGGTAACGCCGCGGCGACCCGGATAGTCGGCCTGATTGAGCACCTGCAAGGTTGATTTGATTTCCATGTGCATCTCCTCCTGAATGAACAATTTGGACAGTCCCGAGTGTAATCAATTCACGCCGCCAGCGGGTGTCTCCTGCGGTTGGCGGCACGTCCTGAACTTGCGGCATAATCCGCCTGACCGCAAGCCTCAAACACCAACCCAAACAGCAGGGCCGCTCTGCAGGCAATGGTTCATCACGCGGTTTGTCAGACCTTTGCATGTATGGCCCACGACCCAGGAAAACGCGCATGATCCCTATGCTCACGGCGCACGGCGCCAGCATCCCCACCATCGGCTTTGGCACTTCACAGCTTGGCGACTGTACGGACGTTGTTGCCACTGCGTTGCAACTTGGCTACCGCCACATCGACACCGCCTGGAAATACGGCTCCGAACAAGGCGTCGGCAACGGCATCAAGAAATCAGGCGTCGCTCGCCAGGATATTTTTCTCACCACCAAGGTGTCGCACGAATATTTGCGCGCTGCCGATTTCGCGCGCTCGGTTGAAGAGAGTCTTAGCCGCCTGCAAACCGATTATGTCGATCTGCTGCTGGTGCACTGGCCGACCATTGATAACATCCCGCTCGCAGAAACCATGGACGCGTTGGCCAAGGCGCGGCGCGAAGGCAAGACCCGCTTTATCGGAGTCGCCAATTTCAACATCGCGCTGCTCGACGAGGCGATGCGCCTGTGTCCCGAGCAATTCTCGGTGCTGCAGGCCGAATATCATCCCTACCTTGATCAATCCAAAATGCTCGCCCATTGCCGCAGCAAAGGCCTGATCTTCATGGCCTACTGCCCGCTGGCGCGTGGCGGCATTTTCAACGATCCGGTGCTCGGCGAGATCGCCAAAGCCAAGGGCCGCACCATCGCGCAGATCGCGCTGCGCTGGTTGATCCAACAGGACATCGTCGCACCGATCCCGCGTTCGGGCGACGCCAAACACATGCGCGAGAGCCTCGACGTCTTCGATTTCACCCTGAGTGCTGATGAAATGCAGCGCATACACGCACTCAAACGTGCCGACGGCCGGATCGCCAACCCTGCGGGGCGCGCACCGGCGTGGGATTAACGATTTTTCATTTACGCCCTTCGCAACCCAGGAGCACGACATGAAATCATTCTTGCAACCGACGCGCTACGCAACCGCAACCGTAATGGCAACCGCACTCATTCTGGCTGGCTGTGCTGCGCCCGTGGCGTTTGCGCAGACGGCCTTTCCCTCGCGCAACATTCAGGTCATCACACCTTATCCGCCGGGCGGTTCGATCGACGTCATCGCCCGGGCAGTCGCCGTCCGCCTGACGGAAATGTGGGGCAAGAACGTGGTGGTCGACAACCGTCCTGGAGCGAGCGGCATGATCGGCACCGAACTCGCCACCCGCGCCGAGCCCGACGGTCACACCCTGCTCGCACATACCTCGTCGTATCCGGCTACCGCCGCCGTGCGCGACAAACTGCCGTTCGATCCGGCGCGTGCCATCGTGCCCGTGGGCATGTTCGCGCGCGCGCCGATGATCCTTGCGATTCACCCTTCGGTGCCGGCGAAAAGTGTCAAAGAACTGGTTGCTCTGGCGAAAAAAAATCCGAACACTCTCAACTATTCATCCTCGGGCACCGGCGGTAACAATCATTTCTCTGGCGCATTGTTTGCCGCAGCGGCCGGGGTGAAACTGACGCATATCCCGTACAAAGGCATCGCCCCGGCAGTGACGGCGCTGGCCGCCGGCGAAGTCGAACTGGTAATCGCCAGCGCGGCGGCGGTCAACCCGCAACTCAAAGCCAACCGCATTCGCGCCCTTGCCGTCACCAGTGCCGAACCAACCCCGCTGTTGCCCGGCTTGCCAGCCATCGCGCAATCGGGGGTGCCGGGTTATACCTATGAACTCTGGTGGGGCATGTTTGCACCGGCCGGGATCAGTGCCGAGCGTATCGGCGTCATCCATGCCGCCATCAGCAAAGCGCTGGCAACGCCTGAAATGAAAAAGTTTCTCGATGGCGAAAGTTCAGAGGCCTGGCTGCTACCGGTGTCGCAGTTCAGCGAACTGCTGCCGAAGGAAATCGAGCGCTACAAAAAAGCGGCGAAGCTCGCCGGCGTCACCGCGCAGTAAGCGGGCTCGCCGAACAAAAAAAGCCGTCCTCAAAGGGACGGCTTTTTTATTACTAGCTGAGCGTATCTTAAGCGTGCTTCACACCCTTGATTGGCTCGGTGCGCACCGGCTTGCCGGTGGCCGCGAAGATTGCGTTCATCACCGCCGGCCGCACCACACAGATCGTTGGTTCACCCACACCGCCCCAGAAATCAAAGGTCGGCACGACAACGGTTTCGATCTTCGGCATCGCCGCCATGCGCAAGACCGGATAGGTGTGAAAGTTATCCTGCACGATGCGTCCATTTTCAACGGTCAGTTCTTCGTATAACAACGCGCTCAGCCCCATCACCGCACCACCCTCGACCTGTGCTGCGATCTGGTGTGGGTTAACAGCATGTCCGCAGTTGACACCGAGCACCATACGATGAACTTTCACTTCGCCTGACGGACTCACAGACACCTCGGCGGTCGCCGCCGAATAACTACCGTAGCCCATGAACTGCGCGATGCCGCGAAACACACCGGGCGGCAGCGGTTTACCCCAGTCGCCCTTCTCGGCTACCGCATTCAAAACGCCAAGGTGCTTGGGAAACTTCGCCATCATGTCACGCCGGAACTCAAGTGAATCCACGCCAGCCGCCCGCGCCACCTCTTCCATGAAGCATTCCATGTAGAGGCCGTTCTGGTTGGTGTTCACGCCACGCCATGCGCCGACCGGCACGTGGGTGTTGCGCATCGAATACTCAACGAGCAGATTCGGCACGGCGTAACCAAGCTGCGCATCACCGGGCTTCGAATCAAAACCCTGCAATTGCCGATCATCCTTGTAGCCCCCGGGAATCGCCGCCGGATTGACCCAGGCATTGATTGATTGTCCGGAGACCCGCACATGCAAGCCGACCAGCTTGTTGTTGGCATCGAGCCCTGCGCTCATCTTGCACTGTGAAATCGGACGGAAGAAGTCATGCGTAATATCTTCTTCGCGGCTCCAGATCATTTTCACCGGCGTGCCGGGAAACTGCTTGGCGATATCCGCAGCCTGGCGCACGAAATCCTGATTACCGCCGCGACGACCGAAGCCGCCACCGAGCACATGGCGGTAGACCTCGCACTGCGCCAGCGGCAGGCCCGACTGCTCGGACAACGCCGCCAGCGATGCTTCGGCGTTCTGCGTCGCCACCCAGATTTCCGCCTTGTCCGCAGTAATACGCGCGGTACAGTTCATCGGCTCCATGGTGATGTGCGGGACAAAAGGCGTGGTGTAGACAGCATCAACTTTTTTCGCCGCACCGGCAATCGCTTTAAGAGCATCGCCCTCATTGCGGAAGGCGTGCACGTTAGTCGTTGCCGTCAGGCCTTCTTTCAAACGCTCGGCAATCGTCGCGCTCGACTGCTTGGCATTGGGGCCTTCGTCCCAGACGATAGGCAGTGCATCCAGCGCTTTTTTCGCATGCCACCAGGTGTCTGCCACCACTGCGACGGTAAAGTCATTGACA
>CAIWNB010000219.1 GCA_903913965.1 uncultured beta proteobacterium
CCGCTGATCCAGTGTCGAACAAACGGGCGGTGGCGCTCTCTGAAGAGTTGCGTTGTCTGGTTTGTCAAAACCAGTCGATCGCTGATTCGAACGCGGAACTGGCGGTGGATTTGCGCCGGCAGATCCGTGAACAAATTGCGCAGGGCCGCAGCGA
This sequence comes from uncultured beta proteobacterium, assembly GCA_903913965.1. Taxonomy (GTDB): domain Bacteria; phylum Pseudomonadota; class Gammaproteobacteria; order Burkholderiales; family SG8-41; genus PALSA-1004. The sequence goes on from CAIWNB010000219.1 coordinate 155, forward strand.
TCAGCAGATCGTTGATTACATGGTCGAGCGTTATGGCGATTTTGTACTGTATCGACCGCCGTTAAAGGCGACCACGCTGGTGCTTTGGATGGGGCCGCCGCTGTTGTTTTTCCTCGGTCTGTGGCTGCTGTTGCTTTATTTGCGCCAGCGTCGCAGCCATATCGAAGTGCAGCCTCTTTCCACCGAAGACCGCGCGCGCGCTGCCGCCTTGCTCGGCGACCAACAGGGTAAGCAATCATGAGTATTTTTCTTTCGATCGCCGGCCTCATGGTAGCCGTGGCACTGGCTTGGTTGCTGCCAACGTTGCTCAAGCGCCAGCGCAGCGTCAGCGCAACGACCGAAGCGGCTTCGAATTTATCCATCCTGCGTGATCAACTGGCAGAACTCGAGCGTGACCTCGCCCGGGGCACGCTGTCGCAGGCGCATTATCAGCAGGCGCGTGACGATTTTGACCGCCGTGTGTTGGAAGAATTGTCTGAACCGGGTTCGCGCGCGGCAGTCGCCGGGAGCGGGCGGCGGATCGCGCTGGTGCTTGGCCTCTTGATGCCGTTGTGCGCCGGCTTGTTGTATTGGCAGATTGGCTCGTTGCCCGGACTGGAAAACGGCTCTGCCGCGCCACATGCGGGAAAAGTATCGCCCGAGCAGGTCGAAGCCATGGTCGCCAAACTGGCGGCGCGTCTCGAACAAGCGCCTGAGGATGCCGACGGCTGGGCGTTGCTCGGTCGCTCTTATATGACTATGCAACGATACGATCAGGCAGCCAAAGCCTATGAGCGCGCCACGTCGTTGATCAAGAATAACGCCGATCTCTATGCCGATTACGCTGATGCGCTGGCGATGGCGCAGGGTCGTCGCATCGACGGCAAGCCGCTCAAGCTGGTAGAAGAGGCGTTGCGCGTCGATCCGAATCATTGGAAGGCGCTGGCGATCGCAGGTTCCGCGGCGTTTGAGCGCAAGGATTACAAAGCGGCGACCGGCTATTGGGAAAAACTGCTGGCGCGGGTCGGCCCCGAGACGGAGTTTGGCCGCAGTGTCGCCTCGAATCTGGATGAGGCACGCCAGCTCGCGGGTATTGCAGCGCCAGTGGCGAAAAACGGCGCACCGGTGGCTGCTGGTAAGGCAGCTTCGGCGGCGAAAGAGTCGCAGAAGGAGCCGGCCGCTGGCGGTGGTCGTTTGAGTGGTACGGTTAGGCTGAGCCCGGCACTCGCCGGCAAGGCGGCACCGGAAGATACGGTGTTTATATTCGCGCGGGCTGTACAAGGTTCGCGCATGCCGTTGGCCATCGTGCGCCGTCAGGTTAAGGATCTGCCCTACAGCTTTGTGCTTGATGACAGCCAGGCGATGTCGCCCGAGATGAAGCTATCGAAGTTCGCCGAGGTGGTGGTGGGGGCGCGTATTTCGAAAGCCGGTAGTGCCGTGCCGCAGAGCGGTGATTTGCAGGGCGCGAGCAAAGCCGTCAAGGTCGGCAGCAAAGACGTTACTGTAGTGATCGACGCCGCGGTGCCATAAAGCGCTGCTTTTGGTTCGACTGCCGCCGGCGCAGAGGTCGCTGCGCCGCGGCTTGGTGATTCGGTATCCACGTTGTTACGGTTAGAGCTGTTGTAACGTCATCATTCTTGCACCACGCACCACGCACCACGCACCACGCGCCCGCATCAAGCCGCTGCCAACAACGGTAACGCTGTTGCTGGATCGTTCGCTTGCCGGTGCGGCGTAATCGCCACTCTCTTTTTGATTCCATTCTTGCCGGCTGCGTTGATCTAGATCAACGCAGCCTTTGCGCGCGCGCCTAAACTTTGCGGCAAAGAACCGGTGTGCCGCATCCGCGGTGGTGAAGCGCGCTGCGCCTCGCAAAACCGGAGTCTATGGAGCCTAGATCACCATGAATGCGAAGCTTAACGGAACGGTGGTGGGTGATATGCCCACCGGTCTGGCGCTGTTGCACGATCCTCTTTTGAACAAGGGGACCGCTTTTACGGATGCGGAACGCGATGCCTTTGATTTGCGCGGCCTGTTGCCGCCCCATGTGCACACCCAGGACGAACAGGTCGTGCGGGTTTTGAACAACTTGCGCAAGATATCCGATCCGCTGGAAAAATTCGTTGCGCTCAACGCACTGCACGACCGCAATGAGACCTTGTTCTTTCGTGTGCTGGGCGACCATATCGATGAGATGCAGCCGCTGGTTTATACGCCGACGGTGGGTCTGGCCTGCCAGAAATTCGGCCACGTCTTTCAGCGTCCGCGCGGGCTTTTCATCACCGCCAACGACCGTGGCCGCGTCGCACAGGTCTTGTGCAACTGGCCTTACACGGCCGGAATTATCGTGGTCACTGACGGCGAGCGTATCCTCGGCCTCGGCGATCTGGGGGCTAACGGTATGGGCATCCCGGTCGGCAAGTTGTCGCTCTATACCGCCTGCGCCGGCATACGACCGGAATTGTGTCTGCCGGTGATGTTGGACGTCGGCACCAACAATGCCGAATTGCTCAACGATCCTTTCTACGTCGGCCTGCGTCAGCGCCGCATTACCGGCGCCGCCTATGATGAACTGGTCGAGGAATTCATCACCGCGGCACGTGAAGTATTCCCGGGAGTGGTGATCCAGTTCGAGGATTTCGCCAACCACAACGCTTTTCGTTTGCTGCACAAATACCGCGATCGTATTTGTACCTTCAACGACGATATACAGGGCACTGCAGCGGTGGCACTGGCGGGTATTTTTTCAGCACTGCGCGTGACCGGCACCAAGCTGATCGATCAGACCATCGTCTTTCTGGGCGCCGGTGAGGCTGCCACCGGTATCGCCGATCTGGTGACGTCGGCCATGATGGCGCAGGGATTGAACGAGTCCGAGGCGCGCAGACGTTGCTGGCTGGTGGATTCGCGCGGTCTGGTGGTGAAGAGCCGCAGCGATCTGGCCGAGCACAAACGCAAATATGCGCACGAACATGCGCCAGTGGATGACTTCCAGACGGCGATCGAAACCCTCAAAGCGACCGCCATTATTGGCGTCTCCGCAGTGGGCGGGGCGTTCAGTCAAAGCGTGCTGGAGACGATGGCGAAGCTCAATGAACGGCCGATTGTTTTTGCGCTGTCGAATCCGACCTCACAGGCTGAATGCACTGCCGAGGAGGCTTATCGCTGGACCGGTGGGCGCGCCCTGTTTGCCTGCGGTAGTCCGTTTGATCCGGTGACCTGCGACGGCCGCACCTATGTGCCGCGGCAGGGCAACAACTCCTACATTTTTCCCGGTGTCGGGCTTGGGGTCATCGTCAGCGGTGCGCGTCATATCACCGATGACATGTTCATGACGGCGGCCCACACCCTGGCCCATCTGGTCAGCGAGGCTGATCTCGAACAGGGCAGTCTGTATCCTGCGCTGCCGCGCATTCGTGAGGTGTCAGCGCATATCGGCACGGCAGTGGCGACGACCGCCTACAAAAACGGACTGGCCGCGAAGCCGCAGCCGGATGATTTGTTCGCCGCGGTGGAGTCGCAAATGTACGACCCGCATTATCACAGCTACGTCTAGGTCGAGTTCAAGTCATGTTTCAGATACGCATACACGGCAGGGGCGGGCAGGGTGTGGTTTCGGCCGCCGAAATGTTATCGATCGCCGCTTTCGACGAAGGCCGTTATGCGCAGGCTTTTCCAAGTTTCGGTTCTGAACGCATGGGCGCGCCGGTCACGGCGTTTTGCCGTATCGATGACCGCGAAATACGTTTGCGTGAACCGATTTCAAAACCCGATGCGCTGATCATTCAGGACCCGACGCTTTTGCATCAGCTTGATTTGTTTAGCGGGCTTTCTGAGAACGGTTACATCCTGATTAATTCAACCCGCAGTCTGGAAGAGCTCGGGATGGACGAATTCACCGGGCGCTTTCCACGCCACCATTGTTGCACGGTGCCGGCCTCTGAACTGGCGCTGAAGCATGTCGGCAGACCGTTGCCGAATGCCGCCCTGCTCGGCGCTTTTGCGGCGGTCAGCGGGCAGTTTCGTTTGGATTCGGTGTTGAAGGCGATACGCGACAAATTTGCCGGTCGCGTTGGCGAAGCGAATGCGGCGGCGGCGCAGGCTGCGTACGATCTGGCAGAACAACCGCAGCGGCGGAAGGTCACGGATGCTTAAACAAATTGAAGGTTCGATGGCGATCGCTGAAGCGGTGGCGTTGTGCCGCCCTGAGGTGATCTGCGCGTATCCGATCACGCCGCAAACCCATATCGTCGAGGGTATCGGCGGATTGGTTAAAAGCGGCAAGCTGGAGAATTGCGAATTCATCAACGTGGAGTCGGAGTTTGCCGCCTTGTCGGTGGCGATCGGCGCGTCGGCTGCCGGGGCGCGTAGTTATACGGCCACGGCGAGTCAGGGCATTTTGTTTATGGCCGAGGCGGTTTACAACGCCGCCGGTCTTGGTTTGCCCATCGTCATGACCATAGGCAACCGTGCGATCGGTGCGCCGATCAACATCTGGAACGATCATTCGGACAGCATGTCGATGCGCGATGCGGGTTGGATACAACTCTTCGCCGAGACCAATCAGGAAGCTGCCGACTTGCATATTCAGGCCTTTCGGCTGGCCGAAGAGTTGTCCTGTCCGGTCATGGTCTGTGTCGATGGTTTTATTCTCACTCACGCGTATGAGCGCGTGGATATCCCTGCGCAAGCCGAGGTCGATGCTTATCTGCCGCCGTTCGATCCGGTGCAGGTGCTTGATGTCAATGAACCGGTGTCGATCGGTGCGATGGTCGGACCGGAGGCGTTTTTTGAAGTGCGTTATCTGCAGCATCACAAACAGATCCGCGCGCTTGAATTGATTCCACAATTGGCGGCGGAATTCCAAAGCCGTTTCGGGCGTGACTCGGGTGGTTTGATCCGCAGTTATCGCTGCGAGGATGCGGAGACGATCGTCGTGGCACTCGGTTCGGTGGTCGGTACCGTCAAGGAGGCGGTGGATGCGCTGCGTGACGCCGGTCAGGCAATCGGCGTGGTATCGATCTGCTCGTTCCGGCCGTTCCCGCTCGATGCGGTGCGTGCCGCACTGGAGAAGGCGACACGTGTTGTCATCCTTGAAAAGTGCATGGCGGTCGGCATCGGTGGCATCGTCTCCGACGGCGTGCGCAAGGCGCTCTATAACACCGCGGTGAAAAGTCATACCGTGATTGCCGGTCTGGGCGGGCGGCCGATCCCGATGCAATCGCTGGTGGACTTGTTTCAACGCGCGGCGCGCGACGGGCTTGATCCATTGAATTTCCTTGATTTGAACTGGGAGGTGATCAATCGTGAACTGGCGCGCGGCCGCCAGCAGCGACGTGCCGGCCCGACCGCCGAAAACATTTTGCGCGATCTTCATATGACCGGTGCGAGGGCAGGATAATTTCATGAGCATGCAACCCGTCAAGTTTTACCAGTCCGGCACCTTCACGGTTGGCAACCGGTTGTTGCCGGACGCCGAGCGCACGGTGCAGGCGAATATGCGGCGCACCAATTCACTCAACTCCGGCCACCGGGCCTGTCAGGGCTGTGGTGAGGCGCTGGGTGCGCGTTATGCGATTGACGCCGCCATGCAGGCCACCAACAACCGTGTGGTGGCGGTGAATGCCACCGGCTGCCTGGAAGTTTTTTCCACGCCGTATCCTGAAACCTCGTGGCAGATCCCGTGGATGCATTCGCTGTTCGGCAACGCGCCGGCGGTGGCCTCGGGCGTGGCCGCGGCCATGCGCATCAAAGGTCGCAAGGATGTGAAGGTGATTGCGCAGGGCGGCGACGGCGGCACCACGGATATCGGCTTTGGCTGCCTGTCGGGGATGTTCGAGCGTAACGATGACGTGCTCTACATCTGTTACGACAACGAAGCCTATATGAACACCGGTGTGCAGCGTTCGAGCGCGACACCGCCGGCGGCGCGCACCGCGACGACGATGGCAGTGGGGCCGGCGCCGGGCAATGTGTTTGGCACTGGCAAGAACATGGCGCTGATTGCGATGGCGCACATGATTCCGTATGTGGCTACCGCCTCGGTCGCCAACCTGCGCGATCTGGAGAGCAAGGTCATCCGTGCCATCGGCATTTCAGGCGCCCGCTACATCCATATTCATGTGCCTTGCCCCCTGGGTTGGGGCAGCGCACCGGACGCCACGATCAAGGTCGCTCGGCTGGCGGTGGAGTCGGGATTGTTTCCGCTGATCGAAGCCGAACACGGCGAAGTCACCGCTCGCTATGTGCTGCGTAAACGCGTGCCGGTCGGCGAATATCTGCGCTTGCAGCGGCGCTTCGCGCATCTATTCGGCAAGGTTCAGGACGAGCATACGATTGCCGCGATTCAGGACATGGCCGATAGCAACATCCGCCGGTTCGGTTTGGTGGATGAGGGCTGAAGCATGCGTAAACCATTTGCCATCACGCTCGATCCCGGTTCAAGCCTCGCCAATCACACCGGCACCTGGCGCACCGAACGCCCGGTCTATGTCGATCGTCTGCCGCCGTGCAACAACGCTTGTCCGGCCGGCGAGGATATTCAGGGTTGGTTGTATTACGCCGAGAGCGGCGAATATGAACGCGCCTGGCGCGAATTGACGAAGAACAATCCACTGCCCGCGCTGATGGGGCGGGTCTGTTATCACCCCTGCGAGGACGTCTGCAACCGCGGCAAACTGGATGAGACCGTGAGCATCCATGCCGTCGAGCGTTTTCTCGGCGATCAGGCGACCAAACTCGGCTGGAAGTTTGAAGTATCGGCCGCCCCCACCGGCAAGCACGTGCTGGTGGTCGGCGCCGGCCCTTCGGGTTTATCCGCAGCGTTTCACCTGACCCGCCTGGGGCACCGCGTCACCATCCGTGAGGCCGGTCCGCTGGCCGGCGGCATGATGCGTTTTGGTATTCCGAAATACCGCCTGCCGCGCGATGTGCTCGATGCGGAAATCCAGCGCATTCTTGATATGGGCATCCGCCTCGAACTCAATACACGGGTGGACGACATTGCCAGCGCGCTGCGCGAGGGTGGTTTTGATGCGGCGTTTCTGGCGGTGGGCGCGCATGTTGGTAAACGCACGGAGATACCGGCGCCGGATGCAACGCGCATCCTTGACGCGGTGAGCGTGTTGCGCGGTCTGGAAACCGGTGCCCCGCTGCAACTCGGCCGGCGCGTGGTGATCTACGGTGGTGGCAACACGGCGCTGGATGTGGCGCGTACTGCCAAACGTCTGGGCGCCACCGAGGCGCTGGTGGTGTATCGGCGCACCCGCGAGCAAATGCCGGCGCATGATTTCGAATTGCAGGAGGCGCTCGACGAAGGGGTGATGGTGCGCTGGCTCAACACCATCAAGCGTGTCGACGACACCACCTTCACTGTTGAGAAGATGAAGCTCGACGCACAGGGCTTTCCACAACCGACCGGCGAGTTTGAAACCATTGAGGCCGACACCCTGGTGCTGGCGCTGGGGCAGGACGTTGATTTGTCGCTGCTCGATAAGGTCCCCGGGCTCACCATAGCGAATGGCGTGGTCAAGGTGGACGGCAATATGATGACCGGCTTCCCGGGTATTTTTGCCGGTGGCGACATGGTGCCGTCAGAGCGCACGGTGACGGTGGCGGTGGGGCACGGTAAAAAAGCGGCGCGTAATATCGATGCGTGGTTGCGTGGCGCGGCGGCTGCGGTAGCCGAAAAACACGCAGCGGCAAGCTTCGACGCGCTTAATTCCTGGTACTACGCCGACGCGCCGAAGACGGTGCAACCAGTGCTCGACGTCATCCGCCGGCAATCGAACTTTGACGAAGTGCAGGGTGGACTGGACGAGAGCAACGCGCTTTATGAGGCGCGGCGTTGTCTGTCTTGCGGCAATTGCTTTGAATGCGACAACTGCTATGGGGTGTGCCCGGACAACGCGGTGATAAAACTCGGGCCGGGTAAGCGCTACGAAATCAACTACGAATACTGCAAGGGCTGCGGCTTGTGTGCAGCGGAATGTCCGTGCGGTGCGATCAAGATGGACGCCGAGAAAAGCTGAAGCCGCGGGCGGCTTAGTCGCCGGCCTTCAGCGCGCTGATAATTTGACGGCGGCGTGCCCGCAGCGCCAGCAGTTCGAAGGCAAAGCAGGCGGCGGTAACGCCAAACGATCCCCAGACATAGGTGCCGTAACCGCCCATGTTGATAAACGCCGAGACGCTCTCCCAGTTCATGCGTTTTCTCCCAGTTGCCGCACCCAGTCGGCATTGCGTTCCCGTTCAAGAATGACGCTGCGCACGCGCGTTAGAACCGCTGCAATGCTATAGAGCCAGAACGCGACCGACATGATCAGCATGCCCCATAGCATGGTGCTCGCCATGGTCGGGCTCTTGGTCAGACTCACCGATGCGCCCTGATGCAGGGTGTTCCACCATTTGACGGAAAAATAAATGATCGGCACGTTGATCGCGCCGACGATGGCGATCACCGCCGCCGCACGGTCGGCGCGGCGCGGATCATCAATCGCGGCGTGCAGAAACATGAAGCCGAGATACAAAAAGAGCAGGATCAGCTCCGAGGTCAGGCGCGCATCCCATACCCACCACGCCCCCCACATTGGTTTGCCCCACAGCGCACCGGTCCATAACGCGATGAAGGTCATCACCGCACCGGTCGGTGCGATGGCCAGCGCCATCATCGACGACAGGCGCGTATGCCAGGCCAGCCCAATGGCCGCCCACGCCGCCATGATGAGGTAGAGGAACATCGACAGCCAGGCCGCCGGCACATGGATGAAGATGATGCGATAGGCTTCGCCTTGCTGAAAATCGGTGGGGGCGAGAAAGAAACTGATGTAGAGCCCGTAGAGCGCGACGAGTGCGGCAGTAACGCCAAACCAAGGTGCGAGGCGGCCCGCCAGCGGATAAAACGTCTGCGGCGATGAATATTTGTACCAGCGTATCGAGGACATCGGGTCAGCCCTTATTCAGTGGCAATTTTAAGCGCCAGCGCCGTCGCCCACGGCGCGAACACCAGGGTGCAGAGCAAGAGCGCGCCGAGGATGGAGAGGTGCGCAGTGGCGCCGAGTGCGGCGGCGGTGGCTTCCACCGCGCCAGCGCCAAAGATCAGCACCGGAATATAAAGCGGCAGGATGAGCAAGGCGAGCAGGGCGCCGCCGCCGCGTAACCCCAGCGTCAGCGCCGCGCCGATGGCGCCGATCAGGCTGAGCGTCGGCGTGCCGAGTAGCAGCGAAGCAATCAGCACGAGCAGTGCATCGGCATCGAGGTTGAATTGCAAGCCCAGTAGCGGTGCGATCACCACCAGCGGCAGTCCGGTGGTCAGCCAGTGCGCAATGGTTTTTGCCAACACCAGCAGGCTTAACGGTTGCGGTGAGAGGATCAGTTGTTCGAGCGTGCCGTCGGCGTGATCATTGGCGAACAGACGCCCCAGTGCCAGCATGCAGGCGAGCAGTGCGGCCACCCACACCACGCCGGGGCCGAGCGTACGCAGTAGCACCGGATCAGCGCCTATGCCAAGCGGAAACAGGCTGACGACGATGACGAAAAAAATCAGGCTGGTCATGACGTCCGCACGCCGGCGCAGCGCAATCCGTACATCGCGCGCAATCACCGTCTTCATGCAATCGAGCAGGCCGGGGCGGTTCATACGCCCAACTCCACGGTCTCGGTGATGGGGGCGGTGATCGGCACTTCCTGATGGGTGGTCAGTGCCACCATGCCGCCGGCGGCGAGGTGATTGACGATTAAATCGCGGGTGCGCTCCACCGAGGCGACGTCCAGTGCGGTAAACGGTTCGTCGAGTATCCACAGCGGGCGCGCTTGCGACAGTCGCAAACGCGCCAGCGCGACGCGGCGACGCTGGCCCTGCGAGAGGGTGCCGCAGGGTTGGTGGCGGCGTTCGCGCAAGCCCGACCATTCGAGTGCGGCGACCGCTTCGGCGTCGTTCACCGCAATGCCGGCAACGCGCAGCGACAGGCGCAGGTTTTCAGTCGCGTTCAATTCATCCTTGAGGCCGTTGAGATGGCCGAGATAAATCAGCTGTGCGCGGAATTCTTCGCCGGCCTCACCAATTTCCGTGTCGTTCCACTTGAGCGTGCCGGCTGCAGGTGTGAGCAGACCGCACATCATGCGCAGCAGGCTGGTCTTGCCGCTGCCGTTGACGCCGCGCACCGCCAGCAGCGTACCCGGACGCAGGGCAAAGCAGAGCCCTTTAAACAGACTGCGTTCGCCGCGCACGCATTCGAGATCCTGGGCTGAGAGCAAGTGTGATGTGATCCGGTGTGTTGAGTCGGCGCCGCGTTACATCATCACCCGGCCGCCGTTGACATCCTGCACGGTGCCGTTGAGATAAGCGGCGCCATCGGAGGCCAGAAACAGCATGACCTGGGCATGATCGGCGGGGGTGGCAAGGCGACGCAGCGGTACTTGTGCGGCAATGCGCGCGACATCGGCTTCGCTACGCAGGGCGGCGACCCGTGGTGTCAGCGTGGTGATCGGCGCCACGGCATTGGCGGTGATGCCGCTGGGGCCGAGTTCCCAGGCCAGAAAACGCGTCAGTTGGATGACCGCCGCCTTGGCCGCACCATAGGCGGGGGACGATGAAGCATGCACGGTGCGCCCGGAGATTGAGGCGACATGAATAATGCGTCCGGCTTTGGATTTTTTTAAGTGCGGGATCACCGCTTTGCTGCACAGAAAGGCGCTGCGCAGATTGAGCGCGATGGTGCGCTCCCATTCGTCGAGCGGCATGTCTTCGACTTGCGCCAGACGCGTATAGCCGCCGGCACAGGTGATCAGCACGTCGATGCCACCATAAGCGGCAACCGTGGCGGCCACCGCGGCGTTGACCGAGGTTTCATCGGTGACGTCGACCGGCACGACCGTGGCGCGACCGCCGGCGGCAATAATTGCGTCGGCCACGACCTGCGCATTCTTGTGATCGATGTCGAGCAGCGCGACGGCTGCCCCCTGGGCTGCAAAGTGGCGCGCGGTTTCCGCGCCTATGCCCTGTGCCGAGCCGGTGATGGCAACAACGCGTGAGGCGAGTTCGGGAAAGGTGGCCATGATGAATGACTTTGCTTGAGATGGTTAGACGATGCCGTCCATGACCTGCACGTCGACCAGCGCGCCGGCCGCCACATTGCCCTGATCGGTGGGCAGGATGATGAAGCAATTGGCTTCGCACATGGAACGCAGGATGCCCGAACCCTGTTCACCGGTGACGGCGACGCTCCAGCTGCCATTAGCGTCCTGGGTCAACACGCCGCGTTGAAACTCGGTGCGGCCCGGTGCTTTTTTGAGTGCGGTGGTGCAGGGCACGCGGAAGGTCGGCAGCGCCGGCACCGGATCGCGTCCGGAGAGTTTGAGCAGCGCGTCGCGCACAAACTGATAAAAGGTCACCATCACCGACACCGGGTTACCGGGCAGGCCAAAGAAATGCGCGCCGCCGATACGGCCATAGGCGAGCGGGCGGCCGGGCTTCATGGCAATCTTCCAGAACACCACTTCGCCGAGGCGGTCCATCAATTCCTTGACGAAATCAGCTTCGCCGACCGAGACGCCACCGCTGGTGATGACGACGTCGGC
>CAIWNB010000220.1 GCA_903913965.1 uncultured beta proteobacterium
ATAATACGTTGTTGCGGCGGATGCTCGAAACCGAGGGCGCCTGGGAATACGTGACTTTCGATCGGGTTGAGGATGCGCCGGCCTGTGTTGCCTCGATTCAGCCGGCATTGGCCTGAGTTTGCACTGCCCGCCGTGCGACTGGTGATGCTCTTGGAGGTGAGGCGCTAGTGTTGGTGCTGCGCATCGTCGGTTTTCTGCTGCTGATCGCCATGGGTGGCTCGCTTGTCACTTATCTACTGACGCGAAATCGGCGCTACCTCACCTTTGCCTGGCAGATACTCAAATACGGCATGCTGATGGCGAGCATCGTATTGGCGTTCATGTTGTTCGAGCGTCTCTTCATGGTGCTCTAAGACGCCGTTTGCTGCCCTTTCAGGTGGCTTTCTTGCCATGGGCGGCCAGACGGTTCAGCGCGTCGCGTAGCGGCGATGCTTCGAGTTCCTCCGCCAGCCTTTTTATTTCCCCAATCGATTCAAGGCTTAAAGTCCTTTTTTCGGCGCTGGAGGCCGTTTTTTGGACGGCATTCCTAACTTGCACTTCAATATGTATTGAAGTAACCTGCGCTCCCTCTTTCTGGTAGCCGGCGATCAAACGCTGGGTCAACTGCCTTAATTGCGAGGCAATCGCGGCGTTGGCCGCGGTCAGGGTCAGGGTATCCTCACGTAACTGTTTGACTGAGCAGTATTTTGTTAGATCTGATGGCGCGTATTTCACCAAAATATGCTGCAGTTCTGACAAATGACGGGCTGCTCGCGTAAGATTCCGTAGCGGGTCAGCAGAGTTCAGGTAAAAATCGAGTCTACGAGCGGACATCGGGTTGGGATAGTGGGACAACGATGAACATCATTCTGGTTTCCGAAAAACTGAGCAAAGCGCGAACTATCACGCTGACCTTGCCGCATTTGCTTGCCGGCGCTGTTGTTGCCGCGATGTCTGTCTTGGTTCTGGCATTTTGTATCCAATGGGTGGTTCTGCGTTATGCGCCTAGCCTAAATAGCCCACTGCTTAATTCCCTGATTCTAAGCGTTCAGCACGAGCAAAACGAAAAAGTTCAGAGCTATCTGCGCGAAAATCTCAGCGCGATGGCGGCAAAACTCGGACAGATGCAGGCACAGCTACTGCGTTTGGATACTCTGGGTGAGCGACTTGCCAAGGCTGCTGGTTTCAAGCCCCAGGAATTCATGTTTGATCAGCCGCCAGGGCGTGGTGGCGCCGTTTCCAGTCTGCCCACCTACGATCTTTCGATGGGCGATCTGACCCAGCAGATCAATGTCCTGACCAAGCAAATGGAGGACCGGACCGAGAAGCTTGGTATCCTCGATTCGCTCATGATCGTCGATAGTGCGAAGAAAAAATTGCTGCCTTCGGTGCTGCCGATTGAAGGCGGGTGGTATTCGTCGAACTATGGCTGGCGTATCGACCCAATCACAGGGGCACGTGCTTTCCACGAAGGCATGGACTTTATGGCGGAGCTCGGAACACCTGCCCGGGCGGCGGCCGGCGGCATGGTCATCTACTCCGATTTCCACACTCAATATGGTAATATGATCGAGATTGATCATGGCAACGGACTGGTCTCGCGCTACGCACATCTGTCCAAGCGCCTGGTTAAGAACGGTGACGTAATATTGAGCAGCAGTACGATCGGAGCAGTTGGTACCACCGGGCGCTCAACTGGACCACATTTGCATTTTGAAGTGCGCCAAAATGGCGCTCCGCTGAATCCGGTGCAATTCCTGCGATTGCCCGGTTAACGAATTCGAATTTGACGCAGAAGGGGGTGGGGTATTTCCCCACCCCTTTTTGTTTGAGGATTTGTCGGCCGCAACCCACGGCGCAGCAGTTGTTGCGCCCCATTTGATTGAATAACCATGGTTACAGGTTTACTCAAAAGAATTTTCGGCAGCCGTAACGAACGACTGCTTCGCCAGTATTCGGCCACGGTTCGCATCATTAATACCCACGAACCTGAAATATCGAAACTGACGGATACCGAACTGCAGGCCAAGACGGCCGAGTTCAAGCAACGCTTTGCTGCTGGCGAATCGCTGGACGACATGCTGCCGGAAGCCTTTGCCGTTGTGCGTGAGGCCGGCAAGCGGGTCTTGCAGATGCGGCACTTCGATGTGCAGATGATCGGCGGCATTGCCTTGCATCAAGGGAAAATCGGCGAGATGCGCACTGGCGAGGGCAAGACGCTGGTCGCCACCCTGCCTGCTTATTTAAACGCGCTCTCCGGAAAGGGGGTGCACGTCGTCACTGTGAATGACTATCTGGCCAAACGCGACTCTGAGTGGATGGGACGCGTTTACGGGTTTCTCGGACTATCCGTCGGCGTGATTCTTTCGCAAATGAATCATTCGGACAAGCAGGGCGCATACGCTGCCGATATCACCTACGGTACCAATAACGAGTTCGGCTTCGATTATTTGCGTGACAACATGGCATCCGCCGCGTCCGAGCGTTTTCAGCGCGCCTTGAATTACGCGATTGTTGATGAAGTCGACTCGATCCTGATTGACGAGGCACGCACGCCCTTGATTATCTCGGGGCAGGCTGAAGACACCACCGAGCTCTATTTCCGCATGAAAGAAATAGCGCCGCGATTGACGCGTCAGAAAGACGAAAATAGTCCGGGCGACTACAGTGTCGACGAGAAGGCACACCAAGTGCTGCTCTCGGAGGAGGGGCACGAGCGCGCCGAAGCTTTGCTTGCAGAGTCAGGATTATTGCCTCATGGCGGTAGTCTTTACGATCCGAGCAACATCAATCTCATGCACCACCTGTATGCAGCTTTGCGTGCGCAGACCTTGTATCACCGTGACCAGAACTATGTCGTGCAGGATGACGAAGTCATCATTGTCGACGAGTTTACTGGCCGTCTGATGCCGGGGCGCCGCTGGTCGGATGGGCTGCATCAGGCCGTCGAAGCCAAAGAGGGTGTTGCCATTCAGCGAGAAAACCAGACTCTGGCCTCGATCACCTTCCAGAATTTTTTCCGTATGTACAAGAAACTGGCCGGCATGACTGGCACCGCAGATACGGAAGCCTACGAATTTCAGCAGATATATAGCTTGGAAACCGTGGTGATCCCGACCCACCACACGATGGTGCGTGATGACCGGATGGACCAGGTTTTTCAAAGCTCCCGCGAAAAATATGCGGCGGTGATTAAGGATATCCAGGAATGCTATTCGCGCGGCCAGCCCGTACTGGTCGGCACGACTTCGATTGAAAACTCGGAGCTTGTGTCAAAGATGCTCGACAAGGAGAAATTGCCGCACAACGTGCTCAACGCAAAGCAGCATGCGCGCGAAGCGGAGATCGTCGTGCAGGCAGGGCGTCTGAAAACGATTACCATTGCCACCAATATGGCCGGTCGCGGCACCGACATTGTGCTGGGCGGGAATCCCGAGCCCGAGATCGAAAAAATCCATGCCGATACCGCGCTGGACGAGGTGGAAAAGCAAAAGCGTATCGACGACATCAAGCACGAATGGCAGAAGCTGCATAACCAGGTGCTGACTGTTGGCGGCCTGCACATTATCGCCACCGAACGTCACGAGTCGCGGCGCATAGATAACCAGTTGCGCGGCCGTGCCGGCCGTCAGGGCGACGCTGGTTCGAGCCGTTTTTATCTCTCGCTGGAAGACCCGTTGCTGCGTATATTTGCCTCGGATCGTGTGGCCTCGATCATGCAGCGTTTGAAAATGCCGGATGGCGAGGCGATCGAACACCCGTGGGTTACGCGTGCGATTGAAAATGCGCAACGCAAGGTTGAGGCGCGCAATTTCGATATGCGCAAACACCTTCTTGAATACGACGATGTCGCTAACGATCAACGGAAAGCGATTTACGAATCGCGCAACCAGTTGCTCGAATCGACCGACATTTCCGAGCGTATCGGTTCTATTCGCCACGAGGTAATCAGTGCCTTCATCACGCAGCACATCCCGCCGGAAAGTCTCGAGGAGCAGTGGGATCTAGACGGCTTGGAGAAGACGCTGATCGCAGAGTTGCAGCTCGATTTGCCGATCCGGCAATGGCTGGCCGATGAGAGTTCGCTCGACGAGGATCAGTTGCGCGATCGTATCTTTGATTACGCTGATCGCAAGTACAGCGAGAAGGTGGGCCAGTTTGAGGCGGAGCCGATACGCCAGTTCGAACGCACCCTGATGTTGCAGAGCATTGATTCCCACTGGCGGGAGCATCTCGCAGCGTTGGATCATTTGCGGCAGGGTATCCATCTGCGCAGCTACGCGCAAAAGACGCCGGCGCAGGAATACAAAAAGGAAGCTTTTGAGCTCTTCGGCCTGATGCTTGAAATGATCAATACCGAAGTCACACGCGTTCTGATGACGGTGCAATTTCGCAGTGAGGCGGAGTTGCAAAAAATCGAGGAACCGCAGGCGCCGAC
>CAIWNB010000221.1 GCA_903913965.1 uncultured beta proteobacterium
CATGGCGCGCAGGCGCGCGGTCTGGCGCAGCGGCGCTGCCGCTTGCTTGGTTGCTTTACTTTGACGCTTTTGATCTTCGCTATTTTTCTTCATTGTGCAGCCTCCAATTTTTTGTATTCCCTTTTCCCTGTGCCCGCATGGCTCAGGGGTATTGCCGACCCCGTCGGATCCGGGTTGGACCGGACGCTCACTCAACTTCACAAACCGCACGACCGCCAGCGTTTCACGATCGCGTTTCACGATAGGGTTTCTCGATAGAACCGCTTCGATGAAGCGGTCGGCCATGCTCAACGGTGCAAGCATACCCGACCCGACCGTCGCGTGATAACCCGGCACGTCGCTATTCGTTGCGTCGGCGGTTGTCGCAAACCGATCGAAGGCTTCGATTTGCCGGTTAGACGCGCCGGCAAACTACTCTCGCTGCTGTTGTGAGTGAGACAGCGACAGGCGTTTGCTGTGGCACAATCGGCGCTTGTCTTTTTGTCGATAGCAGGATGATCATGACTGATACCAGGGATCGCATTGCACAGGCGCTGGAGGCGCGTTTTGGCACGCAACTACCGCTGCCCGCCGATACCACCGGGTTGGACAGCCTCGCGCGTATGCTCGAGCACCGTTCGCACCGTCGTTACGCCGCGCGTCCGGTCGAAGACGCGCTGTTGAATCTGCTGTTTGCCTGCGCGATGTCGGCGCCGTCGAAGAGTGATCTGCAACAGGCCGATATCGTGCACGTGCGTGACCCTGCATTGCGTGCCGAGCTCGCGGCGCTGGTGCCGGACAATCCGTGGGTGGCGACCGCACCGGTCTTTCTGCTGTTTTGCGGTAATAACCGGCGCACGCGTCAGGTTGCGCAGTGGCGGGAGAAGACCTTTGCCAACGATCATCTCGACGCCTTCATGAACGCAGCGGTGGACGCCGGCATCGTTTTGATGAACTTCATCGCCGCTGCCGAAGCCGCCGGCCTCGGTTGCTGCCCGATCAGCACGGTGCGCAATCATGCGCAGACGGTGAGTGATCTCACCGGATTGCCGGACTGGGTCTTTCCGCTCGCCGGGCTCTGTGTGGGTTATCCGGAGAATAACGGCGTCATCACGCCGCGCCTGCCGCTGGATGTGACTATCCATAGGGATCGCTTCAATGAAACAGTGGTGGCGACAAAGATCGATGGATATGACCAGCGGCGTGCTGCGCGCCAGCCGTATGCAAAGCAGCGCGACATCAAGCGTTTCGGCGAGGCGCCGTTTTACGGCTGGTCGGAAGACAAGGCGCGCCAATATGCCAAGCCGCAGCGCGCCGATTTTGGCGCATACATCCGCCGCCGCCAATTCAAACTGGATTGAATCGACATGAGTCAGCCTGACGCTCCCGCTGTACCCCTCGTTCCCTTGCCCGCGGCCACCGTTACTCTGGTCAGAGATAGCGTGAACGGTCCTGAAGTGCTGATGATGCAGCGCAATCTCAAATCGAAGTTTGTGCCCGGCGCGTATATTTTCCCCGGTGGTGCGCTCGACGCGGAGGACGATGCGCCCGCGCTACAGGCACTCTGCGCCGGAGTAGACGACACCGAGGCAAACCGCATGCTGGGGATCCCGGGCGGCGGACTGGCTTACTGGGCAGCGGCGATTCGTGAATCGTTTGAGGAGGCTGGTGTACTGGTCGCCTATGACGGTGAAAAACGCGTGATCGCGCTGGATGATCCGGCGCAGGCTGAAAAATTCCGCCGTCACCGCCATGTGCTTAATGCCGGTGAACGCAGCTTTATCGACATCATGCGCGAGGAGGGACTAACACTAGCCGCCGATCAGCTGGTTTACTTTAGTCACTGGATCACGCCGGTGTCCGCGCCGCGTCGTTACGACACGCGTTTTTTTATCGCTGCAGCACCGCCCGCGCAGGAGCCTTTGCACGACAACCACGAAACCATCAGCCACCTCTGGGTACGCCCCGCCGAGGCGCTAGACCGCTATCGCAACGATCAGTTCACCATGCGGCTGCCGACCATCCGCACGCTGGAAGAACTGGCGGCCTATGACAGCGTGTCTACGTTGTTGCATGCGATGCGTCACAAGAAGGACATTGACTCCCATCTGCCGCGCCTCAACCGCGACGGTCACTATCTGGTGCCGGGCGATGCCGGCTATGACGACACTAAATCTGTGGAGCAGCAGGGCCTATGGAAACTTTGATTATTCCCGGCGAGGTGGTGCAACTCTCGCCGCGGGTGCGGCGCCTCACCGCGCCCAATCCCGGCATGATGACCGGCCCGGGTACCAATAGTTATATCCTTGGCACCAGTGAGCTGACAGTGATTGATCCGGGCCCGGCGATTGAGTCGCATATCGCCGCCTTGATTGCTCTCACCCAAGGCCGGCTGCGTCGCATCCTGACCACCCACACCCACCTTGATCACTCGCCGGCGGCGCGTGCACTCAAGGCGGCGACCGGTGCCGAGCTGCTGGGCATGCCGCCCCCGCCACAGGTCAATCAGGATCAGGACTACCGTCCGGATCGCGTGCCGCAGCATGGTGAGCGCGTGGCGTGCGGGGATTTTTCGCTGCAAGTGGTGCATACGCCGGGGCATGCTTCGAATCATCTGTGTTATCTGCTGGTGGAGGATCAGCTGTTGTTTACCGGCGACCATGTGATGCAGGGTTCCACCGTGGTGATTACGCCGCCGGATGGCGAGATGGGGGCTTATCTGCGCTCGCTCGAAGGCCTCGATACGTTGGCGATGACCGCGATTGCGCCCGGGCACGGGCATCTGATCGAGCATCCGCATGACGAAGCGCGCCGTCTGATTGCACACCGGCTCAAACGCGAGCAAAAGGTGGTGGATGGTTTTGCCGCGAAGAATCCGGCCACGCTCGATGAGCTGGTGCCGGTCGTTTACGCCGATACCCCGGTCAAACTGCACGGTGCGGCGCGGCGCTCGCTCTATGCGCATCTATTGAAACTGGAAGCCGAGCAGCGTGTGTCCCAGACGGACGGCTGCTGGCGTTTGTTGTAACCCCACCGGAGTCCGACATGACCTCAAGCAAGAAACCGCCTTCGCCACGGCGCTGGCACGAACAACGCTGGCTCACCGATGTGGTGGTGCGTGCGGAAAACATTGATTGGGACCAGCCGCGCAGCGGCCAGACCATCAGCCCTATCGGCAGCGAGGCAACGCTGGAGGTGAATTGGGCCAAGGCGCGCATCCGCAAATACGATGACATCGCACCGGCGTTTATTGCTGCTGCTGAACGTCGTGAACGCATGGCGGAGGAGGCCACAGCGCGCGGGCATTTGGTCAGTGCCGCAGAAAACCATTATGCCGCCGCCATCCTCTACACGCCGGCGGTCTGGGCGATCACCGATGATGACGACTGGTTGCGTCGTCTCTACGCCCGCATCAATGCCAACTATGCGGCGTGGATGACGCGGGCGCCGCACAAGGTCGAACGGATCGAACTGCCCTTCGGCAACGGCAAACTGCCGGCCTATTGGCATCTGCCGCCGGGTTACAGCGGCGGCCGCCTGCCGACGGTGCTGGCCAGCGGCGGCATGGATACGCGCAAGGAGCTGGTGGTGGCGCAACACGGCGACCGTTTTCTGGCGCGCGGCTTTGCGGTGCTGTCGGTCGATGGTCCGGGCCGCGGCGAAGCCCCGTTGCTCGGTTCGTATGCCACGGAAAAAAACTGGATCGAAGCCGGTGAAGTCTTTATGCAGTTTCTGCTCTCGCGTCCCGAGGTTGACCCCGAGCGCATCGTCGCCTTTGGTTCGAGTTTTGGTTCGTTCTGGATGACGCAGGTTGCCGCCACCCAGCCGCGGCTCAAAGCGGTGGCCACTGCCTTGTGTTGTCACGAGCCCGGCTGTTACACGATTTTTGAAGAAGCCAGTCCCTCGTATAAAAAGCGCTTCATGTGGATGAGCGACATCGCGGACGAAGGCGAGTTTGATCGTATGGCCGCGCAGATGGATCTGCGACCGCTGGTGCCGGGGATGAAAATGCCGTGGCTCAACATCGTTGGCGAGAAAGATGAACTCTCGCCGGTTCACCATACGCTGGAGCTGGCGGCGCGCGCCGGTGGACCGTCGCCGATTCTGATGTATCAGGGCGAGCGCCATGCGCTGTCGGGTGCGTCGTCGATTGTGCTCGGGCCTAAATACATGAGCTATGCCGCCGACTGGCTGCTCGATCGCGTCAATGGCGAGCCGGCCGAGGAATTCCTCGACCTGGTGTTGGCCGACGGTCGCATCGAACGCCGGCCGCATCCGCGGCAATCTTGATTTCGCGCTAACGCAAGGAGACCCAGCATGCCATTGGCAGCGGTCAGGGACGGACAGATTTATTACGAAGAAGCCGGTGCGGGTGAGGCGATCATTTTGTTGCCAGGACTGGGGCACGATCACCACTATTACGCCAAGACGGTGCCCTTGCTCTCGTCGTTCGGCCGCGTGGTGACGCTTGATCCGCGCGGGCTTGGGCAATCAACTGAATCGCCGACCGGTTACAGTGTTGAAGCGTGGGCGCAGGATGTGATTGAACTGATCAAACACCTGGGCGTGACGCGTGCGCATCTGGTCGGTTCATCACTGGGCGCTTGCGTGGCGATGCAGGCGGCGCTCGATGCACCACAGGCGATTGCATCGCTGGTGCTGGTTGCCGGATTTTCAGAACTCGATACCGCGCTCGAGATGAATTTCAGATTGCGCCTGAAGATGATGGCAGAGATGGGGCTCGGTGACGCGCTCGCCATGCATATCTCGATGTGGACACTGGGTCGCAGTTTTCTCGATACCGGCGACGGTCGCGCGGCGATGGAGCGTTTGTTTGCCTCGGTGAAGCGCAACTCAGTCGAGCGCTACCGCACCTTTATCAACACCATCTTGCGTTTCGGGCGCTGCGAGCCGGATCAGGCCGGACAGCCGCGACTGACCGCGCGTCTCGGTGAGATCGGGGTGCCGACACGGGTGATCGTTGGCGAGCAGGATATTCTGACGCCAGTGTCGGTGTCGCGGCGCATGGCGGATCGCATCAAGGGCGCGGAGTTTTGCGTGGTCCCTGAATGCGGACACATCACGTTTACGGAGAAGCCGCGTGAGACAGCGCAGCTGATCGAGGAATTTCTGCGCCGCGTGGTCAAACACTGACCACGCGGGCTATTACGAGGCGAGCCATTACGAGTCGAGCCATTAAGCCGCGAGTAATTCGTGTACGTAGGCGGCGATCGCCATCGATGACGTGAGTCCGGGCGATTCGATGCCGAACAGATTGACGAGATTCGGCACGCCGTGATCGCGCCGGCCATGAATCACGAAGTCGACCGCCTCCTGGCCCTCGCCGGTAATGCGCGGGCGCATGCCGGTGTATCCGGGTTGCAGCGTGCCGTCTTTGAGTCCGGGGAAATAGCGGCGGATCGCCTCATAGAAGAGCGCTTCGCGTGATTCATCAAAGCGGTAATCGAGCGAATCGCGCCACGAGAAATCAGGGCCGAATTTGCAGCGACCGCCGAGATCAACCGTGACGTGTACGCCCAGCCAATCCTGACGTGCCACCGGATAAACCAGACGGGTGAAAGGCGCCTTGCCGGTCAACGTGTAGTAATGACCGATGGCGTAATAACTGTTGGGGATGGTCTCCGCAGGGATGCCCTTGATCAGGCGTGCCACCGCAGGCGCGCCATGACCGGCGGCATTGATCACCGTGCGGCAGGCCAGTTGCATCGGTTCGGCGCCGCCGATGTCGAGCACGATGCCGTCGTCACTGATGTGGCCGCCGGTCACCGGGCTATTCAGTACCAGGGTCGCCCCGTGGTTCTCGGCGTCACCCAGATAAGACAGCATCAAGCCGTGGCTGTCGATCACGCCGGTGGATGGCGAGAGAAATCCAGCCACCGCGATGACTTCGGGTTCGAGCGCGTTGACTTCCTCGCGACTGAGCAGACGCAAGTCGTCGACGCCGTTGAGCTCGGCCTGCTTTTTGTATTTGTGCAGGCCGGCGAGCTGCGACTCGTCACAGGCCACGACCACCTTGCCGATGCGCTTGTGATTAATGCCGCGTTCAGCACAATACTGGTAGAGCAGCTTGCGTCCGGCGACGCAGAAACGGGCTTTCAACGAGCCGGTCGAATAATAGATGCCGGCGTGCATAACTTCGGAGTTGCGCGCGCTGGTGTGCGTGCCAAAAGCGTTTTCAGCTTCGAGGATGATGACTTCGCGGCCAGCCATGGCCATTTCGCGGGCGATGGCAAGGCCGACGGCACCGGCGCCGATGACGGCGCAATCAATTTTGTCCATGGGCGGAGGGTCGACTCGGTGAATGATGCGGGTAAAAGTTGGCGCCCGAAGTGCGCAGGGGCTTGAGCGGATCGATGCGGCCGGGCTCTGCGTGAAAGTGCAGGGTATTGCGTCAGCGCAAACGGATCCAGACCTGCGTAATAGTATCATCGCGAGACAAAATTTTCGAACGCAGACATCTTGATGAGCATGCCCTGGACCGCCGATTTTGCCGCGCGTTGCGCGGCCTTTGCACCCCTCTGCGCGGTGGCTGACGGGCTGGCGGTCAGCACCTGGCCCGACTGCCGGGTGTTGACTGAACGCGCGGCTGCGCGCGCGCTGCGTAACAGTAACGGCTTGGCGCTGCGTTTCGTTGCGCAGTCTGTCCTGCAGTCCGACTTCGCGGAGAAATACGAACCGCGTATCTATTTGCGTGGCGAAGTGCAGATGCGTGAAAACAACTGGCATGATTTGTTCAATGCGCTGGTGTGGCTGACCTTTCCGCGTGCCAAGGCGGCGCTCAACGCGAGACATTACCGCGCGCAGTGCGCACAGCAGGCTTTAGGGGCTGTCAATCGCGGTCCGCAGCAGGACGCGTTAACGTTGTTTGACGAGGGCGGTGTGGTCGTCATGAGCGCGCAGCCGGCGTTGGCCCGGCTGTTGCGTGAGCACGCCTGGAAGATGTTGTTCTGGGAGCAGCGTGCGGCACTCGCTGGCGCCCTGGGTTTTTTTGTGTTTGGTCATGCGCTTTATGAAAAAGCCCTGCAGCCCTATACGGGGATGACCGGACGTGGCGTGATCCTGGCGTGTGACGCCGCATTTTTCGATCTGCCGTTGGCGCTGCAGCTGGAGGAGATTGATGGGCGGCTGGCCGACATCCTGCACAACACCGACCGCTTCACGGCGACGCATGAGCTGGCGGCTGTGCCTTTGCTCGGGGTGCCGGGTTGGTGTGCGGAAAATGCCGTCGAAGGGTATTACGACAACCGAAGCTATTTCCGGCCGTTGCCGCTCAGTCGGAGCCTTCGCTGACCGAGGTTTTGTTGCGACCGGCGCGCTTGCTTGCGTAGAGCGCATTGTCGGCGCTATTGAGGATGGTCGCGTAGTCCTCACCGTTCCCGGGGTAGTTCGCAACACCGACGCTGACCGTAGTGCTCACCTGTTGGCCCTGGATATCGATGGGGGTGGCAGCGATGCTCTTGCGGATGCGCTCGGCGACTTCATAAGCACCTTCTGCCTTGGTTTGCGGCAGGATGACGATGAATTCATCACCGCCGTAGCGTGCAAAGACGTCGGTCTCACGCAGCGATTGCTGTACGCAGTTCACGGCGACCTTAAGCATTTGGTTGCCGGCGTCGTGGCCATACGTATCGTTGATCGCTTTAAGGTTGTCGGAGTCGATCATGACGATGGCGTAGGGGTGGCGGTAGCGTTGCGACTGTTTGTGTGTGCGCTGGGCGATGACATTGAAGGCGCGCAGGTTGTAGATGCCGGTCAGTTCATCGGTTTCAGAAATGATCTTGATACGGTTAAGCGCGCTGTGGATATCGGCCGAGAGCATGGTGGTGAAGTAGGCAACCAGTAGCATCGGGCCGATTTGCAGCATGAAATCGCCGCCGTTATAAAGCCAGAACAGCGAGTTTCCGGTTGAGGAATAGCCGAGAAAAACATAGCAGGCGGTGATCAGCGCCATTTCCAGCATCGTGATCAGTTTGCCCAGCGTCAGCGCGCAGGTGATGATCGTCAGCAGATACAGGTTGATCAGCGGGCTTTCCAGCCGGCCAGAGTAATACAACGTCCAGGTGATGAAGCCGATCATCGCCCAGGTTTCGATGGCGATTTTCCAGCGTGACTCTTCGCGGTAGATATTGAAGTAACGGAAGCCGATGACGAACGCTGCATAGATCGCGATGCCAAGGTAGATAAACCCGGCTTTCTCCTCGTCACGACCTTGCACGGTCTGGTGTAACAGCACGAGGATGACCAGCAGCCACTCGATTTCGGCAATGGTGCGGGAAAATCCTTTGAGTTCGTCAGCCTCGAAGCCGGGGGTTTCGATCTTGCCGCGGCCGAGAAAATTTTTTTCCAAAGGGGGAAGCTCCAGACGAACAGCTGCTGCGTATGTATTTATGCGGTTATATGATTATCTGGTTATATTAACCCACCCTAAGTGCGCTATGGAAATTAGTCGGGCGTCTGGAAATGGGTCTCGCCGCGGCCTGCTATGATCTACGACAATTTTTAATGTTCGCGCCCGCGTCATCAGCCGGCCGCGGGCACCCCACAACGCAGAGGATGGAACATGACTACAAACGATCAAATGACACCGGCTATCGTGCATGACGCGCCGGTGCCCGGCAAACCGGGCACCGAATTCTGGGGCAGCGATGCGGTGGCGGCGATGTTGCGCGAGCTTGATATTCCCTATATCGCCCTGGTGCCGGGTTCGAGTTACCGCGGCCTGCATGACAGTTTGGTGAATTATCTGGGTAACCGTGCGCCGCAGATGATCATGACCATCCATGAGGAAACCGCCGTTGCCATCGCTCACGGCTACTACAAGATCTCCGACCGCATGATGGCCTCGGCCCTGCATGCCAACATCGGACTGTTGCGTGCGCCGATGTCGATCTATAACGCGTGGTGCGACCGTGCGCCCATGCTGATACTCGGCGCCACCGGGCCGTGGGATGCCACCCAGCGGCGGCCGTGGATCGATTGGATCCACACCAGTTCAGATCAGGGTGGATTGATCCGCAATTTCACCAAATGGGATAACCAACCGGGTTCGCCGGCGGCGGCACAAGAGGCGTTGCTACGCGCCACGCAAATCGCGCAGACCGCGCCGCGTGGTCCGGTGTATATCAATTTGGAAGTGAAGATGCAGGAGCAGAAACTCGGTGCCATGCCGCCGCTGCCCGACGTCTCGCGTTACCCGGTGCCGCCGATGGTCATGCCTGCACCCGCACTGGTGGCGGAGGCGGCGCGCCTGTTGTCGTCGGCAAAAAATCCCTTGATCCTTGCCGGTCGCGCTTCACGCGCGATCAGTGGCTGGAACGAACGTATCGCGCTCGCAGAAAAACTCGACGCGCCGGTGTTGTCCAGCATCAAGCTGGCAGCGGCGTTTCCGACCACGCATCGCCTGCATCCGGTGCCGCCGTTTCAGGCCTTGCCGAAAACAGCGGCTGAATTAATCAAAGCGGCTGATGTGATTCTGGCCCTCGACTGGCTCGATCTGGCGGGTACGTTGAAGCAAGCCTGTGGCGACGCGGGGGTGAGTGCCAAGGTCATCCATGTGTCCTGCGATTCGCACAACCACCGTGGCTGGAGTGCGGATTATCAGGGCCTGCCGCCGGCCGATGTCTACATGCTGTGCGAAACCGACGCTGCGGTGCCCTTGCTGCTCGCTGCCTGTGCGCCGCGTAAAGCGACGGTGGCGTTGCCACCGCGTACGCCCTTGCCACCGGTGCCCGACGCCGTGGCCTTGCGTACCGTCGCGGTTGCGCTCGAAGAAGCAACGCGCGGTGTGGCAGTGAGTTACACGCGTCTGCCGCTGGGCTGGAATGGCGGCTATACGCAGTTTGTCGATCCGCTGTCTTATATTGGTCATGACGGTGGCGCCGGGGTGGGCTCGGGGCCGGGCATGACCATCGGTGTCGGCCTCGCCTTGAAAGGCAGCGGGCGCGTGCCCATTGCAGTGATGGGCGACGGCGACTTCCTGATGGGCAACACGGCGCTGTGGACGGCCGCGCACTATCAGATTCCTTGCCTGATGATCGTTTGCAACAATCGGTCGTTCTTCAATGACGAACGTCACCAGGGCCGCATGGCCGCGCATCGCGGACGCCCCGAAGAAAATCGCTGGATTGGCCTGCGTATCGGCGAGCCGGATGTGGATATCGCCGCGATGGCCCGTTCGCAAGGCGCGCTGGGGATCGGGCCGGTGGAAAACGTTGCCGACCTGCTGCCGGCTTTCCGCCAGGGTATTGCTGCGGTGCAGGCGGGGCAGGTGTGCGTGATTGATGCGCGCGTGTTGCCTGGCTACGACGATCGCGGTTGATGGGTGGTTGCGCTGATGATGAGCATCAACCGTTGCTTCGCCGTGCAGTCTGTTGTGCTCTGTGTGGCGCTGTGGCCAGGTGCAGCGCCGATGGTCCACGCGCAGGACTGGAAGCCGCAGCGTAACGTCGACATCGTGGTCAACTCGGGGGCAGGCGGTAGCGCGGACCGGCAGGCGCGGGTGGCGCAAAAGTTTTTACAGGCTTTGCCCGGCATGCCCAGCGTGAGTGTGACCAACCGTGCCGGCGGTGCCGGTCTGGTTGCGCTTAATTTCATGGCGCAGCACCCGGCCGATCCGCATTACCTCGGCATACTCTCGACCGGCGTGCTGACCAACCAGATTACCGGGCTGAGCACGATCCGCTATCAGGACATCACGCCGCTCAACATACTGGTGCGCGAATACATCGCCGTGTGGACGCGCAGTGAATCGTCGATTACTTCGGGGCGCGATCTGATCGCGCGTCTGAGGCGCGAACCTTCTTCGGTGGCATTTGCATTTTCAACCGCGCGTGGCAATCAGAATCACGTCGTCATCGGTATGTTTGCACGCGCCGCCGGTGTTGATCCGAAATTATTGAAGACCGTGATTTATCCGTCGGGCGGGCAGGGCATGACCGCGGCACTTGGCGGTCACGTCGATGTCTGGGTGGGCACCGCTGGTGGTGCCTTGCCGTATATGGCGGCCGGCAGCATTCGTGTGCTCGGCATTACCGCGCCGCAGCGGCAGGGCGGGAAGTTTGCGGCGGTGCCGGTGTTCCGTGAGCAGGGGGTGGATGCAACGTATTATGCCTGGCGTGGTTTTCTTGCCCCCAAAGGCTTGACTACCGCACAGATTGCCTATTGGGACCAGGTGTTTGCGCGCGTCGCGCACAGCGATGAATGGAAAAAAGAACTGGAAGAAAACGCCTGGGCCGAGGGCTTTCTGGGCAGTGCCGACACACGCCGCCATCTGGATGCGGAATACGAGATGCTGAGTCGCATGCTGGCCGATCTCGGCGTGGTTGCGCGTTAGACGGTCGTGTCGGCGGTTACTGGCTGACGACCTGCGGGTCCTTAAGACTGCCGCTCAAGATTAGCGCACCGCGCGCAACCGTCACCGTTGGCGAGCCGAGTTGCACGTCGAGGCGGCCACTGATGTCCGAATTGGTGCCGATTTCGACGGCACCACCGCCATTCATCGGCCCGGATGTCAGCTTGAGGTTACGCAATGAAACCCTGCCGCCGGCCGACTGTGCTTCACCGGTGATTTCGTTGTAAGCCGTACGACCGCCGCGCTGCGGGGTTTTGCTCCGCGCTTGTATCGCGCGGACCAAATCAATGTTGTTGAGCGCCCCTTTGCTGGCACTGAACGTGGAGGACGACGACGTACTGGCGAGCAGACCGCCAAGGTTGGCATCCTGGCTGGAGAAGCGGGTTTTGATATTGAGTGTGCCGCTGGCTTCGAAATCGCGGGTGACGGCCGGCAGGAGCAGCGCGATATCCGCGCCGTTCAAGTCAAACTCTCCGCGCAGGCGGAATTTATTTTCACTCCAGTCGAGTTCCGCTGCGCCGCTCAGGGTGCCACCGGCAAGGCGCATTTCGAGGTTGGAGAACGCTGCCTCCTCCAGTCCCACCTGTGCCACTCCGGAGAAGGAAGCGATTTCAAGCCCGGGCGCTGCGGCAGGCTGGATCGAGCGGCCCTGGAAGGTCACCCTTAATGCGTCCGCCTCTTTCGCCGGAGTAATGTTCAGGCTGATTTTTGAATGAGTGATCTGTGCTTTCTCAAACGCGCCGTTTGCTGCGGTTTGGATGGTCGCGTCGAATAGCGGAATATCGACGTCGCTGAGCGTGATTTTGATGCCGTTAATTTTCAGTGATTTGATATTGAGCTGGGTCTCGGCGGTGCGTGCTTTTGCAAACACCGTGAAGCGCGGCAATATGCTTTGTACTATTTTGACGTTGTTAAGCTGCACCTCTGCAAAGTCTTTGGTGTCATCGAGGAGGGCAGTCAACGGCACCGGTAACACTGCGTTTTCAATGCTGATCTGCTGGTTACGACCGATTGTGATGCGGTCGATTTTCACCTGCGGAAAGGGAAACAACACGAAGCGCAAGTCCGCCATGCTGACCGGTTCCTGCAAACGATCCGCCAACAGGGTCTCCGCACGGACGCGCAATCCGCTCAACGGTATGACCTGTAGTGCCGCAATACCGCCGCCGATGATTAACACCAGCGCACCCAGCGCCAGGCTTCCCCACGGCGCGCGTCGATGGGATGTCACATCTTTGCCAAGTGCGGTGTGCTCCCGTTCTTGCAGTCTTTCTGCGGCGCTGATTTCGGCGCGTTGCTGGGCCTCCTGTCGTGAGCGCAGGTCGGCGGAAAACTCCGCCTGCTCGCGCGCCCTGAGTTCGGCTTCGACCTTGGCGGCGACCTCGGTCTCCGCGTTTTGCCGCGCCAGATGCTCCTGCATGACGCGGGCAACCGCTTCCTGTTTGGCGCGGTCTTCAGCGGCGGCACGCGCCTGCTTCTCCATGATCGCGCGTTGTTCGGCGTGCACGCGCGCCATCATTTCAGACTGCGCCTTGGCCACCGCCTGCTCGTGCGCGAGACGTGCGACTTCGAGCAGGCGCTGGGCTTCGGCGACAGACTTTTCCGCCTCGATGGTTTTTTTCTCACTGGCCGCACGGATGATTGTTTCCGCCGCCGCGCTGGCATGCATGGCCGCTTGCGCCAGACGTTCTGCTTCTTCGCGGGCCCGCCGTTCCGCGTCGAGCTTGTCGGCAATGTCGGTCTGCGACAGGCGCTCGGCGGCTTCGCGCGCTTTGCGTTCAACCTCGACTCGTGCCTCGGCCTCTTCGCGTGCCTTGCGTTCGGTTTGGATGCGCTGCTCGACTTCCACGCGCGCCGCCGATTCCACGGTTGCGCGCGCTTCGGCCGCTTCGCGCGCTTTGCGCTCGATGTCGGTTTGCGCCTGGGCTTCAGCCTGCCGTGAACTTGCCGCCTGCTCGTAGGCCTGACGTTCAGTGGCCGCCTTGTTTTCGGCTTCTTCGCGCGCGAGGCGCAGTTTTTCTTCAAAAGACGCCAGGGCCGCAGCTGCGCGCACCTCTACTTCCTCACGCTTGCGGCGTTCTGCCGCAATCATTGCCTCAGCTTCTTCGCGAGCCTGGCGCTCCATCTGTTCGTGGGC
>CAIWNB010000222.1 GCA_903913965.1 uncultured beta proteobacterium
GCCGCCCCCCATCCCGCCATGATGGAAGCCAAACCTTTGGCCGTGTAAAGGATGCCGTAGTTAGCCGACGCGTTTTTCGGGCCGAAGACATCTCCCGTTATCGCCGAGAACAGTGCATAGATTTCCCCCCAGGCGAGGAACACGAAGGGCATCAGTATCATGAACGCTATCGGGTTTCCCATGATCTGCGTCATCATGAAAATGAGCACGCCTTCCAGCGCGAACGCGAACGCCATGGTGTACTCCCGGCCGAACCTGTCCGAAACCGCGCCCCACATGATCCGGGCAAACGCGTTGGTCACCCCCGCTATGGTCGCAGTGAGCGGAACAATGGCGATCCCCATGAACGTCGCGTCGAACACGTTGAGTGACTTGGCGATCTGCGACATATTGCCCGTGGTCATCAGCCCCCCGGTGCAGACCATAAGGAACATGAAGTACATGATGTAAAACTCTTTCTGCGACAGCATCTGCGGCGTGGTGAAATCCTTGCGCGTTTGCACCACCGCCTTGGGCTGTACCCAGTTCTTCGGCAGCCAACCTTGAGGCGGATGGTGCAATATCAGCGCCATGGCGATCGCCACGACGCCCTGTCCTATACCCCATGCAGTCATGGCTCCAGCCCAGCCCATGGAAGAAATCGAGGCATTGATCGGTATGAGCGTCAGTGCGGACCCACCTCCGAATCCTGCCGCGGTCAGCCCTGCCGCCAATCCCCTTCGGTCCGGAAACCACTTGACCGCGTTGGCGACCGTGGCGATGTAGATGATGCCCGCACCGGTTCCGGCGAGGGCGCCATAACAAATGTACAGGTGAAATACCGATGTCGCGAACATCCCGCCAAGCGTCCACCCCAGCAGAATCAGCACCGAGCCGATGAGCATCAGATTGCGGATACCGAATTTATCGATGAAGTATCCGGCAACCGGCACGGGCCAGGTTTCGAACAGAATAAACAGCGTATAGATCAGTGCGATCTCGGAATACGGCACGTTCGCGAACGTTTGTTTCAGCCCCGGAGTAAACAGCGTGAAAGCATACTGAAAGTTCGAGATGACGACCATCGCGGTGACACCCGCAGCCAGCTGTATCCACCGGTTGCCTACGATCGGACCCAATTGTTGCTGCGCAAGATCTACCTGAGCGGCACTCTGGTTTGACATATCCCCCCCTCCTTAGAAAACATTTCTTGTTCGCTTGCAGACCATCCTGCCAGCGACATTGCGCTTTTTTTATATGGCCATATTGACCAATTTCTTGCGTCGAACCAGTCTCCGCCGACGGCGCGCCGTGGCGCGCCGCCTAAGGATCTGGCATCTTATTCTTGATCAAACGGCAGGCATAGAATAGCGCCTGTGGTGCGCATGCCCGCATTGATCTGCGTCAACAAATCAAAACTGGCTCAAAATATTTGTCCGACGGCTTCCTGCCGCCCTCCAGCGATGGCAGCATGCCCGCACGCCGTGCATACGCGGTGTGCGCCAACCCGCGCCTCACCGCGCACTCCCGGCCAGTTCCTTAGAACAGCCCGACCACTTTGCCATCGACCAGATCGATCTTGTTCGCCGACGGCACCTTGGGCAGGCCAGGCATGGTCATGATATCGCCGCATACCATCACCACGAACTCGGCGCCGGCCGCCAACCGCACTTCGCGCACATTGATCACGTGGTTCTCCGGCGCGCCGCGCAGTTGCGCATCGGTGGAGAAGGAATACTGCGTCTTCGCCACGCACACCGGGTAATGGCCGTAGCCGTCGTCCTGCAGC
>CAIWNB010000223.1 GCA_903913965.1 uncultured beta proteobacterium
GCGCTGGGCACCGATGACGCGCGGTTTGTCGAGCAGGCGACGCGCCTGATCGCCGCCATCCGCGACCCCGCCAACGGACTCTCGGCACTGCGACCGCTGCTCGGCAACTTTACATTGCGTCTGTCGTTTGCCGCCGAAGATCAGGCGGAAATCCGTAATACCCTGCTCAAGCTACTCAAACTCATTATCGAGAACATCGGCGAACTCTCGCGCGAAGACCTCTGGCTGAAAAAACAGATCGACGCGCTCGCCGAGGTCGCCACCCCACCGCTGTCGCTGCGCCGCCTTGACGATGTCGAGCGGCGCATCAAAGAAGTAATGTTCAAGCAAGTGATGGCCAAGGGTCGCCAGATGGAGGCGCAGGAAGAAATGCGCCGCATGCTCGCCACCTTCGTCGAACGCCTGTCACAGATGACCACCAGCACCAGCGCCCACCATCATCAAATGGAGGAAAGCGCCCGTCTGATCGAACAGGCGAAGAGCATCGAAGACATCGGGCCGGTGATGAAGAATGTGGTCTCGGCGACCCGCGGCATCGCACAGGAAATCAAAAACACGCACGAAGAACTGCGCACGATGCGCGAAAAGGTCAACGCAACCCAGGCCGAAATCGTCAAGCTGCAACAGGAACTCGACACCGCCAGCACGCAGGCGCGGCACGACCCGCTGACCGGCGCGCTCAACCGCAAGGGCCTCGACGAGGCGCTGGTGCGCGAAATCGCCGACGTGCAACGCAAGGAAACACCGTTGTGCACGGCACTGCTCGACATCGACAATTTCAAAAAATTAAACGATACCCGTGGCCACGAAACCGGCGACGCCGCGCTCACCCACCTCGTTGCCGTCACCCGCAACAACATGCGCCCGCAGGACACGCTGGCGCGTTACGGCGGCGAGGAATTCGTCATCGTCATGCCAGACACACTGATCGAACAAGGCATCGAGGCGATGACGCGCCTGCAACGCGCCCTGACGAAACAATTCTTTCTCGCCGGCAACGAAAAAATCGTCATTACCTTCAGCGCCGGAGTAGCGCAACTGACGGCCGGAGAAACACCGCAAGACGCGATCAAACGCGCCGATCAAGCGATGTATCTGGCCAAACGTAGCGGCAAAAACCGCGTCGTCGGCGCCTGACCACGGCGCCGGCTGCTCCGCGCACCGCACTGCCCGCCTGTAGACCGCTAACGCGTCACGCGTCTCAACAGCCTTATTGCCGGTGACGGCAAAACCATTCCAGCGCTGAACTTCCTCCCGCCAGGTCTGCACGCGTATGATGGCGCACGCTATTCACGGGAGGAGAACCGATGAGTAAAGCCTGCCTGATTGTCGCTACGCTGCTGGCGCTATGCGCCAGCAGTCACGCCCAAACACCGCGCTGGCCGGGCAAACCCGTACGCGTAATCGTGCCGGTATCCCCCGGCGGCGGCACCGATATCATGGCGCGCACGCTGGCGACCAAACTCTCGGAAGAATACGGTCAGGCCTTCGTCATTGATAACCGCGGTGGTGGTGGCGGTACGATCGGTGCGGAAACCACGGTACGCGCCGCGCCAGACGGCTACACGCTGGCCGTCATGGGCGGCAGCTACGCCGCCAACGCAGCACTCTACAAACTGCCCTACGATGCGGTGCGCGACATCACACCGATCAGCATCCTCGGCACCGGCCCCTTCGTCATCGCTGTCCATCCCTCGGTCAAGGCCGCCACACTCAAAGAATTGATCGAGCTGGCACGCGCCCGCCCCGACGCGCTGGCCTATGGCAGTTCGGGCGTCGGCAGCACGCTGCATCTGGCCGGCGAATTGTTCCGGCAGATGAGTAAAACAGAATTACTGCATGTCCCGTACAAAGGCGGTGGTGCGGCCAACGCCGATTTGCTCGGCGGTCATATCCAGGTGATTTTTGGTCCGGCAGTACAACTCTTGCCGCTGCTCCGCAGCGGCCACGTGCGCGGCATCGCCACCGCCGGTGAACAACGCATGGCGCAATTACCCGAGCTGCCGACGGTAAATGAAATGCTGCCCGGCTATACGGTTCATGCCTGGTACAACTTCTGGGGACCGCGCGGCATGCCCAACGATATCGTCCTGCGTCTCAACGCCTCGGTCGGCCGTGTGCTCAAGCAGCCGGAGGTGATCGAATGGCTGCGTGGTGAAGGCATGCAACCGGCCCACACCACGCCCGCCGAATTCGCCATTCAACTGGAGCGCGAAGTCTCCAAATGGAAGAGCGTGGTGCGCACCGGCAACATCAAGGCCAACTAGGACGAGGCCTGTCCTTCCAGCAGCAGTTTCACCACCTGCGGCGTAATCACTGCCGCACGCTCATCGAGCTGCGCCGGCGTGAGATTCGCAATGGGGTGTTGCATCTCCAGAAAGCGGAAATTCTTCAGCCCCCAGGAGCGCGCCATGGCCTCGCCGGTTTTATGAAACACGTCGGTGATGATCGCCGCCGTTGGTACACCCGCCTGTTCAAATACGATGCTGTCGAGCACACTGCCCGAGCTGCATGAGCCTCAGTCACCGACCCCGGCGACAACGATGTCGCAGTTGGCCTTGAACTCGGCGATGATCTCGGGCGAGGCGGGAATGCCGGCGCTGCGCTTGCGCCGCATGATATGGGTGGTCACACCGTGCCCGCTTTCGAGCAGCTTCGCAATGCGTTCGAGCAACTGGTCGGAATTGAACTTCGAGTTATCGACCAGGCCGACGCGCAGGCCGGCCAGTGATTTGGGGCGCGGCACAAAATCAATATGCCGGCCTTTCACCTCGATGGTGGGATCATAAATTTGCACTGTCATCATGCACTCCTTGTTTAAACAGCCGATAAAAACAGGGGCCACAGAGGGCACCGAAAACACTGAGAGAAAACTAAAAACTCAAATTTCCAACACTTCACCTCTGTGCACGGCGCGCCTTCAGTCACTGTCAGGGTTTACGAATTTCTTTTGTCACCGCCTGCGATCCATCCTTGCCACCCCAACCGGGGATGTAACACGATTGCACTCCGGCCTTGCCGCCGGCGGCGATCACCAGCAGATCGTCGGGCGTTTCAACCAGATCCACCATGCTCGTTTCGTCGCCGGGCGCAAGCGCACCATCTTTTAAATTCATGCGCTTTAAATCCGCGTTCGAAATCTTCGAATGCGCAAAGACGTATTGCTTTACATCTTCACGCGTATAACCGGCGCGCTTCATGATGGCCTGGTGCTCGCCGGCAAACACCATGGCGTAACAGGGCCGGCGCGCGGTGCCCGCCGACACGCGCATCTGCGCGCAGGCGGTGGTCAACACGCCCTCGGGGGTGGCCGAGAGGCCGTTCGAATATTGATGCACACCCAGCGCGGCCATGATGGTCACCGCATTCTGCCCCGCCTTGAAGCCGCGGCTCGTGTGCAACGGCGACCACGGGCTATCCTCCTCGTTCTCGGCGATGCAATAGCTGTATTTGCCGGGATGACCCAGACTCGATTGGTCCAGCGTGCCGATCGTGTTGCGCATGATCAGGCGCACCGCGCGACCCATGGTCGCATTAGCGCGCCAGCCCGGGCCGAACAGATTGTGTCCGTTGTTGATGCCGAGTTCGCGCGCGATCGGGCCGTTGACGATCATCAGCACGCCCGCACCACCGGTGCTGGTACCGGGGCCGTGATAACCGTAGAGCGGATCGGCCAGCGCTTCTACCGTGGCGACAATCACCGGCATGTATTCGGGCTTGCAGCCGGCGAGCACGGCGTTGATGGCGATTTTTTCCGCGCGCACCGAGACCTGGCGATTCTCGATGAAGGCCACCTCGTGGTCCGGCTCCAGCGCACAGGCGTCGAGCATTGCAGCGACGAGTTCGGCGGTCGGCGGCACCACCGGCAAGCCGTCGCTCCAGCCCTTGTCGTGACACAGCTCAACCGCCGCGGCCATATCGGCCGCTTCAAAATGACGTGACTTTAATTGCATGTTGACTCCCCCGATGCTGCGATTTTTTTCAAGGCCGGCGCCCATGTTGGCGACACTAATCGAGTTTAACGCCGGTTTCCTTCAGGACTTTCGCAAAACGTACTTCTTCAGCTTTGATGTATTCGGTGAACTCCGCGGCAGTGCTACCCGCAGCCTCGACACCGAGGCCGGCATAGCGCTCGGTGATCTCGGCCTGCGTGTGCACACGGGCGATCTCGCGCGCCAGTTTTTCAGCGACCGCAGGCGGCAGACCGCGCGGTGCCAGTATGCCCCACCAGTTGACCAGCGCGTAACCGGCAACCCCCGCTTCGGCCACCGTCGGCATGCCTTGCACCAGCGGCGAACGCTTCGGCCCGGTGACGGCAAGGGCGCGCAGTTTGCCGGTCTTCGCATGCGGCAACGCAATCGGCATATCCGAGAACAGCGCCTGCACCTGACCGCCCATCACATCGTTGAGTGCGAGCACTGTGCCTTTGTAGGAGATGTGCATCAGGTTCACACCGGTGGCCGACTTGAACATCTCACCGCCAATGAAAGCCAGTGTGCCAACGCCACCCGAGCCAAAGTTCAACGCCCCCGGTTTGGCGCGTGCCAGGTCAATCAATTCCCTGACCGTTTTCACCGGCACCGCCGGATTCACCACCAGCAACTGCGGCGCAGTCGCCACCAGACTCAGCGGCTCGAAATCGCGCAGCGTTTCATACGGAATTTTATTGAAGATAAACGGATTGATCGCGAACTGGCTGATGTTGCCGTGCATCAGCGTGTAACCGTCGGCCGCCGCGCGCTTGGCGATTTCAGTGCCGATGATGCCGGAGGCGCCGGGCCGCGAATCGACTACCACCTGCTGGCCCCACGATTCATTGAGCTTCTGCCCGAGGATGCGCGCCAGCGTGTCGGAGGTGCCGCCGGGTGAGAACGGCACGATCATGCGGATGGGCTTGTCGGGATAACCCGTCTGCGCAAACGCTGGCACTGCGGCACATAGCGCCGCCACCACAGCTCCACCCTGAAAAAAAGTTTTACGCATCACCACGCTCCCCCTTGCCGTGTCAGACGCCGATTGTCGCACGGGTCGGTCGCCACGCTTGACGGGCGCACAGGCGTGAAGGAAGCTTGCGCCCCGAAATGCCGCCGCACTCCCGCGCGCCGGCGCCAACCAGCGAACCCGATATGACCAACGTACTCTTTGCCCATCGCGACTTCCCGTATTTCGCGCCCAAACTGCAAGCGACCTTCCCGCAACTCGAAGTCACCACCGCCGTCGATCTGCCCGCGGCCGGCGCGCTGCTGCCGGGCGCTGACGTCATCATCTCTGTCGACCACACTTTCACCGACGCGCGCCTCGCGGCGGCGCCCCGTCTGCGCTGGATACAAACCATGACCACCGGCACCGATGCGCTCGAACGCTCGCTCACGCTGCGCAAAGACGTCCTCATCACCACCACGCGCGGCATTCACGGCCCGCAAATGTCGGAGATGGCTTTTCTCTACATGCTCAACCTGGCACGGCGTTTCCCGCGCATGCTGGAGAACCAGCGCAATCATCATTGGCAGCGCTGGGACCAGGTGCGACTCGCCGGCAAAACCGTACTGATCGTCGGCACCGGTCTGGTCGCCGAAGCGCTCGCACCGCGCTGCAAGGCCTTCGGCATGACGGTGCTCGGCGTCTCACGCACGCCTCGCGCCATGCCGCATTTCGATCGCGTTGACGGTTATGACGATATCAAGAACCTCGCCGCACAAGCCGACTTCCTCATCCTGATCGCGCCCTACTCAACCGTGACGCATCATCTGGTCAACGCCGAACTGCTGGCGGCGATGAAACCCTCGGCCTTCGTCCTCAACCTCGCGCGCGGCAACTTGTGCGACGAGGCGGCGCTGATCGAGGCGCTGCAAACCAGGCGCATCGCCGGCGCCGGGCTCGATGTCTTCAACACCGAACCACTGGCTGCCGACAGCCCGCTGTGGGACATGGATAACGTGCTGATCACGCCCCATTGTTCGGGCAGCAGCGATGACAATCTCGCCCTGCAATGGCCGATCATCGAACACAATATGCGCTGCTTTCTCGACGGCCGCGCCGACGAAATGCAAAACCGGGTGACGTTTTGAACAGCATGCAGGCCGCACGCTGCGTTGCCATCAAAGATCAGTTGACTTGCCCTGCCCCACTGACGAGAAACGCAACCGTATTGGTGCGACCGCTGCTGTTGGGACTCGCACTCGCCGCCATTGCAGGAGCAACGCAGGCGCAACCTTACCCGGCAAAACCGTTGCGGCTGGTGGTCGCCTTTCCAGCGGGCGGTACTGCTGATGTGGTGGCGCGCACGCTGGCGCAACCGCTGGGCGCAGCGCTCGGACAAAACGTGATTGTCGAAAACCGCGCCGGCGGCGGCACCGTGATTGCCACCGAGTTGGTGGCGCGCGCAGCGGCCGACGGCCACACGCTATTGCTGACGGGCTTCTCTTTCAGCGCCAATTCCGCCTTGCGCAGTAATCTGCCGTTCGACACGCAAAAAGATTTCGCCGCCGTCGCGCGCATCGAGAGCAGCCCGTGGATGCTGGCCGCCCATCCCTCGCTGCCGGTGAAAAACGTCAAGGAATTGATCGCGCTGGCACGCACCCGTCCGGGCCAGCTGACCTATGCCGCCAACCCCGCCGGCTCGGGTGCGCATTTGATCGGCGCCATGCTCAAGCTGACCACCGCCATCAACATGGTGGATGTGGCCTATCAGGGCGAGGTGCCGGCGATGATAGCGGTGATCGGCGGACACGCCGATCTGCTGATCGCCTATGTGCCGGCACTTGCACCGCAACTCGCCGCCGGCAAACTGCGCGCCTTGGGGGTGAGCTCACGGCAACGGGTCGAGCGTTACAAGGACGTCGCCACGCTGGCCGAAGCGGGCATGCCCGGCTTTGAACTCACCGGCAATCAAGGCATCACGGTGCCTGCGGCCACCCCCAAAGCCGTGATCGAACGTCTGGGCATGGAAATACTGCGTGCCGTCGGCACACCGCTCTTCAAGGAAACACTGGCACGTCAGGGGCTCACCCCCGCGCCGCTAAACAGCGCCGAATACGATGCACTGCTGCGCGCGGAATTCACCAAAATGCAGAAGATGTTCCGCGACACGGCAGTCAAATTGGACTAGCCGTATTTTTTGTAAACGGGTCAACCAAATGGGGCCAAAATAGAGCCGATGGTAGGCCGACGCAAGCGCACTGCCAGACTCACCACAACGTCCGATGCAACTGCGCAATCAACGACAACAACCCTGCGGAAAATAAATTATGTCCTGTCTGTCGAAAATTTTGCTGTTCCTGTTTGTCGCCTTGATGACGGCCGTCGCCCCCGTGTTTGCGCAGGCGTGGCCGGCCAAGCCGCTGCGCTTGGTCATTCCATTTCCAGGGGCGGGCGGTGCGGCCGACGTCACCGGCCGGATTGCCGGCCAGAAACTCTCCGAGGCCCTCGGTCAACCGGTGGTGATTGAAAACCGTCCCGGGGGCGGCGGCAACATTGGCATTGAAACTGTCGCCAAGTCCGCCCCCGACGGTTATACGCTGCTGGTCTGCGCGCCTTCGCTCACCATCAGCCCCAGTCTCTACAGCAAGCTGGGCTACGATCCGCTCAAAGATTTCGCACCGGTCACGTTGCTGGCTGAAGTGCCCAATGTGATCACCATCCGGCATTCGC
Source organism: uncultured beta proteobacterium (assembly GCA_903913965.1). GTDB lineage: Bacteria > Pseudomonadota > Gammaproteobacteria > Burkholderiales > SG8-41 > PALSA-1004. The sequence continues at coordinate 7,651 of CAIWNB010000223.1, forward strand.
TGCCGGCCAACAACCTCAAAGAGTTCATTGATTACGGGCGCGCCAATCCGGGCAAGCTCAACTTCGGCACCAGCGGCCTCGGCACCGCCACGCACCTGGCCTCGGTGTTGTTTCTGGGGCAGACCGGCGTCAAGGGTGTCAACGTCGTCTACAAAGGTTCCAGTCAGGCGTTAGTCGCCATGATTGGCAATGAAGTCGATCTCGTTGTGATCGGTCCGCCAGCAGCGCTGCCGCATATCCAGGCCGGACGCGTGAAGGCGCTCGCCGTCATGCGCGCGACGCGCCTGGCTTCGATGCCGCAGGTGCCGACCACCCGCGAAGCCGGGGTTGCCAATACCGAAGTCATCACCTGGTACGGCTTGTTGGCGCCGGCCGGCACACCGCGCGCTATCGTCAACCGTTTGAACGATATCTGGGCGAAGGCGGCGGCAACCCCGGAGCTACGCGAAAAAATGCAAAGCAGCGGCTCTGAAATCATCACCACCACGCCCGAGCAATTCAGCACGATGATCCGCGCCGAGGTGCCGCAATGGCGCAAAGTCATCACCGAAGCCAATCTGAAACTCGAATAGACGACAGGCCTGTCGGGACGCAGGCGCGCCGTGCGAGATTGATCCAACTCGCGCGGCGGTAGCAAGCAAAGTGTCAACCAGCGCACCAGCCATAGAACCAGCCATAGCACCAACCAACCTCACCATCCCTTTCCCCGCCGGTGGCGTAAGGTTAGGATGGACGCCGCTCAATTCCGTCCTCACCCCGCGCAAATCATGAACATACCTGCCGAGCGTCTTAACCGTTTCACCACCGACGTATTATGTGCCTGCGGCATGCCCGCCGCCGACGCCGCCATCACCGCCGCCTGTATCATCGAAGGCGATCTTACCGGCGCAGATGCACATGGCATATTCCGTTTACCGCAATACGTCGACGCCTTCGACAAGAAACACATCAATCCGCAGGCCACACTCAAGATTATCGATCAAGGGCCGGCCACCGCCTTGATCGACGGCGACAACGGCATGGGGCACCTCGCCGTTGAACGCGCGACGCGGCTCGCCATTGAGCTCGCACAGAACGCCGGACTCGCCTGGGTCGGCGTGCGCCACTCCAATCACGCCGGCGCCGGCGGCGTCTATGCGGCGATGGCGACTGATGCCGGCATGGTGGGCCTCTATGGCGCGGTATCAGGCTTTAACCAGATGGCACCGTGGGGCGGCGCCGAACCGCTACTCGGCACCAACCCGCTGGCAATCGGCATTCCAGCCGGCCAACAACCGGCGGTGATCATCGACACCGCCACCTCAGTGGCCTCGGCCGGCATGATCAAAGCCGCCGCGCTGCGCGGCGAAAAAATACCCGCCGGCTGGATGATCGATCCGGCCAGTGGAGACGCCGTCACCGATCCGGCGGCGATGATGCAAAGCCTGCTGACACCGATCGGCGCACATAAAGGCAGCGGCCTCGCGCTCGCCATCGGTCTGCTGGCCGGCACGCTCAATGGCGCAAGCTTCGGTCGCGACATTCCGCGCAGCGGATCGGGCTTTGGCGTCAACAGCGGCCAATTCATTATCGTGCTCGATGTCGCGCGTTTCACACCCCGCGAGCAATTCGAAGCTGAGATCGACCGCCACAGCACCGACCTCGCACACTCGCAGGCACTGCCCGGCGCGGCGCCAGTGCGGGTACCGGGACATACGCGCGCACAGAAAAAACAAACGCGTCTTGCCAACGGTATCGACATCAGCGCAGCACTCGCACAGCAACTCAATGCGCTGGCGCAGCGCTTCGCCCTGCAGCCGCTCTAATGCGCTGGCGCAGCGCTTCGCCCTGCAGCCGCTCTAGGCGGTCTCTCGCAGTGCATTAAAAAGCCGCACCACCGCCGGCAAGCCTCCCGCCGCGGCGTATGATGTGGCCCGCACGCACCGTGCACGCATACGGTGTGGCAAACACCATCCACCCGGGAGGAAACAATGCAGTATTCATTCGTTCGCCTGTTCATGGCCGCCGCCTTCATCCTCATCAGCGGGTGCGCCGCCACCCCGCGCATCGCGCTCGATCCGGCCGCGGTGCGTTATATCCCGCTGGACCAGATTCAATGGAAAGACAATGCGGCCGGCACCGCCGCCAACGCGCCGCTCTATGGCGACCCCACCAAGCCGGGCCCCTATGCCTACTTCAATAAATGGAAACCCGGCAACATGAGCCGGCCGCATTTTCATGAGAACGACCGCTACATCTCGGTACTCGCCGGCACCTGGTGGGTGGGGAGCGGCAAGAAGTTTGATCCCGACAGCACGGTTCCACTCGGTGCCGGTAGCACTGTCATCCACACCGGCAAACAGGTGCACTACGATGGCGCCAAACAAGGCGAAGCCATTTTGCTGATTCATGGCATCGGCCCCGCCACATCAACACCGGCGGAAGAAAAATAAACGCTTTTATGACAAGAACAATGATGCTCATGCCGGCGCCACCCCACACCACCGCTGTCAGCGGCTGTGCGGGGCGGCCGGCGCGCGGCGCACGCGGTTGAGCGCTGCCGCCTCATTTATGGCGCCCTTCCGGGTGCGCAGCTTCCGCTTCCAGTGGCCGGCCGATCTGTGCACCTCATGGGCCGCCGAGATGGAGGTGCTGATCCTCGGCTGGTATGTGCTGGTTGAAACGCGCTCGGTGCTGCTACTGACTTTGTTCGCCTCGCTGCAATACATCGGCACCCTGCTGGCACCGCTCTTTGGCGTGATCGGCCACCGCGTCGGCGAACGCAACCTGCTGTGCGCCATGCGCGCCTTCTACGCCACACTGGCCAGCGCGCTGATGACGCTGGCCTTTCTCGGCTGGCTGACGCCGGTGCAGGTCTTCATCATGGCGACACTGACCGGGATCGTGCGCCCGTCGGATCTCGCCATCCGCTTTGCACTGATCGGCAATACGATGCCATCGGGCCACCTGATGGGGGCGATGAGCACCTCACGCACCACCCAGGATTCGGCGCGCATCATCGGCGCCTTGAGCGGGGCGGGCGTGTTTGCCGCGCTGGGCATGGGGGCGGCTTTTCTGTGTATCGCCCTGCTCTACGTCTGCGGCTTCGTGCTAACACTCGGCGTCTCGGCGGTACGCGCAGGCGACCATACCCCGCCTGCAGGACAAACCGATACGGCTACCAAGGGCGCGCAGACCGCCGTGGCAGCGTCTTCGCACTGGCACGATCTGAAAGCCACCCTCATTCACGTCCGGCAGACGCCCAGCCTGCTCGCCGCCATGGTTCTGGCGTTTCTCTTCAATGTCACAGCGTTTTCGATGATCATGGGGCTGCTGCCCTATGTCGCCAAAGAAATTTATGGCAGCGGCCAGACCGGACTCGGCTATCTGGTGGCGAGTTTCTCAGCCGGCTCACTCATAGGCACACTGGTACTGATGCAGTTCGGCCATCGTACGCGGCCGGCGCGCATGATGCTCATCTTCTGCGTGCTCTGGCACATCGCCATTTTTGCCTTCGGCCAGATGCAAACACTCGCCGGCGGTGCGGTGGTGCTGGTGCTCGCCGGCATCGCGCAAAGTCTATGCACCATCCCGCTGTCGGTGATGCTGCTGCGCACTGCCGATGAACAGTTCCGCGGCCGCGTCATGGGTATACGCATACTCGCGGTCTACGGTCTGCCAATCGGCTTGATGCTCGCCGGCCAGCTGGTCAGCCGCATTGGCTACGCCAACACCTCAACCCTCTATTGCATCACCGGCTTGTTCTTTATCGGGCTGATTGCCATGCGTTGGCGCCAGCATCTGTGGCCACAGGATGCGCCGGCTAATCGCCGTTAGGTCATGGTCAGTGACATGCAATCACAAACATAAAAATCAGCCGCTTGACTCCGCAGCGGCAAGCTCACACTGCGGCGGAGAAAATCTCTGCACACTTACTTCGCGACCCCAAACCATTTTTCGTGCAAACGCTGGTAAGTGCCGTCTTCCTTGATGCGCAGCAGCGCCACATTGGTAACCGACAGCCATTTCGATCCTTGCGGAAAGACAATGCCGTAATCTTCTTTGCCAAACGGCGGGCCGACCAGCGTGACGCGCCCCTTGCCTTCGTTGGCGGCGTAATGCATCAACACGGGACTATCGAAAACCACCGCATCCACACTCTTGTCATGCAGGGCCTGATAGACCTCGTCGATTTTTGAAAATTCGACCGCCTCCGCCCGCAGTCCGCCCACCACCTTGGCGGCGGTACTGCCCTTGGTCACCGCCACCCGCTTGCCAGCGAGATCCTCCGGGCCGCCAATGCCGGCGTTGATTTGTTTGACCGTGAGGGTGGCGGTCAGCTGCGCGGTATAGAGCGCAACGAAGACAATGCTGCTAAACATCCAGAAAATCGCCACCACACGCGCCAGCCATTGGCGCGGTGCGGTGTCCGCCTGTGTGGTCAGGGTCGCCGCGGCCCAATAGAAGGCATAAAAAATACCCGGGAAATATCGCGTCGTCGGAATAATGCCCTCGGGATGACGCCGCTCGACCAACCACACCAAATGCGCAGGCCCCAGCGCCAGCAAAAACGCAATCGACAGCCACATCACCGAGGTACGTGAAAACAGCAGCGACAATAAATCGCCAAGCGGGTTTTCTGCAGCGGCGTTACCACCACCGATCAGTATTTGGAGTCCGGAATTCAGGATCGGTTGCGAGAAATTAAAGACCTCCTCGCGTGCTGCGGTGATCGAGATCGCAGCAATGCCAAGATCGGCCTTCCCCGTCTGCACGCTCTCCAGCAGGCTGCGCACATCGGGATACACCTCATATTTGAAGACGATATTGGTGCGTCTGGCGATTTCATTCCAGAGCTCGATACTAAAACCCGACAGCGCGCCGTCTTGACTCATTACCATGGGGGGCAAGACGCGGGTTGCCACGCGCACCTCGGTGGCTGCGTGTGCGGGCACTATGCCCGAAGAGACCAGCGCCAGACAGAACACCAAAACCAATTTTCTAAACAGTTTCATGACAAGGCAACCTTTGCGCTGGGTGTGTCTAAAAAAAACGGGCCGCGGAGCAATACTTATAGATGTGCAGCACACCGACGGCGGCGGCTATGTTAGTGCAAGCCCTGCACGGATGGAACCTCATTACGAACGTCTTATCTAACGTCTTATCTAACGTCTTTGCGAACCGCATGATGAACCCTGGCGCAGCAGCACCAAGCTAATCCGCGCGTATGCCAGCCTCCTGCACAACCCGACCCAAACGAACGATTTCCGCTTTCACTTTCGCCGTGAATTCGGCCGGCGTACTGGCCACCGGCTCAATGCCGGCGGCGGCGAGTTTTTGTTTAAGGCTGGGCTGGTGCAGCGTGCGTGCGATTTCGGCCTGCAGGCGTTCGGTGATCGGCCGCGGCGTGGCAGCCGGCGCAAACATACCCGTATTGGTTTCCAGCTCGTAGCCGGGCAGACCCGAAGACGCGATGGTCGGCAGCGCGGGAAACAACGCCGACGGTTGGGCGCTGGTCACCGCCAGCGCACGCAGACGGCCGGCGAGCACATGCGCGGCCGCAGAACCAGCGCCGGCAAACATCATCTGCACCTGCGCACCGAGCAGCGCATTGAGTCCCGGCCCGGTGCCGCGAAAAGGCACGCGCACGATGTTCACACCGGCCATGACTTTAAAGAGTTCGCCCGAGAGATGACTCGCCGCACCGATTGAACCAGCCGCATAGTTGTATTCGCCGGGCTTGGCCCGCACCAGCGCAATCAAGCCCTGCACCGAAGTTGCCGGAAACGATGGATGCACCAGCAGGATGTTCGGCGCGGTAACCGCCAGCGTGACGGGCGCGAAATCGCGCAGTGTGTCGTAACGCGTGTGCTGGATCAGCGGCAGCGTCCACAACGACGGACTGAAGACGATCAGCGTATAGCCGTCAGCCGGCGCACGGGCGACGATATCGATGCCGACCACACCACTGCCGCCGCCGCGGTTATCAACCACCACCGGCTGCAGCAGGGTCTGCCCCAAGCCCTGCGCAATCAGTCGCGCAGTCAGATCGGCGATACCACCGGGTTCAGAAGTAACAATGCGCAGCGGGCGCGAGGGATAACCCTGCGCGCACAGCAGCGGCGCATTGTATAGCCACAGCAGCAGCGTCGCTGCCAGTACGGCACCCGCGCCGCGCGAACGAGATGACCATCTCATCGTCCGGGCTGCATACCCATGTCGCGATACACCCTTGCCGCTGCAGGCGACGAGAGATAATCAAGGAGCGCGCGCGCCGCCTCCGGTGAACCCGCCTTTGCATGAATGAAACCGAAGAGTGCCGTAGGCATCGAAATTTCGCGCGGCAAGACGCCGACGACTTCAACCCCGGGATCATGAATTTCGCTCAGGAAAGTGAGCCCCAATTCCACCTCGCCGCGGGCGATCGCTGCCATTGCTGCAGCACCACCCTGCACACGCACAATCTTCGGCTTCATCTCTTCAAAGATGCCCAGTTGCCGCATCGTCGCATCAAAGCTGACGCCGGCCGCCGCCCCCTTCGCGCCGTCCGGGTACGAAACGGTTTTTGCCGCAAGCAGCATTTTTTTCACCGCTTCTGCGGTCGAGATGTCCGGCTTCGGCATGCCTTTGCGCACAGCCACCGCAACCGCCACCGTGGCCAGCGGCGTTGCACTGGCGTTGAGCACATGGCCGGTGGCGGTGACTTCATCAAGTGGTGGCTGCACCACAGGCACGTCGAACACCTCGCCCTTCATCACCTGCTGCTTGGTACCCAGCCCCGAACCAAACGTGGCCTTCACCGTGTGGCCACTGCTGCGTTCGAAATCAGGAATCATTTTTACAATGGCATCCCGAATACCACCGGGTGCGATCAGTGTCACCTCGGCGGCGCCTGTGGCGCCGGCGTTGATGACCAGGCAGACCGCCAGCAAACCACACCGTGTTGTTTTCATATGCACTCCCCCGATCGATTATTGTTTTATTGAATCCGGTTATTTATACAGGCAGCCTGCAAAAGGCACAACGCGCGAGAAAACACCCGCCTGCCGCCGCAGCATAAGGCGTGCCTGCAACGCCGCTTCGGCTTCATTTCTTAAGCTAACAGAGTGATTATTGAGGCAGATCAGATCGGCACTTGTTTTTCCCCCGGCAGGTATTGACGGTGAAGGTGACACGGAGTCAACTGAAAGCGCTTCGGTGATTCGGTTCGGGACAGGTTCTCAGACTAACCAGTGATGACCCGGTTGCAGCCTTGAAGTTCTGCTGTTGTGCACGCCCCTCTTGCGGGTGAGCCTGATGCGGACAAGCGGCAACCACCCTCGATGCAAGTTTGAGGAGCGTCCCGGATCGGAGTGCCGAAGTAGATGGCCGGGCCGGTGCCGAAATGCACCCGCCCGTCTCCCTGAGGGGCATGTCAGGCGCGGTTGAAGACGTCCATGGAGAACACCTATCGATGACAATACCGACAGCACGACCCGAGAACCGGCCCTAAACCGCCGGCAAACGTCGCGCTAGCGCGACGACAGAAACCACCCCATGGTGGTGTTCAGCGAAGCCCTGCGAAACTCTCGCGGGGCTTCGTGTTTGTGGCGATCCGCATCCTCGCAAGCGGCTGCCCGCCGCCAGCTGCATACACAGCTCAGACCTGCTTCGCCGCAGCGCGCGCGCTCTCCGCGTCGTTCACCAACTGATCAAAGGTCTCGGGTATTTTTATTTCGCGACCGATCACGCCCGGGCAATAGCCCTGCAACCATAGGGCATGACTCGGATGCGCGCCACCGGCGACGACCAGACCGAAATTTTCCGCCTTAGCCGCAATCGGCCAGCGTTTGAGCTGCAGCGTTTCGGCAGGCACCTCGGCGTCCATGTTTTCGATCCAGCTGATACCGCCCGCCGCA
>CAIWNB010000224.1 GCA_903913965.1 uncultured beta proteobacterium
CGATAAGACGGCGGATCTTGCGCAGACGATAGGGGCACTTTGCCCACGCTGAAGTAAGGTGAATGTTGTGCGGCGCGCGCAAAACGCGATTACGTTTATTGGAGGATATCGACAAGTGATGATCAAAATAAAAATGGTTCGGCTCGCATTCGCGGTCGTGTGCAGCGTATTCGCTGCATCGGTCGCAGCGCAAAACTGGAAGCCCGAGCAGAATGTTGAAATTTCCGTTGGCACGGGGCCTGGCGGTGGCGCCGATCGGACGGCGCGTTTCATCCAGCGGCTGATCCAGGAAAAGAAGCTGATGCCGCAGGCGGTGACGGTGGTCAACAAGCCCGGTGGTGGCGGCACCATCGGCATGCGTTATCTCAATACCCATCAGGGTAACGCGCATTTCCTGCAAATGTATTCGCCCAACGTATTGGCCGGTCATGTCGTCGGCCAGGTGTCGATGAATTACACCGAAGTCACACCGCTGGCGATTCTGTATTCGGAGCACATGCTGGTGGCGGTGCGCACCGAATCGCCGATCAAGGACGGCCGTGATCTGATCGCGCGCTTGAAGGCTGATCCGAAATCCTTGTCGATGACGGTCGGTATCGGCCTCGGTAACATGAACCATATCGGTGCGGCGCTGCCCTTGCGTGCAGGTGGCGTTGATGTGAAGCAGGTCAAGGCGGTGGTGTTCAACACGGTGGCTGAATCAGTGACGGCGGTGGTCGGCGGTCATATCGACATCGTTGCGGCCACTCCATCGACGATATTGCAGCAGGTGCAGGCCGGTCGGCTGCGCGTCATCGGTATCACCGCGCCGCAGCGCGTGCCCGGTTTGTATGCGCAGAGCCCGACCTGGCGCGAGCAGGGCATCGACAGCATCGCGTCGTTCTGGCACGCCGTGATCGGCCCCGCCGGCATGTCCGCGGCGCAGGTGCGTTATTGGGAGGAGATGCTCGCGCAGCTGGCGGCGACGGAGGAATGGAAAAAACAGCTCGACGACAACTACCTGACCCCGCAGTTTATGAAGTCCGCCGCGGCGACAAAATTTCTTGGTGCGCAGTACGGTGAACTGAAGTCGATTCTGACTGAGTTGGGGATGGCAAAGTAATTGCTTTGCTAGAAACATTGTTTGATCAACCAGGGGTAAAGAGATGAATGCGTATCAACGTAGTGTTGTGGCGGTAATCGGTTTGAGCCTGTTCCCCGCGCTGGCCTTGGCGCAAAGTGGTGTCATTGCACTGCCTTCAGTGCCGGCGAATGTGGTGCGCGGGCATATTCCCGTCGATCGTGCACCGGTATTGAAGATCCGCTCGGGGCAGACGGTGGCGATCGATACCATTTCGCATCAGGGTGTCAGCACACCCGAGGGCGCGGTGGCGTTTTTCGCCAAGGGCGGGGTGCGCCCCGAAGATGTGCTGCCGGACGCCATTGCGGTGCAGAAGGAGGTGGCGATTCCGCAGGGCGGCGGCACCCACGTGCTGACCGGGCCGATCCACATTGAAGGCGCCGAGCCCGGTGATATGCTCGAAGTGCGCGTGATTAACGTTGAGCTGCGCGTGCCGTACGGTGTCAACGCATCGAATAAAGGTACGGGCGTGTTGCCGGACCACTTGAGCGGGCCCATGTCCCGCATCATTCATCTGGACGCAAAGCGCAACGTCGCTCTGTTTGCGCCTGGCATCGAGGTGCCGCTGGCACCCTTCATGGGGATCATGGCGGTGGCGCCGCCGCCCGGTGGCAGCATGGTCAGCTCGCGCCCGCCAGGCATGTTTGGCGGCAACCTCGATCTCAAGCATCTGACGCGCGGCGCATCGCTGTATTTGCCCGTCTATAACAATGGTGCGTTGTTTTACACCGGCGACGCCCATACCGCGCAGGGGGATGGCGAAGTGGATGGCACTGCCATCGAAACCTCGCTAAAGCCGACGTTGCAATTTATTGTGCACAAAGGCAAGGGTAAAGGCATGGTGGCACCGCGCGCCGAAACCGCCACGCATTGGATCGTCACCGGGCTCGACCGCGATCTCAATGTCGCGCTGAAAAATGCAGTCCAGGCTGCGGTGGATTTTCTGATGCAGGATAAAGGCCTTGATGCCGGCGCGGCCTATGCGCTGTCGAGCATTGCGGTCGATTTCCGCATCGCCGAGGCGGTTAATCTGGTGCAGGGCGTATACGGTATGATCCCGAAGAATGTTTTTAAAGAGCAGAAGGACTTCTGGTTCAAGCCGTAAATCGAACCGGGGCAGGAAATCTGCCTGAGCACTGAAGGCGCCCCGCCGCAGCGGCCGGGCGCCTTAATATTTAAATCTCACTCATTGGCAAAGGAATACCGTGTACGAAGGTTTTAAGAAATTTGAAATCCAGACCACCGACCCCGAAGTGAAAATCACTGGGCGGGTTGGCGGTTCAGGCCCCGCCGTGCTGCTGCTGCACGGCAATCCGCTCACGCATGTGCACTGGCATCTGGTGGCACCGCAACTGGCGAAGAACTACACCGTGGTGGTAGCCGATCTGCGCGGTTACGGCGATAGCAGCAAACCGCGCGGCAAGGAAGATCACAGCAACTATACCTTCCGCCGCATGGGGCAGGACCAGATCGACGTCATGGAGCATCTCGGCTTCAAGGAGTTCATGGTTGCCGGCCATGACCGCGGCGCGCGCACCGCGTTTCGCATGGCGCTCGATTATCCCGGTCGTGTGAAGAAATTCGCCAGCTTTGACATACTGCCCACGCACCACATGCTCAAGCATGCGACGTATCAATGGGCGCTGAATTCCTCACACTGGTTTTTTATGGCGCAGGCTTATGACATTCCGGAAAAGCTGATCGAGGGCAAGGAGGATTTTTACATCCTTAATAAACTCACCAAGCTTGGCATTGGTAAGGGTGGCTTTACCAAGGAGACCTTGGCGGAATACGCGCGTTGCTGTACGCCGGAGAACATCCATGCGGTCTGTGAGGATTATCGTGCCGCGGTGTCGCTGGATATGGAGATGGATACGGTTGATTTCGACGCCGGTCGCAAGATCGACTGTCCAGTCGCAGTGTTCTGGGGCGAACTCAGTCACACCGAGAAACACTACAAGCCGCGCGAGGCGTGGCCGCAGTACGCCTCTAACATTGTGCAGATCCGTCCGCTGCCCTGCGGACACTATCCGGCCGAGCAGGTGCCTGATCTGGTGATCAGCGAACTCGAGGCGTTTTTCAAGGCTTGAGGCGGTTGGTGACGTCGGCCTGCGCGCCTACTGTTCGTCTGCTCTGCGTAGACTTCAGGCGACGTCCCACCCCAGCCATTCGCAAACGCCGCGTCCCATCGTCCATTCTTTGTCGGCGTCACTCAACCATGGCAGTTCTTCGCTGAAGAGTGTGAGTGCCTGGCGATAAGTGCAGGGCAGACGCGTGAGATCAGTGCCCCAGAACACGCGTTGTGCACCGAACGCGTCATAGACTGCGCGCAGGTGGTGGTGCAGCGAGCGATAGGGATAGGTATCGGTGGCGATCGCCGGGATACCGCTGGCCTTGACCGCGATGTTCGGCCGTTTTGCCAGTGCCAGCAGATGCGCAATATCGGCAAAGGCGGCGTCACCCTTCGGGCCCGGCGGTACCGCCAGATGATCAATGATGATCTTGAGCGCCGGATGCCGTTCGGCAATGCCGTCGACCAGCGGTGCGTGCTTTTGATGGATCAAAATCATCAGCGGCACGCCGGCGGCTTCGGCGGCGCGCCACAGCCATTCGAGTTCGCCGTTGACCAGCATCGGCTCAAACGGCGGCAGATGAAAGGTGAAGCGGATGCCCAGCATGCCCGGCTGCTCGCGCCAGTGCGTGATGCGTTCGCGCGCGTCGGCTGCGCTCATGTCGAGGCGGCCCATGATGGCGAATTTGTCGGGGTGCGCTTCGACGGCGGCGATGGCAAGATCGTTGCGCTCACCCTCCCAGCTCGGCGGCACGATGATGGTGCGGTTAACACCGGTGGCCTGCATGTCATTCAGCAGATCCTGTTGCGTATAGGGCAACGGACGGTGCGGTGCATGGCGCGCCGGCCACGGCCGCTCGGGGGTGCTGGCCGCCCAGATATGGACTTGCGAATCGACGATCAACATGAGGAATATCTCCCGGAATTTATTTCGTACGAACCGTGAAAGCCATCAGGATCGCCACCACTGTGAGCAGCATCAGCGCCGACAGCGCGAGCGACCAGTGGATGCCGATCAGGCTGCCCAGCAGGCCGACGGTGACGCCGGCGAAGGCGCGCAGTCCCTGACTTGACATGGCATAGAGGCCGATGACGCGCCCGCGCATGTGCGTCGGCGCTTCCATTTGCACCAGCGTTTGCGCCATTGAAGCAAAGGACAGTTGCAGAAAGCCTGAAAAAAACAATAGCACGATCGCCAGTGCGTACGAGGTCGAAGCGGCGAAGCCGCCGATGGTGCAGCACCACAGCATGGCGAGGATGAAGGCGGTGCGCGGTCGCGCGTTGAGCAGGCCGCGGCTCTCAAGCACAAAACCCGCGACCAGTGCGCCGGCGGCATCGGCGGCCAGCAGCATGCTGTAGGTGAAGTCGGCGTGCCCGGCGCCAAGGTCATGGGCAAAGCCCGGCATCTGTGCCTGATAGGCGTTGCCGATGAAGAGCGAGGCGCCACCAGCCAGCAGCGTCATGGCGACGATGGTGCGGTTGCCGGCGATTTCACGGATGGTCGGCACAATGTCGGCGAGCCCGCGCGCGGCAGGTCGTTTGTTTTCTTCGTGCTTGCGGTTGAACGGCGCCCAGAACAGCCACAGCATGAACGGCATGTAGAACAGTGCATTGACCAGGATGCCATGCGGCGGACCGAAGGCCAGCATCAGGCCGCCGCCGATCGCCGGCCCCATCAGCATGCCGAGCATGCGTGCGGTTGAAGACAGGCGGACCGCGCTTTGCAGTTGCGCCGCGCCGACGATGTCGTAAACAAGCAGTTGGCCGGCCGGGCCCCACAACACGCCGGCAAAGCCATGCAGGGTCAGCAGCACCATGGCGTGCCACATTTCCATGGTATCGGTGATGAAGAGATAGCCCCAACCGAGCGAGGCGGTGATAAAGCAGAACAGACCGAGCTGGATGATGCGGCGCGGATCAAAGCGGTCGGCGAGCGCCCCCGAATACACCGAGAAAAACAAAAACGGCAGCCAGTGTGAGACCACCGCAAAGCCGGCCAGCGCGGGCGAGTGAAATTTTTCGAACATCATCCAATAGCTGATGACGTGTTCGATGTTGTCGGCCATCATGCCCAGTGCCGAGACGACAAAATAAACACGGAACGCCGGATGACGCAGCGCGGCGAACGATTTCGGCGCGGCGGTATCCGTGTTGTTGGCGTGCGCGCTCATGTCTGGACGTTGATGCTTGAGGGATGCATTGCTTTGGGTGTATGCCGGAATGCCGGCGCGTCTGCGATAATCGGCAATGAGTGGCGATGTTAACGCATGCCGGCATTGCGCGCAGGTATCGATCATCAAGCGCGGTGTTAACGGCAAGAAAATCCAGGGGGAGCAATGACGACAGGCAAAAAAGCCCGTGTGGGCATGTGCGGGCTCGGCTCGTTTTCGTATGTGATCGGCAACACCGTACAGCGCAGCAGCAAGCTGGAGCTGGTGACCTGCTTTGATCCGGTGGCCGAACGCCGCGCCGCCACCAGTGCGCGTTACGGTTGCTCCCAGGAGACGAGTTTCGAGGCGATGGTCAAGCGGCCCGATCTCGACGGCGTGCTGCTGGTCTCGCCCAATATGTTTCATCGTGAACAGGCCGAACTCGCGGCGCAACACGGCAAGCATGTGTATGTCGAAAAGCCCATCGCCAACACCATGGATGACGGCCGCAAGATGATCGCCGCCTGCGAGAAGGCCGGGGTTACGCTGCTGATCGGCCATGTGCACCGTCGTCATGCCGCCAACCGCAAGGTGAAGGAACTCGTCGACAGCGGCGCGCTCGGCAAGCTGATTATGGTCGAGGCCAATTTGTCGAGCGGCCAGGGCTGGGAGCTGCAGCCCGATGAATTCCGCTGGCGCGACGACGACACGGGTTGTCCGGGCGGTGCGCTGATGACGATAGGCGTGCATCAGGCCGACACGCTCAACTATATTTTCGGGCCGATCAAGACGGTGTTTTCGTTCTTCAACCACTTGCACATTCCGGCGCCGGTGAACGATGTCACCACCACCATTTTCAAATTCGAGTCGGGCATGCTTGGTTACATAGGCGCAAATTTCGCCTCGCCGCGCACCAACTGGATGCAGGTCTACGGCACCGAGGCGAATATCACGCGCACCGTGGCGCGGCCTGATCGGCAGTTCGATACCGAGCGCAAGGTCGGTCCTGATGAATCGACGCGTCTTGATATGGTGACTAAAGGCAGCACCACGCCGCAACGCGTTGAATTCAAAATCGGTGATCCGATGCTCGAAGAGGTCGATGAATTCGCCGACTGCATCCTGAGCGGACGCAAGGCGGAAACCGACGGGCGCGAATCGATCAAGGCGCTGGCTTTGATTCGTGCAGCGATCGAATCGGCAAAGACCGGTTTGCCGGTCAACGTTGAACAATAAAACAGTGCGGGGAGGAGGTGGCGTATGAAACAGCTATTGCGCAGGGTGATCCTGTTGGCACTGGTGGCCATTGCTGTGGCGGCGCAGGCACAGAATTATCCGGTGCGGCCGGTGCGTCTGGTACTCGGGCCGTCGCCTGATTTGCTCTCGCGCATGGTTGGCCAGAAACTCTCCGAGATATGGGGCCAGCAGCTGGTGATCGATCAGCGGCCCGCCGCCGGTGGCATCATCGCTGGCGAAACCGTGGCGAAGGCGCCGGCTGATGGTTACACCTGGCTGCTCTCGACCGCCTCGTTTGTCACGCTCGCGCATTTGTATCCGAAGCTGTCGTTTGATTTTCAGCGCGACTTCACACCGGTCACCCTGATGGGCAGTCTGCCCTGGGTGGTGGTCGTGCATCCCTCGGTGCCGGCGAAAACACTGGCTGAGTTCGTGCAGCTGGCGCGGGCGAAGCCTGGGCAGATGAACTATGCCAATCCGGGCAACGGTACCTCGACGCATATCGTCACGGAAATGTTTCTGTATGACGCCGGAATCAAGGTGGTCAATATCCCCTACAAAGGGGTGGCCGCAGCGCTCACCGATCTGGTGGGCGGACAGGCGCAGATGGGTTTTGGTATCACGCAGGGCAGCGTGCCGCATGTGTTGAGCGGACGTTTGCGCGCGCTGGCGGTCAGTACGGCCAAGCGTCTCACC
>CAIWNB010000225.1 GCA_903913965.1 uncultured beta proteobacterium
CTGAAGGACGGGGCTTGTTGCGCTTTTGGTCAAATTTTTATTTTTCGGGATTGTGGGAACATAGGGGCTGGCCACGTGTTGGGCCGAAGTTTTTCGATAGTGCTTCTCCGGGAGTCCCCATGCAACGATTGATCTGTTTATCCCTCCGTCTATGCCTATTTTTGTTAGTGGTCAGTGGTGTCTCGGCGCACAGCAGCCCAGCCCCCAGCACTGTGCCGAGCGCCAGCGCGCTGGATTCGGCGAATCACCCCCGGCTCTGGATAAGCGCCGCCGACTTGCCTCGGCTACGCAGTTGGGCGACTGACGCCAATCCGCTCTACCTTGAAGGCATCAAGCCGCTGGCTGAACGCGCCAAAAGCGATATGGATAGGGGCGATGTGCCGAACCGCGATTGCGGCAGCACCGAATACGAACAGTTTCCGACCGAGATGTATGCCGAATTATTTGCCTTCATGTCGCTGGTCGAAAACGATAGCGCCCGGCGCAGCGACTATGCGGCACGCGCCAGAACCTTGTTGATGACGGCGATTGACGATGCCAGCCTGGGGCCGGCTACTGAACAAAACTATACCTGCGCGGCCAGTGGCGCTACCGGCTACCCGCCGTTTCGCAGCCCGAAATTTTTCACCGAAAACTCGAATCGCGCGCGCTGGCATGGTGAGGCTTTTCCTTTAGTGGTGGACTGGATTTACCCGACGCTCACCGCGCAGGACAAACAGACCATCCGCAGCGTCTTCCTGCGCTGGTCGCAGGAAATCATCGAGCGCGGCTATCACCACCCCACCCCGATCGGCATGGTGAACGATCCCGCGCTATTGAGCGACATTAGCCAGGTGCGCTGGTCGGGCAACAACTATTTCGCCGCCCACATGCGTAATCTGGGCCTAATGTCGCTGGCGCTTGACCTGACAGACGATCCCGCCAGCCAACTGCGCAACTATCTCGGCAACGCCACCGGATCATGGTTATATATCTTCGATTACCTGACGCGCCACGATAGCCAGGGCGGATTATTGCCGGAAGGCTTTGAATATAGCCCGCAAACCGCCAGCTATGCAATACAGTTTTTATTAGCCTTGCGCACCACCGGGGCGGACACCTGCGGGCCGCACTGCCAGTTTCAGGGTAATCCGTTTTGGGATGACCTCCTTGCTTCCTTCTACCATTCGTTGAGTCCGGCAACCATCAATGATCCTGACTACGGCCCACAATATCAGTTGTACGAACCCGCCTGGTACGGCGATGCCCAAATCTATCGCTCTATCGACTATATCAGCGCCTTTGGCGCGCTCGGTATTTATGATAAATTGATCGACAACCAGCCACGTTTGCAGTCCCTGCGCTGGGCCGAAATCAACACTGCCCCCGGCGGGGCCAGTACTTTCTTTAATCGCATCTCCAACACTGACGAATTCCGTAATTCGTTGCTCTACTTCATGCTTTACGACCCCGCCGTACCTGCCGCCAGCGATCCGCGCCCTGCGTTGGCGCTGGATTATTTTGCGCCGGGTATGAATAAACTGCTGTCGCGCACCGGCTGGGATACGCAGGCGAGCTGGTTCAACTTCAGCCTGAGCTGGAACGCCGTCGACCACCAGCAAGCCGATGGCAACAGCTTTGAGTGGTATCGCCACGGCGAGTGGCTGACCAAGGCGCGCACCGGCTACCCCGACGTGGCCGAGGGCATTGCCAGTTCCGAATTTCGCAATACCCTGGCTTTGGAAAACGACCCGCCCGATCGTAGCAGCAGCGACTGGCGCACCGACCTCTGGCAACGCGGCTCGCAATGGAACCTGGTGGCGGCAGGCGATCCGCAGTTGCTGGCACATAGCGCCAACGCCATCTACACCTATGCGCTGGGTGATGCGACTAATCTTTACAACTCTACACGGGAAGCCTCTACCGACATCCTCCATGCCAGCCGCTCTATCGTTTGGCTCAAACCCGACGCCGTCGTGGTGTTTGATCGGGGGCAATCGAGGACATCGAATCGCTTCAAAAGAGTGTGGCTGCAACTGGCGAACCCGGCTGTGGTGAGCGGCAACCGCGCCACCTCGATCACGCCGGGCGGCCAACTCTTGACGGTGAGCAGCCTGCTCCCGTCTGGCGCGGCTTTAACCGCCGACAACGCTCTCGTGCCACACATTGAAGCCACCGCCTCGCGCAATGATCCGATGAA
>CAIWNB010000226.1 GCA_903913965.1 uncultured beta proteobacterium
GCGCACGTAGACATAGCCATCAAACAAGCGACGTTGCGTGCGGTAGAACGCACCCTGCTCGGCATGCCATTTGCCATCTTTTTTGCCGACCGTAGAAGCCACGGTCAAAATACCCGAGGGCATGGCGATACGAATGGGCGCGGCCACATCCGCGTTCGCACGCGCCGCCTGTTGCACGATGCTGCCATCTATCCGCGCAGCCACCGCCATACACAACGAACAGGTCAGCGGCAACGCGCGATGCGGCTGACCATTGGAGAGCATGCGACCGGTCAGATCAACGTCAGCAGCACGTGTCGGGTCGCCCGACAACGAAGGTGCATCCTGCGGTGCGCTGACAAAACCGACAAAAGGCACGGCTTTTTTCTTCGCCGCTTCTTCGAGATTGGGCGTAATGCCCATCGCCACCGATGCGGCCAGCCGGATATTCTGCAGTTTCTCCATCAAAGCGGCATCCTGCTCAATGGCATCAGGCATTTCAGTACCGGTGAGACCAAGGTCGGCGGCACTAATAAAGCAGCAGGCATTGGCAGCATCCACCAGTGATGCCTTGATCTTGCCGACACCGGGCACATCGAGCGTGTCAACCACGTTACCCGTCGGTAGCAACTTGCCAGTAGCAGCGCCACCGGGCTCGCAAAACTCAAGACGCACTGGCGAACCGGTACCCGAGACGCCGGGTATGGCCAGATCGCCATCCACCGCCGACAGACCATCATCAATGGCGAAGCGCGAATTGATAATCTTTTTAGTATTGGTGTTGTGCACGCGCACCAGCGCCTCGTTACCGCTGACCTTGACGATGCCCTCATCCACCGCGAAGGGCCCCATCGCCGAGGACATGTTGCCGCAGTTGGCCGAATAATCGACCTTGGCCTCTTTCACCTGCACTTGAGCGAAGGTGTAATCAATATCGGCATCCGGGCGGCTCGACGGGCCAACCACACACACCTTGGAGACCGACGACACACCGCCGCCCATGCCGTCAAGCTGACGACCATAAGCATCGGGGCTGCCGATGGCGGCGAGAAAAATATCATCCCATTCGGCGCGATCGGCCGGCAGGTCGCGCGCATGGAAGACGATGGCATTGCTGGTACCGCCGCGCATGAACACCGCGGGAAGTTTGAGTTGTTTCATGAGATTCCTCCGTGGGCAGGGCGGCGGACGCCGCCTGCAAGTGGCTGTGATTTTACTGCGCAGACGTGGCCGATGCTATGCGTGACGGGCGAGATATTGCGTGCCGAGTTGTTTGACATCGGGGCAGCCGATCAGCGCGATGACGCGATCAACCTCCGACTTCAACAGCTCGATCGCATGCCGCGCCCCCGCCTCACCGCCTGCAGCGACGCCATACAGCGGTGCACGTCCGGCGAAGGCCATGTCCGCGCCCAGCGCCAGCGCCTTCACCACATCGGAACCGCGACGGATACCGCCGTCGAGCATAACCAGCTTGTGCGGCCCCACCGCAGCACGGATTTCCGGCAACACGTCGATCGTCGCCTGCGCGCCGTCGAGCTGGCGTCCGCCATGGTTCGAGACAAACACACCGTCTGCACCGTATTGCACCGCCAAGCGTGCATCCTCGCCATGCAGCACGCCCTTGATAAAAAATTTGTGCGGCCAGATTTCACGCAACCACTGGAAGTCGCTCCAGTCGAGCGAATCGCGCTGCTGACGAAACTGACCAAGATCGGTGGTAATGATGCGGCCACCAACATTGACATCGGTATTCTGAAAACGCGGCACCCCTGAATCCAGCAGCGTGCGCACAAAGGTGTTAAACAACCAGTGCGGATGCAGCACGCCGTCGATCATATTTTTCACGCCCAGCTTGAACGGAATCTGCCAGCCGTTGCGCAGGTTCGGTTCGCGGTTACCAATCATCGGTACATCAGTAGTGACAATCAGAGCTTCGTAACCGGCGTCACGCGCGCGATTGACAAGACGTGCAGCCGCTTCGCGGTTTTTCGACATATAGAGTTGAAACCACAGCGTGGCGCCGGCGGCCTCGCGCGCCACCTTCTCCATCGGCTCGAAAGAAGCGGTCGACAACACAAAGGGCACGTTAGCGTTGCGCGCGGCGCGCGCCAGCGCGATGTCGGCGGCAAAACTATAGATGCCGGCGGCCCCGGTCGGTGCCACGCCGAACGGCGCCGCATATTCCTTGCCAAAGAGAGTGACCTTCTGTGAACGCTTCGACACATCAACCAGCGTACGCGGCAACAGCTTGATGCGCTCGAAGGCCGCGCGGTTTTCGCGCAGCGAGACATTGTCTTCCGCGCCGGGCTCGAGATAATCCCACGCAATCTGCGGCAAACGCTTGCGCGCAAGGGTGCGCAGATCGTCGATGTTGTAAGCGCTGCGATAACTCATGAGTGCTCCCGTGGCATGGCGTTGCAGTATAGCAAAGGCATACTGCCGCTTCGGCGTGCATAGCCTAAAATCAGTGCACCATGATGCCTGCTTATTTCTTGAGAAATTTATTGAGTTCCGCACAGCGTGAACGCGTCGACGCACAAGTCAGCGCCTTGCCATGGCACCACCCGCCCCTTACCCCCGCCCTCTTCCTACCATCCCGGCGCAAGAGTGCATTTTGGCGACAACTGTTAATAGCATGCCTATTGATGGCAGGGCTTGCCGCGGCCAGTAGCGACGCCGCCGACACACCGGCTTTCCCTGCCAAGTCATTACGCTTTGTCGTGCCCTTTCCCGCCGGCGGACCGCTCGACATTGCTGCACGGGTGATCGCGCAAGAACTCACGCGCGCCTGGAAACAGCCGGTGATCATCGATAACCGCCCGGGTGCGGGCGGCAATATCGGCGCTGATTATGTGGCGAAGTCTGCGCCCGATGGCTACACGATTGTGATGGGGGCGGTCAGCACGCACGCCATCAACGTCTCACTCTATCGAAAATTGCCCTACGATCCGGTGCGCGATTTTGCGCCGGTGACGCTGGTCACCACGGTACCCAATGTACTGGTGGTGCATCCGGCACTGCCTGCGCGCAATGTGCGCGACTTGATTGGATTGGGCAAAGCACGCCCTGGACAATTGCATTTCGCTTCAGGGGGGAGCGGCAGCGCCGGTCATCTGGCTGGAGAACTTTTTAATACCATGACCGGTGTGCGGATGACGCATATTCCCTACAAGGGGGCCGCACCAGCGGTGACCGATCTGCTTGGCGGTCATGTTGAATTGATGTTCGACAATCTGGCCTCGGCACTACCCAATGTGCAAAACACGCGGCTGCGCGCACTCGCGGTGACTACGCGACAACGCGCCGCGCACATGCAATCAATACCGACCTTGGATGAAAGCGGACTACGCGGCTTCGATATCGGCACCTGGTTCGGCGTACTGGCGCCGGCCGGCACGCCGCGAGAAATCATTGTGCTGCTCAATAGCGCCATTGTGCAGGCGCTCAACACCGCTATCGCACAAGAGCGTTTTGCCGCGCTGGGCGCCATCACCACAGGCGGCACGCCTGAGCAGTTCGGCGCGCTGATTCAAGCTGAAATCAGCAAATACGAAAAAATCGTCAAAGCCTCGGGCGCCAGCGCCGACTAGACAGGCACTGCAGCCAGGCCACAGTGAGGCACCTTGCGTTCAGCCAGCCGGCGGCACCGGGGCGGACAGTTTTGCGATACGCGTACGCACCAGATCGACATGCCAGCGCAACATATAGAGCTGTTCGTGGTGGGCGAGCGGCACTCGCAAGCGGTTGACGCGCGCCTCGATGGCATCAAGACGCACATAAAATTCAGCAGTCTTGCTGTGATCCGCGGCATTAGCCACATCCGACTCCAAATACTTCAGTTCGCCGTAATTACGGTAAATACGCGAACGGATACGCCATTGATACAAGGCCGGCAAGACCCGCACCAGTGGCAAAACAATGGCCAGTAAGGGCAATAGCAACACCAGCATGCGATCTAACAGCGTGGCCGCCCAGAACGGCATGAAGCGTTGCAAAAAGGGCAACCCGTTTTTGTAATAACGCTCGGCATGCGGATGCATTTTGAAATCCACATCGCGACTCGATGGAAATTTATCCTCGGCGGAAAACAGGCTCGGCGCGGCATGCACCTCTTTCGCCGCTGCAGCCATCAGATTAACCACCGCCGGATGCAAGGTATCGCGCACTACGAGGTTGGCGGTAGTCGCCACCATATTCACATCATGCGCGGGTATGTCCTGCTTCAGGTCTATGCTGCCGCGTGGCAGCGTGACCACCGATAAAAATGGAAAGTGCCTCGCATAGCCCTCGGCCTGTACTAGACTGACCAACCGTATGTCACGCTCGCGCAGCAAACCGGCCACCGCCTTCGACTGCGCCGAGGCGACAAAAACAGCGGCATCAAGTTGCCCCTCGCGCAAGGCTCGCGCCGCCGCCTCGCCAGTCAGATTGCCACCCTTCATATCCGGTATGGCGACCCCGTTAGCCTGCAAAAATGCGATGGCAAGCTTGCGCGTACCGCTACCTTCGGGGCCAATGGCCAGGCGTTTGCCCTTGAGCTGCGAGAGGCGCTCGATGGTTTCGCCGCCACGATAAAAGACCCACACCGGCTCGTAGTACATCGCTCCCATGGATTGCAAATCGGTGGTTTCACCCTCGGCCGGGATACCGCCCTGAACAAAACCGATATCCACGCCGGTATCTTCATCGGCCAGCAGCTTGAAATTCTCTACCGAACCCGAGGTGGCGCGCACCTCGAGGGTGATGCCGTAACGAGCGAAGATTTCAGCGTAACGACGGGCAAAATGATAATACGCACCATCCATCGCACCGGTGGCGATCACCACACGATCAGGCGGTGCCGGCTTGATAAACATGGCCGCCACGGCGAAACCCAGCACGGCGAACAGCAGCGCCGGCCACCAGGCAAAAAACAGATCGCGCCATGAAATGGCCCCCCCCTGCGGCATACGGAATAAACGCCGCTTCGCTTCTTCAGCCATTACGCCCCCCGGGAAATGTCCTCGTTATTCTTGCCGCCAACGCTGGATCGCAGGAAAATCACTACGCGCCGCAAACTCATCGCGGCTGAACCATGATACAAGAAGAGCGTGCAGCGCACACCTCTGTCTGGCTCGGTGCGTTCAATATTCTTGCTGGAACCCTATGTATCTGATGACTTTCCTCAACGTCATCATTCACGGCTGCCAGGTCGGCAGCCGCGTGGTGATGGCGTTATTTGCCATCAAGCTCGGCGCGGCGCCGTTCGCCATCGGCCTGATGATCGCGCTGTATTCGATTCCGCCGCTGTGTCTGGGTATCTATGCAGGGCGCATCACCGACCGTTACGGCGTGCGCGGCCCGATGATGTTGGGCGCCATTCTGTGCGCGGCCGGCATGCTGGTCCCGTGGTTCTGGGCGTCGCTGCCCGCACTCTATGCATCGGCCGCCATCGTCGGCCTGTCGTTCATGTTCTACACCGTGGCCGTCCAACACCTGACCGGTGCATGGGGGCCGCGCGAACAACGCGCAAAAAATTTCAGCACGCTGAGCATGGGTTATTCAACCTCCGGTCTGCTCGGCCCGGTATTCGCCGGTTACGCCATTGAGTACGCCGGACATCAGACCGCCTATCTGGGCTTTGCGATGACCACCCTCATTCCGCTGGTCACCCTGCTGCTCTACCGTCCGCTGCGCGATTTCAAACTGCCCAAGGCCGATCAGGCCGGCGGCAACGCGCTCGAACTGCTGCGACAACCGGAACTCCGCAAGGTGTTGATCAACAGCGCGCTGGTCGTCAGCGGCTGGGATCTCTATATGTTCTATCTGCCGATTTATGGCGACTCGATCGGCCTGCCGGCCTCGCGCATCGGCACCATCCTTGGCACCTTTGCCGCTGGCACCTTTATCATGCGTTTTAGTCTGCCGCATCTGACGCGGCGCTTCGCCGCGCGCAGCGTACTCTCGGTATCGATGTTGATAGGCGCTGCGTTGTTTGTCGCCTTTCCGTTTGCCTCCGACATCTGGATGCTGTCGGCGCTCTCACTGGGCATCGGCCTCGCGCTGGGCTGCGGCCAGCCGATCACATTATTGATGAGTTATAACCGCTCGCCGGAAGGGCGCTCGGGTGAAGTCACCGGCATCCGCTTCGCTCTCAACCATCTGATGCATTCTGCGGTGCCGGTGACGGCAGGCGCACTGGCGTCAGTATTTGGTCTGGCGCCGGTGTTCATCATCAATGCCTGCATCCTTGGCTACAGCAGTCATTTGACGCGCACGGTCCGCAACACGCCCCCACCGCCCCCCAGCACCTAGCAGGGCGTCGGGTGACCGCTATTCAATACGGAATGTGATGGCGTCTTCATCAACATTACCGGCCATATGACCGAAGGTGATGGTACCGCCGCCGTAGAGAATCATTTCTTCGCGGTGTAATTTAATCTGGTCACCGTTTTCCATGCGCACATAGGTGCCGTTTGAACTGAGATCGATCAGCACGTATTTATCTTTGCGCCGCTCGATTTGCGCGTGATTGCGCGAAGCCATGCGCTCCTTGAGCACGATATCGTTACCGTCGTCGCGGCCCAGCGTCATCGTGGTGACCACCACCATTTCATGCCCACCCTGCCGCAGATACATACGCACTATCCCGGCCGCAGCCAGCACCGCCTGCAGGCGCCCCGGCATCTGGGTATATTCATCGCTGGCCTGCCAGAGCACCTCATGCACCGCGATATCTGCACCGCGGGCCAACGCCGGAAACGCGTCAAGGCGACGCGTGACGCTGCGCAAATGCGGCGGCAGTCTGGAGACAAGATCGTCGGTGGCAATGATTTGCCCGCTGGCGGCGAACTGGGCCACGCGCGTGGCAACCTTGATGGTATCGCCATATACGTTATCGCCATCATGGACCACCGGCCCGCAATGCAGGCCGACACGAATACCGATGTGCTGGGTTTGTCGCGAGACGCGCTCGCCGAGGCTGGTCTGCATGTCACATCCGGCCGTCATCGCTGCAGACGGCGCATCAAACAGGCAGATCATGCCGTCCCCCAGCGTCTTCGCGACGCGCCCGCCGTGCGCACTCACCGCCTGCTCGAAGAGGTCCAGGCAGGCGCGCATTTCACGAAACGCGACTTCGTCACCAAGCGTTTCATAAATCCGCGTGCTGTCGCTGATATCGACCAACAGCACCGCCATGTTGTCTTCTTGTTGCTCGACCATTACCAACCCTCTGAACCGGTCTTAAGATTGCTTAAGTATAGCGAAGAGCATAACAGTATCCCGGTGGTGGAAACTCCATCGGCCATAAATTTCGCCTTGCTGCGCGCACACTAGGCAGGCTACAGCGCATACGTTGTTGTTACGACCAAACCACGCAAAACTTGAAACCAAAAGAAAAAAGCCCTGATTGATTTTTTAATATCAATCAGGGCCCGGATTACCACATCGTTTGCGGGGTCATCCCCGCTGCTTGTTTACCGCCGTTTGGCCTTGGCAGCGGTCGCTTTGCGTGCGACCGGTTTTTTCGCTTTCGCGCGCTTCGCCGGCTTCACGCTCTTCGCGGTCTTAATGCTTTTGGGGCTTTTGGCGCTCTTGGCGCTGGTGGCTTTCTTAACGCTCTTCGCCTTGCCCGCCGCCTTGCCCGCCGCCTTGCCCGCGGTCGCAACCGCCGCGCGTCCGGCGATACGGCCGAACACCACACCGGACATCAAACCGCTGCCCAAGGCATAGTTGTAGTGGAACAAACCGCCGACCATCTCTCCGCAGGCGTAGAGGCCCGGCATCGGCTTCCAGTCGCTCGCCACCACCTGGCACTGCTCGTTGACCTTGAGACCGCCAAAGGTAAAGGTGATGCCACCGGTCACCGGCCAGCAAAGATAAGGCGGCTTGTCGAGTTTCTGCGCCCAGTTGGTTTTCGCCGGCTCGATGCCCTCGGTGCGATGACCGTCGAGCACCGCCGGATTGAACGCACCGCCACGGCCGGCCGCCGCGTTGTACGCATTCAGCGTCTTCATTGCCTGCTTCTTGTCGATCTTCAATTGATCGATCAGACCTTCGAGCGTATCCGAGCGGAACGGTTCACTCGAACTGTAGCGCGGCTCGAGCAAGTCGAGCACCTTGCTGTCGAAGATCTGGTAGGACAGACTCTTCGGTTGCTGCAGGATCATGCCGCCGTATTTGGCATAGGTGTATGAGTTGAAGTCCGCCCCCTCATCAACCCAGCGATCGCCCTCAACGTTGAGCATGACGCCCTGGGTATACGACAGACGGTTGGTTTTGTCGGTCATGTCACGACGGCCGTAATCCGGCGCCGTCGCCACGATCGGCGTGGCATGGCAGCCACTCCAGTGGCCCCACGGCATGGCACCGATATCGAGCGCCATTTTCAGGCCGTCGCCGTAGTTGAAGTTCGAACCGCGCACCTTGGCGTGATCCCACGGCTTGCCGAGGTAACGCAGACGCCATTCGGGATTGGTTTCAAAGCCGCCACAACCGAGGATCACCGCTTTCGCGCTCATCGTTTGCAGGCCCTTCGGCGTGCGCACCACCACACCGCTGACCCGACCACTTTTATCCTGCGTCAGCTTGACCACGGCATGATCGTAACGAATATCAACGCCGACCTTTTCACCCGTCTCGAACCAGGTCTTCGACAGGCCAACCCCTTCGTGGACGGTGCGGATGATGGCACCCACCGGCCATTTCACCTTGCCCTCGACCTTGATACCCATCACCGACTGCGCCAATTCAAATTTATGCCGGCCGGTGTCCTGCAGCCAGCACATCGCATCCCACGACTCGTCGATCAGTATCTTCGACAGCATCGGATCGGTGCGGCCGTCGGTGACGCGCATCAGGTCGTCACGAAAATTCTCCGCCGTATAAGGCTGTACACCGGCGTGAAAACCCGGGTATTTTTCTTCCACGTCAGGTACAAAGCGATCGACATCGCTGGCCTTATTGAAGACGTGACGGAAAATAGCGCCACTGAAATGCGTATTGCCACCGCGCTGCTCGCGCGGTGCCTTCTCCAACAGCACAACGCGTTTTGCGCCGGCCTCACGTGCCGCCACCGCGGCCGAAAAAGCGGCGTTACCGCCTCCCACAACGATTACATCGAAACTGCTCATCGACAGCCTCCGTGATTGATCTGAAAGAAAAAACCAGACTCGCGCGAGCGCATTGCATCCATTTGTATACAATAGTATCCTGCTGCCCGATCGAAGGTCAAGAACGGCGCCAGTCGCCCTTTGCGAGACAAGTTCACATGCCGAAAACACGCCCCAAACCGGCCGCCGCAGCACGTAAAAACGGCGGCATCTCGCTCGCCGAACGCGTCTACGTCGATCTCAAAAAGGCGTTGCATACCGCGCATTTCGAACCCGGCGAACGTATCCGCGAAGAAGCTATCGCGGCGTGGCTGCAGGTCAGCCGCACGCCGGTACGCGAAGCGCTGCGCCGTTTGACCTCTGAAAACCTGCTGGTTCCCACCGAGCACGGTTTGGCCGTACCGCAATTAAGCCGCAATCAGATTTTCGAGCTCTATGCGATCCGCGAAGTACTCGAAGGTGCGGCCGCTGCACTGGCCGCGCGCCACGCCTCCCCCACCGAAGTGGCATTTTTAAAACAAATCCTGCTCGAACAGGCCGCGGCAAAAAACGACGAGGCACGTCTGCTCTCCACCAACAAAGAGCTGCACGATTGTATTTATCGCGCCGCCAACAATCGTTACCTGGTGCGCACGCTGCAATCACTACAAGACGAACTGGCGCAGCTGCGCGGCACTACCTTCTCCTGGCCGAAACGACCGGCCGAGGCATTAAAAGAACACAGCGCGATGGTCAATGCGATCGAACGCCACGATGCTGACGCCGCAGAAAAAGCCGCGCGCCAGCATGTCAGCGCGGCCCTGCAAATCCGTCTCATGCTGATGCGCCGCGACGCAGAGCCAGCCGACTGACCGCCACAGATTCTCCGCACGCGCTTGAGGCGAGGTCGTAGCAACAGCGCGCGGCGCAGCATTCCCCGGCGGACCGCTTTACAATAGGCTTGCAGCAAGACCGCGCAGATCTGTAAACGCGACGGTCATCGCACAGCCCGGAGGAGGAGTAACCGCATGAGCCTTGAGCATCGTAGCGCCGGCGCACCCACCCGCGATCTCGCCACTTGGGTGTCAGCGTTGAAATATGACGATCTGCCGCAACGCACACGCGAAGTGGCACGCATCGCGCTGCTCGACACGCTCGGCGCGGGGCTCTACGGCTTTAACACGCCGTGGACGCAAAAGCTGCTGAGCTGGGTACAGCGCGGCGACCAAGGCAACGAAGCACGCACCTGGAATGCCGGCACCGTCACGCTGCGCAGCGCTGACGCGGCACTGGTCAACGGCGTCGCGGTACATGCCTTCGAACTCGACGATTACCACAACGCCAAGCTGCATTGCGGCGCGGCGGTGATCCCCGCCGCACTAGCAGTCGCCGAACGCCTCGACAGCAACGGCTGCGATCTGTTAACCGCCATCGTTGCCGGTTATGAAGTGATGATCCGCTCCAGTCTTGCCCTGAACCCGTCGGCGGCGCGGCTGCGCGGCTGGCACCTGACCGGTGTGGTCGGCCCGTTTGGCGCAGCCGCCGCCTGCGCAGTATTGCTAAAACTCAACGCCGAAGAAACCGCCTGGGCGCTCGGACTCGCCGGCACCCAGGGCGCGGGGTTATGGGCTTTTAATGCCGATGGCAGCATGAGCAAGCGTCTGCATCCGGGCAAGGCTGCGCACTCCGGTGTGCTGGCGGCGGAACTCGCGCAACTCGGCTTTAGCGGCCCCACCAGCATTTACGAATTCGAAGATGGTGGCGTGCTGAAAGCTTTCTCTGATCACGCTGATGCGGCACTACTGACGCTTGATCTGGGATGCGTTTATCACATCGACAACAATTCGATCAAACCGTATTGCTGCTGCGGCAGCACCCATGCCTACATCGACGCCGCTCTTGCGCTGCGCAAAAAACTGGGTGCACCATGGGACACCAGCCGCAAGGTGCGGGTCGGCACTTGCAAGGTTGTTGACGTGCAATGCGGTTTTGATTACGTGCCGGGTTCGGTGCTTAACGCACAGATGAGCCTGCGTTATGCAGTTGCGGTGGCACTGCTCGAAGGCGCGGCACTGCCGGCACAGTTCACCGATGACAAGCTGTGCGACCCGCTCATCATCGCGGTGGCAGCGGCAATCGAACTGGTCCCCGACCCTGAACTCGACAAACTCTATCCGAAGGATTTTGCCGGCTGGGTCGCGGTTGAACACCACGGCCGCTGGGAACGCATCGACATACTCAACCCGACCGGCTCGATACACGCCCCCATCAATGCGGCGGGCATCACGGAAAAATTTCGCGGCATTAACCCAAGTTTGGATACCGATGCCATCGCCGGTGTAGCGCTAGCGATAGAAAAGCACAGCGCCCGCACCCTGCTCAACCTGCTCACACGCACACTTTAACCCGGGAGTCTCCACATGCAGCCAGCGCAGAAATTACCGTACGCCAGCATCGCCACCGTCGTCCTCGCCGCCATCGCTGCGGCCATGCCGGCGCAGGCGCAAAACAAGTATCCAACCAAACCGATCCGCCTGATCGTACCGTTCGCACCCGGTGGTGGCACCGATATCGTGGCGCGTGCGCTATCGAAAAATCTTACCGAAGTATTTGGCCAGTCGGTGGTGGTCGA
>CAIWNB010000227.1 GCA_903913965.1 uncultured beta proteobacterium
CCGGATTGATGCCCTCGAACTTCAGTGCAGCCAGATCGAGTTCATCCACGAACACGTCAATGACCCGAACCGGGTTGTTCTCTGAAACGTAGTCATCGAGCTGCTCTGGCAGCAGGAGAGCTTGCGTGCGATCAACACCTTCAACGAAACGTTTCATCGAGCTTCCCCGCGTTCACCGTGATACGTCGATAACGTTTGAGCGTACGGATTGTTTACTTCATGACTGGGAAAATGGAAATAAATCGAATGACGTTTTTACACAGTCTCGGTCGATTCCCGAAATAGGTTTTTACGAAATCAACGCCGCTTTGCCGACTTTCAAAGGTATATCTGAACAACGGCTTTTGCGCGGCTGGGATCTGATCCAGGTGCAGGGTCCACAGGAAAGCCGCTGGGCCACACCGCTTTCATCGACAAGCTCCCCGCGCGTCAAGCAGGAAATCAGTCACCAGTTCGGCAAAACGCTCGGGCATCTGGTCGGGCAGCGGCACCATGCCGCCTTCGATTTCGACGTAACGACTGCCAGCGATGGAATCGGCAAGGCCCCGCGCGTTGGGGAAGGCGTGCGGGTCAGCGCTTGGTGCGATCACCAGCACGGGGCAGCGAATCAGCGGCAGCTGAGTTTCCATGACGTAGCGCGCCACCACGGCGTGGCCCTCGACGGCACGCGCGCCGGCCTTGAGTGCGTCGACCATGAAGCGATCAAGCAGATCGATGTCGCCCACCGGGTACCAGGGCTGGCGTTGCCGCCAGAGTTCGCTCAAGTGCGAGCCGTCGCTCAGGTGCACAGCGTTGTCGATGCGTACCGGCCCGGCATGGCTGGCGCGAAAGTCGCTGTCCACCAGGGGCGCAGCCGACAGCACGGCAGCCTCAATGCGGTCGGGGCAAGCGGCTGCCATCTCGATGGCAATGGCGGCGCCGGTATGGTGCCCGACCACAGACAGGCGCGCTATGCCCAGCGCATCGGCCAGAGCGATGGCGGTCTGCGCCCAATGCTCGATCGAGTCCTGCCCGAGCGCTGGCTTCGCGGAGTCACCAAAGCCGATCGTGTCCATGGCGAAGGCGTGAAAATGCCGACCCAGCAGAGGCAACACATCGCGGTACTCATCCCAGGAACGTGGCGTCTGGTGCAGCAGCAGCACGGCCTTGGCCTGCCGCTCGCCGCACTCGGCGTAGTGGATCTGCCCCACAGAGAGATCGGCAAAGGCACGCCGGATCTTCATTCCCGCGTCTCGCTGGCGGGTGCTTGCCAGAGCCCTGCATGCTTGAGCATGCCGAGCGTGCGCGACAGCACGTCGCGCCGATAGGCGCTGACGTCGCGACCCTCGTATTCATAAAAACCGCTGCCGCTCTTCAGACCGAGTCGCCCTTCTTCGACCATGCGGTCCACGATGGCCGGTGCCGTGTAACGCTGCGGGTTGATCGATGCAGACATTTCCCGGCTGGCATGGTGCAGGATGTCGCAGCCGCCGAAGTCGATGAACTCGACCACGCCGATGGCCGCAAAGCGCAGGCCCATGCCGTAGCGAGTTGCCTTGTCGATCTCCTCGGCCGTGGCGGCGCCTTCCTCGATCATGCGGGCCGCTTCGTTCATCACCAGCGCCTGCAGTCGCGGCACGATGTAGCCGGGCGTTGCCCCGCACACAACCGGGAGCTTGCCGATGGCCTCCATCAGCAATTTGGTACGCGCCAGCACCTCC
>CAIWNB010000228.1 GCA_903913965.1 uncultured beta proteobacterium
CCGCGGTTCTTTTTGGCGAAGGCGATCAGTTCGCGTACGCTTTTGACCGGCAGGCTTGGATGCACGACGAGGATATACGCGCTGGAGGCGACCACACTGACCGGCGCGAAATCGCGCTCGGTGTCGTAAGGCAGTTTTTTGTAAAGACTGGGGTTCACCGTATGCGTGCCGGCGAGTGCGACCAGCGTATAGCCGTCGGGTGGCGATTTGGCCACGATATCGGCGCCGATGATGCCACTGGCACCGGCCCGGTTCTCGACGACGAATGGCTGGCCGAATGTCTGTGCGAGTTGCTGACCGGTGACACGGGCGATGCCATCAACCGCGCCACCCGGCGGGTAACCGACGATAAGGCGCACCGCTTTGTTCGGATACGGTTGCGCCTGTGTCAGGTTGCTAAAGGTAAGGTTAAAAGTAACGGTAGCGGCGGCCAGTGTGGCAAGGCAGCAGCGCGACATCCGTGCAGCGCTGGAGGATTTTGCAGGCCTGCCGGTCGCTGCGATGCATACTGTAGGTTTGGCCGGCCGCATGTCGCACTCAGCGTTTGGGCGGTTCCGGATCAATCGCCAGCGCTTCCAGAAAACGCGACACCAGATTGTAGGCGGCAACCAGCGCGGTGAGTTCTGTCATCTCGCGCTGGTCGAAATGTTTGCTGACCGCGGCGAAGGTGGCGTCGGTGACGTGCACGTCCTGTGTCATCGCTTCGGTGTAGGCGAGCACGGCGCGGTCAACCTCGGTGTAGCAGGTCGCCGTTTTCCAGGCGTAGAGGCTGTCGACCTGTTCTTCGCTGAGGCCCTCTTGTTTGGCGTACGGCACGTGCGCTGTGCGTTCATATTCGGCGCCGTTGATGATGGCGACGAGCAGGATGGTCAGTTCGCGATAGCGGCCCTTGAGCACGGTTTTTTTGCGCACCGCAGTGAGCAGGTTGAGCCAGCCCTGCGCCACCGGCGGGCTGTTGAGCAGCATCTTGTAGAGGTTCAGCATGCGCCCGCCGCGCTCTTCTTTGATCTGTGCGGCGAGTTTCTGGAATTCGGGATCCGGGTTGCTGTCGTCGGCGTACGCGATACGTGCCATGCGGTGCTCCTCCATGCCGGTGCGGCGGTTGTATAAACGGCTGACCCGTTCGTCTTCGGCATGGCGCGGCAACAACACGGCCACCATGGTTAATGTCTGCAGGCGTGGTTTTGCGCGGTGCGTGATCGCCGCGCCGGTGCGGCGTGGCGGGTGAGCGGGGTCTTTTTTCGATCTTAGCCCATGCGTCTGTGCGCGTCCACGCCGATGCACAAGGTGTGGTACATCAGGCCCTGTTTGTTATGATGGCGGCTCATTTCAACGGGAGATGCCTCATGATGACCGCTGCCACCGTGCGCCTGTTTGCGCGCTATAACGCCTGGGCCGACAAGGTGATGTTCGATGCGGTGGCAGAACTGCCGCCGGGCGAGGATATGAAACCACGCACCAGCCTGTTCAAAAACATTGTCCATACGCTCAACCACAATTACATCATCGACGAGATCTGGCGCGGGCATCTTGAAGGCCGTGATCACGGTTACACCGCGCGCAACACCGCCGATACGCCGGCGCTCGCCGCGTTGTGGACGCAGCAGCATGCTGCGCATCAGTGGTATACGCAGTGGGCCGACGCCGCCACCGACGACTCGGTAAATGAACGCGTTGAATACGAATTGATCGGTGGCAACAAAGGCGTCATGACGCGCGGCGAAATCATGATGCATATCGTCACGCATCACTCCTATCACCGCGGTTTTGCCGCTGATTTGTTTTATCAGGTGCCCGCCCGCCCGCCGGTGATGGATTTGCCGGTGTATTTCCGCGATGCGCCGGCGGAATATCGCTGAGGTTCTTGCGTGCCGGTGGCAAGCTTCAACGGACAGGGCTGATTTCTTTGGCGCCGTCAGGTATTTGCCGGTGTATTTCCGCGATGCGCCGGCGGAATATCGCTGAGGTTCTTGCGTGCCGGTGGCAAGCTTCAACGGACAGGGCTGATTTCTTTGGCGCCGTCAGGTGAGCGTCACTGCGGCGCTTGCGCTGA
>CAIWNB010000229.1 GCA_903913965.1 uncultured beta proteobacterium
GCCGTTTCACGTTGCAAACGCTGCCCGCTGAAGATTTCCCCAAGTTGGCTGCTGCGCCAGGCGTTGCTGCAAAAATAAAGGTCTCACAAAAAGCATTGCGCTCCCTGCTCCTGCTCGTTCAGTACGCAATGGCTCAACAAGACATTCGCTACTATTTGAACGGTATGTTGCTGGTGCTCGATGGTAAAACCATGAAAGCAGTTGCCACCGATGGGCATCGCTTGGCCTATGCAACCATGCAGCTCGAAGAAGAAGCAGCGCCGCTCGATCTG
The DNA here is from genome assembly GCA_903913965.1 of uncultured beta proteobacterium. Lineage (GTDB taxonomy): Bacteria > Pseudomonadota > Gammaproteobacteria > Burkholderiales > SG8-41 > PALSA-1004. The sequence goes on from CAIWNB010000229.1 coordinate 273, forward strand.
ATCCTCCCGCGCAAAGCGATACAGGAAATCGTCAAATTACTTGGCGATAGTGATGATGAGGCGGTATTTGAACTCGCCGCAACCCAGGCGCGTTTCAAAATCGGTGGCGTCGAATTAATTACCAAGGTCGTTGACGGGAAATTCCCCGACTATGGGCGCGTCATTCCGACTAATTACACCAAGCATTTCGAAATCGAGCGCGCCAAATTGCAACAGTCCTTGCAACGCGTTGCCATTCTCTCAAACGAAAAGTTTCGCGGTGTGCGCTGGACGTTGACCGAAGATCAGCTGCGCATCGGTTGCACAAATACGGAACAAGAAGAGGCGTTTGAGGAAATCGATATTTCCTACAAAGGCGATCCGCTTGATATCGGCTTTAACGTTACTTATCTGCTGGACGTTTTGAACAACGTATCGAGTGAAAAGGTAACGTGTTCATTTGGTGATGCCAACAGCAGTGTTTTGATCACCATCGCGGAAGATTCGGATTTCCGCTATGTCGTAATGCCGATGCGCATTTGATCCGCAAGTACAACCACTCAAGAATCGATACTCAATGACCGATCAGAAACAGGTTCAAGCCAGCGAAGAATACGACGCCGACAGTATCAAGATACTCAAGGGTCTCGAAGCGGTAAGAAAACGCCCCGGCATGTACATCGGTGATACCAGTGACGGCACCGGGCTTCATCACATGGTTTTTGAGGTGGTCGATAACGCGATTGACGAGGCGCTGGCGGGTCACTGTAATGAGATCACCATCACCATTCATTCTGATAATTCCATCAGCGTGATCGATAACGGTCGAGGCATTCCGACCGATATCAAAGAAGATGACGAGTTCAAGCGCTCCGCCGCTGAAATTGTCATGACTGAACTACATGCTGGCGGTAAATTTGACAATAACTCCTACAAGATATCCGGTGGTCTGCATGGTGTAGGTGTATCGGTCGTTAACGCATTGTCAGAGTGGTTGCGTTTAACCATCCGGCGCAATGGCAAGACCTGCAGCATGGAGTTTCGTAATGGCGCAGCGGTTGCACCGCTCAAAGAAATTGGCAACACGGAAAAACGCGGTACGGAAGTGCATTTTCTGGCAAGCAAGGAGACGTTTACCAACGTCGAATATCACTACGATATTCTGGCCAAGCGCTTGCGTGAGCTTTCATTTCTGAACAACGGTGTCAATATCGTCTTGCTCGACCAGCGGTCAGGCAAAACAGAAAATTTTTCTTTTAGCGGTGGTGTTAAGGGTTTTGTCGAATACATGAACCGCAGCAAATCGTCACTGCACCAAAAAATATTTTATGCCGTGGGTGAGAAAGACGGGATTATTGTTGAGGTCGCGATGCAATGGAACGATTCCTATGCGGAGTCGGTACAGTGCTTTACTAATAATATTCCGCAACGAGATGGCGGTACCCACTTAACGGGATTGCGTGCGGCAATGACGCGGACCTTGAATAACTTCATCGAGAAAGCAGAGCTCGCGAAGAAGGCGAAAGTTGAAACCTCGGGTGATGACATGCGTGAAGGACTGACTTGTGTTCTTTCAGTCAAAGTGCCTGAACCAAAGTTTTCATCACAAACCAAAGATAAACTTGTCTCCAGTGAAGTGCAGCCGGTGGTCCAGGAAGTGGTTGCCGCAAAGCTAAACGAATTTTTGTTGGAAAACCCGGGCGACGCCAAGACTATCACCGGGAAAATTATCGACGCCGCCAGGGCGCGCGAGGCAGCGCGCAAGGCACGCGAAATGACGCGCCGCAAAGGCGTTCTCGATTCGCTGGGGTTACCGGGGAAACTGGCCGATTGTCAGGAAAAAGATCCGGCGCTGTGCGAACTCTATATCGTCGAGGGTGATTCTGCCGGAGGCTCGGCTAAACAGGGGCGCGACCGAAAGTTCCAGGCCATATTGCCGCTCAAGGGCAAAATTCTGAATGTCGAAAAAGCACGCTTTGACAAACTGTTGTCGTCGCAGGAAATCACAACACTGATCAATGTGCTCGGTTGTGGCATTGGCAAAGACGAATACAACGCTGATAAATTACGTTATCACCGCATCATCATCATGACCGACGCTGATGTGGACGGCTCACACATACGCACGCTGTTGCTGACCTTCTTTTATCGACAGATGCCGGAGTTGTTTGAGCGCGGACATATCTACATCGCCCAGCCGCCGCTGTATAAAGTCAAACACGGCAAAAGCGAACGCTATATCAAAGACGATCATGAGCTAAAAGAATATTTGCTGAAGTTGGCACTCGCCGAAGCGGAGCTTTACCCTGCCGCTGAAGGTGTGGCACTTAATCAGGACACGCTTGCCCAGGTTGCCAAAGAATATTTTCTTGCTGAGGCGGTTATTGATCGCATGAGCCGCATGATTGATCCTGCGGTGCTACACGCATTGTTGGCGGGGATATCGGTTGATTTATCCGACGAGGCCGCAGCTGAAGACAGTGCGCGCCGCCTCAAGGCAGCCATTTCCGGCAATGGTATCGAGATTGCTGCCAACTACAATGAAAAGACCGAAAGCTACCGCCTATTGATGAAGCGGGCTCAACACGGCAATCAGCGGGTGACCGCACTCGACAGCGATTTTTTGCATAGCGGCGATTATGAGCAGATCAAAAAAACAGCACTCGTTTTGCAGGGGCTGTTGTCGGCCGGGGCTTATGTCAAACGTGGCGATCACCGGCGCCAGGTTGGCGATGTAAAAGAAGCGTTGAACTGGTTGCTCGATCAGGTGCGCCAGGGTCTCGGCATCCAGCGTTACAAAGGGCTGGGTGAAATGAACCCTGAACAACTGTGGGAAACCACGATGGACCCGACCGTGCGCCGACTGTTGCGCGCGCAGATTGAAGACGCGATCTCGGCCGATGAAATCTTTACTACGCTGATGGGCGATCTCGTTGATCCGCGTCGTGCCTTTATTGAAAGCAACGCGCTCGGTGTACGCAACCTTGATATCTAGTTACGATTGGCGGCGTGACTTGCTATAGGCAGTTGCTATAGGCAGTTGCTATTGGCTAATCAAGCCGTCGTAAGGTTTGTTTTATAAGATCACGGGGCGGGCGTTTATCGTCCGCATAGACCTGCCTAACCACGTCAGTTTTTTTCGAGCCCATGGACGATTTTTCGCAAACCAGTGCCAGCCGCGTTTTTTGGCGAAGCCCTAAATTTTGGGGCTCAGTGATCGTTCTATCGGCGGCGGTGGCCACGGGCTATTATTTTTATGCGCAACGCGAATTAGAGGGAGAGCGTCCGGCGGAATCCGACCGTCCAAGTAAAAAGGGTGGCGATGGTGCGGGGCGCGTCAAACCAGTCGTCGCGCAACCGGCAAAA
>CAIWNB010000230.1 GCA_903913965.1 uncultured beta proteobacterium
CCTTCCTGCGCGCCATCAACAGGGTCGAGCCCTCGTTAATTCCCTTGCTCTTATCGGTACGCACATACATGAAATACAACTTCGCCCAGCCAGCATTTGAAATAAACCGCTTGCGACCGTTGATGACATAATGATCGCCGTCTCGCACTGCCATCGTGCGAAAACCGCCATCGGTACCGTTATAGGGCAGCAGGTTTTCGGAACCCGCATTGTCCTCGGTCATACACTGCGCGATGAGGAACTCCCAATCGTTGGCGTAGGCGGTCAACCATTTCTTCGCCTGCTCTTCAGTCGTCAGTTCGCGCGCCATCATGTAACGCGTAATTTTATTCGACGACAGCAGGCAACCAACCACTGCACGATCGCCCCAGCCAAGTTCCTCGCCAACCAGGCAATGTGTAAACAAATCATCAATACCGCCGCCGCCGTATTCCTCGGGGATACTCATCGCATGCAGCCCTACTTCGTGGAATTTTTTGCCGAGAGTGGGCATGTAAAACGCATCCGCCGGATCAGCCATGTGATCAAGCTTGATCGCCGCCGGGCGGATTTCCTTGGCGGCAAATTCGTTAGCGAGTTCCTGGATGGCGATCTGTTCGTCGGTAAGAAACTGATCATATGGAATAGGCATGCTGGAGCTTCCTCTAGGCTAAATTGATCTTATAGTATTCGGCAGGTGTCTCTGTGGAGACCTCGGGTGTTCCCTGCAATTCTACCGGACGTCGCAACCATACGAAATGCATCGCGCCGTGCAGGAACGGCAGCGAAACCATCCCACGCATGCCAGCCCTCATCAGTTCATGACCTTGCCACCGCTCAGCGGCAAATTGGCACCGGTGATGAAACTCGCCTGATCGCTGGCCAAAAACGCCACTGCCTTGGCGACCTCATCGGGCCGAACAAAACGGCCCATCGGAATATGCGCCAGCACGTCCTGCAGATACTCATCGCCATGGGGCGTCTGCCGGTCGACAGTGCGCGTAAAGCCGGGAGACACCATATTGACGGTGATGTTGTGTGGCCCCATTTCAGCAGCCAGATGGCGCGTCATTTGTAACAGTGCGCCCTTGGCGGCACCGTACGCATGCCAGCGCCAACTCGGTTCCTCGGTGATGGTCGAGAGCATGTTGATGACACGACCGCCACGACCGCGTTCGATCATCGAAGGCAGGACTGCCTGGCAACAATTAAATGCCCCTTTGACGATGACATCAAACTGCGGCTCGTAATCGCTCCACGATAGCTCGAGAAATTTTTTCTTCACACCGAGCTGACGTGCGTTGTTAACAAGGATGTCCACCGGGCCATATGCATTAGTGACAGCGGCCACCACCGCAGCCGCCTCACCGCGATCACGTATATCACCGCGCACAGCCATCGCGCGTCCGCCGGCTTTTTGTATGGCGGCAACCACGTCCTGCGCCATCTCCTCCGCAGCGCGGTAATGCACACCAACCGCTACGCCGACCCTCGCCAGGGTGTGGGCAATTTCCATACCGATACCCCGATTGCCACCGGTGACCAGTGCGACTCGACCTTCAAATTCCATGCGTCGTCCACCTTTCTCTATTCAGGCGTAATGCCGGCGTCCTTGATGACACGTGCCCATTTGACAATCTCGTTCTGCAGTAATTCACGCAACGCCTCAGGTGAGCTGGGCTCGATTTCAATACCCTGCCCAAGGAGTTTTTCCCGCAGGGCGGCATCCCCCAGAGCGGCACTAGTCTCACGATGCAGCAACTGCAAAATTTCGGGTGCAGTCTTCACTGGCGCAAACAACCCATACAGACCAATCGAAACCAGCGTAGGCAACCCTGCCTCGACTGCGGTTTGTACCTCGGGCAGCACCTGCGAACGCGCCGGTGAGGTTACCGCGAGGATCTTTACCTTGCCGGCCTTCGCCTGCGCGACATAAATCGGCAGCGTATCAAACGCCAGTGTGATCTGCCCCACCATCAGATCCGGCAAAAAAAACTGCGTGCCTTTGTAAGGCACATGCAACACATCGACATTGGCAGACTTTTTGTACAACTCGCAGGTCAGATGCAACAGGCCGCCGACACCTGCCGATGCACAGGTATATTTTCCGGGTGGCGCCGCTTTGATCATGGCGGTAAGCTCATTGATATTGTTGGCAGGCACACCGGCGCCCACCACCAGCGCATTGGCAATCTGCCCGGTTCTGGTGATCGGCACGAATTCACGCCGCACATCGTAATTGAGGCTCTTGTAATAACTAACGGCGATGGCCAATGAAGAGAGTGAGCCGTGCAACAGGCTGTAACCGTCAGGTGCCGCCTTGGCAACGATCTCGGCGGCAAGATTGCCCCCCGCGCCCGGACGCGGATCGACCACCACCGATTGACTAACACGACGGGCGAGGTGTTCCGCGACACTGCGGGCAAAGGCGTCGCCACCGCTACCAGCGGTCTGAGAAATGATGAATTTGACCGGCTTCGATGGAAATTTATCCTGCGCTGAAGCCGTAGTTGTAAACATCACAACGCAGACAACCGCGAATAATAACGTCGCCGAAAAACCGCCCAACCTACCTGCGAAAACCTTGTCCATGCCTCCTCCTTTTTATTGCGATGCCGGCGCACTACCGGTGCAATTCAAATAAACCTTGCATAGCACCGCACTGATCTGTGTCAGTATCGGCAATGCAAGCTGAATAATCTATCCGCCGAGCATATTCTCCTCGATCTGATCGATTGGACTGCGGTGAAAGCGTCGCACGCTGTCATCTGTTAGGGTAACGGTGTCGCCGATCCACACGCCCATGCGTTCATCCTGACTGACCACCCAGCCACACACATTCAGACAGAAGCCTGGCTGCAGTTCAAATTCCCAATCAGCCTGTTCGATGCGCCGTGAAAACAATACCGGACGCGAATTGACCGTGCTCCAGCCCGTGATAAACGATAGCGGCTTGTAGCCTGCCGCAGCCGCTCGGCCGGCCAGCGCAGACGCAAGATCCTTGCCGCGCACACCGGGCCGCAACCCAGCGAACAACTGGCGATAGCTGTCGGCGGCGAGTTCGAACATGGCGCGATACTCCGCCGTCGGCGGCCCAATAAACGAAGTGGTGTAGAGCTTGCCAAAATAGCCGCCATAACCGCCGGTCAGTTCCGTCATCACGGCATCCCCCCGCTGCAAAACTCGGTTGGTCGGGTAAAAATCAGGATAAGTCAGATTCGGGTCACGCATCGAAGTGGAACCGACGTGGCCAAAAGCGGTACGACCGCCGTTGGCGTGCACCACCTGCAGCGCCTCGTTGTGCAAGTCCACGTTGCGCACACCAGGGGCGGCCATAGCACGAAACGCATCAAACGCCTGATCGCAAATCGCCGCGCCGTGGTTCATGAATTCAATTTCTTCGGCACTCTTCGCCAGACGCAGTTCTTCGTACCAGGTGGTGACGATTTCGAATTTCGCCTCGGGCAAATCTGTCGTCAACATCTGATAGTGTTCGAACGGAACCGAGATATTGGCCCACGCAAAATTGCCGACAATGCCGATCCTGCCACCGGCATAACCGAGCTCACGGATACGGTCTCGCACCATACCAGCCAGATCCGTACCACCGCGCACATCGTCGATCACTGTAATTTGCCTGGCGTTATGCAGGTGTCCAGCGACATAGATAGCAAGCATCGGCTCACCAACGCGCGGAAACACCACATAGCCGTGCACCGCCGGCGCATAGGCGGCCAGATAAGACAGGTTGGGGCCACCGGGATCAGTACCAAAGAACAGCGGCGCACCATAAATAACCAAACAATCTAATCCGCGCTCTTCCATCGATTTTCGCAGCGCCGCATAACGGCGCCCATACTCACCGCTGGAAAATTTCGGCCACCAGTCGTTGCTGATTCGCTCCATGCTTCCTCCGCCCCAAGGTTGCGCGCGGTCCGCTCGGCTCCGACGCGGCCAGCGTCTTTCTTGATTCTACACGCAGCGGAAAGATGTTTTACAACAAGCGTGCAAACGCTGCCCAACAGCCGCCGGCCACCTCAGTCAGAAAGGATGGCAAGCAATAAGACCGTTTACAGAAATGACGGCGAGAGTACGATCTCACTGGTGCGCTCGAGATCATCCGCACCCATCTCTGCAATAATCCGCCGCGCCGAGGTCTCGATCTTGACCCGATGCCGGGCAAAAATATCCAGGCATCCACCAACCTTCATATGCGGAGCGCCGAGTTTCGTGAAATGCTCTTCGAGCGTCTTGCGGGCGATCAGGCAGCGCAACTGCCGGCCGTCGACATCGGCATGAAACACCACGCGTTCGAGCTTTTCCTCGTAACGTTCCTTGCCGTCAAAACTGACCTTGGCCATGCCTGCTCCCGGGATTGATCGTGCGCGGACTCTACGCGCATGCCGGGATGAAGTCCGAAGTATTTTCCGCAATCACACGCAGCGTCCACCTCGACGGACACCGCCTGTGATCACCATCGCAATGCGGCTTAACGTCCCGCGTCAAACTTGATGCCAATGCCGGTTAAGGCATCGAGTGTTTTCTGTCCGTAGGTGGCGGCGATGTCGTCCTGCAGTTCAGGCACGAAGGCGATACGGTCGCGTTGCTCGTCGGTGTGTATCTGTATCATCACCAGCAAACGTCCGGTCTCCTCGGAAATGTTGGTAAAACTGCGTACCACACCGGGCGGCACCGAACAAAAATCGTTCGGCCCGATTATCAGACTGTGTTCGCCGTGATCACCCCAGGAAATTCGGAAACGTCCGCACAAGCAGAAAAAATTTTCGACCGTATCCTCGTGCATGTGCAACGCCGCGCCGTCGCCGGGCGGCGATTCGGTGATCGACAGCGCAAGCCCCGGCGCGCCCTTGATCGGCGCCATGGCGCTGCGCCCCGTATAGCCCTCGGGCACCATCAGCGGATAAACGCGCCGCGCCGCGATTTTCTCCAGCACCGCCTGCGGGATGCCGCTGGCATCCTGCTGCTGGGATTGATATGGCTGCAGATCGCTGAACTTCGCAGTGCGTCGTGCCATCGCCTCGACACTAATGTCACGTGACTTCATGCATCCCCCTGTCGTTTTATTTGCGCTTTACTTTAACGCCTGCAACGAAGCAGGCTTAATATCTACTGCATCGTGATCTTGGCACTGCGCGCAATCGCGCCGTATTTATCCAACTCGCCCTGCATGAATTCGCGCAGTTTGGCCGGCGACAACGGATCAAAGCGCGCGCCGACTGATTGCAGATATTGCTGCGCCTTGGCCTCTTGAATGGCGGCGGTAAATTCCGCGTTGAGCTTTTGCACGATCGCCGGCGGCGTGCCCTTGGGCGCCATGAAGGCGTACCAGGCTTCGGCCTCAAAATCCCCGGTGCCGTCCTCCAGCCATGACGGTACGTTCGGCATCGACGCCGCACGCTCACGACTGGTCACCGCCAGCGCGACCAGCTTGCCTGAACTAATATGCGGCGCCAGATTGCTGATGTTGTCCACACAGACCTCCATACGCCCGGATACCGTCTCGATGATCGCCTGCGGTGTGGTCTTCAGCGGCACCAGCAACACGTCAACCGCGTGCTTCTTCTTGAACGCCTCTTCCAGCAAGTGACTGAAGGAGCCGCTACCGGAATTCGCAAACGTCAGCTTGTCGCGATTGCCCTTTGCGTAGTCCACCACATCGCGCAACGACTTGAACGACTTACCCGGATGTGCCACCCACACCATGGGTAGCGAGGCGTGCCGCGCAACCGGTTCGAGATCACGCAGCGGATCGTACGGCAGGTCCTTGTAGACGAAAGGATTGATCGTCAGCGTTGAAATCGTCGTAAACAATATCGTGTAACCATCGGGGGGCGCCGAAGTCACAGCCTGCACGCCAATAATACCGTTGGCCCCGGCTTTGTTATCCACCACGAACGATTGACCAGTGCGTTCCTGCAAGGTCGGTGTAATCAAACGCACGATCGTATCAATGCCTCCGGGGGCGGAACTGACAATGATCTTCACCGGTTTGGCCGGAAACGACTGCGCCACAGCCGTCGCGTTGAAACAGAACATCATGCTCAAAGCCGTAACCGCCGGCAGGCAAAATCCTGCGATGGGATGGTTCAACATTTACTCCTCCTGATAAGGATGCGTCTGCGCTGACAATAGCGCCGGCTGCTCCGGATTTTTCGAGATTATCATACGGCGCGTGCGACCCAGGTAACGGTCATCGGCAGCCCCTGTAATCCCATTGCTCAGACATCAGCCTGCATCCGACACCACACCAAAACGCGCGGCAATGCGCAGCAATTGCGCGGGCGTCTGTGCACCGAGCTTCTGCCGGATCGAAGACTGATAATTGGCGACGGTTTTCTGACTGAGTCCGAGGCGATCGGCGATGACGCCCAGCGGCTCACCAAGAGCCAGCATGCGTAGCACCTCGAACTCGCGATCCGACA
>CAIWNB010000231.1 GCA_903913965.1 uncultured beta proteobacterium
GACGTTGCCGTGACGCTGATGGGCTTTCACGAAACCCGCGGTGAAGCGATGGCGATGGGCGAACGCACGCCGCTGGCATTGATCAACGCCGCCGCCTCGGGGCGCATGGCAGTGGGCGAGGCGATCACCAATATCGCGGCGGCTCGTATCGCCGCCATCGGCGACATCAAACTCTCGGCCAACTGGATGGCGCCGGCGGGTCACCCCGGGGAAGATGCCGCACTCTACGACACCGTGCGCGCCGTCGGCATCGAGCTGTGTCCGCAACTTGGTATTAGCATTCCGGTCGGCAAGGATTCGATGTCGATGAAAACGCGCTGGCAGGATGGCGCCCAGGCCAAGGAAGTCACCGCGCCGCTGTCCTTGATCGTTTCGGCGTTTGCGCCAGTGGTCGATGCGCGGCAGACGCTGACGCCGCAGCTGCGCACCGATTGCGGCGACACCGATTTGATCCTCCTCGACCTCGGGGGCGGGCGCAATCGTTTGGGCGGTTCGGTGCTGGCGCAGGCTTATGCGCAAACCGGTGAGCAGACCCCGGACGTCGATGATGCAGCCTTGCTGCGCGGGTATTTCGCCGCGATCCAGCAGCTGAATGCCGATGGCTTGCTGCTGGCCTATCACGATCGCTCGGATGGCGGTGTGTTCGCCACCGTCTGTGAAATGATGTTTGCCGCGCGTTGTGGGGTGACGCTGACGTTGGCGCATGCGCTCGGTGCCAACGGACTAACAGGATTTTTGTTCAACGAAGAACTCGGTGCGCTGATGCAGATACGCCGCGCTGATCGTGCGGCCGTGATGCATACGCTGGCGCAGGCGGGGCTGGGCGCTGTGGCGCAACTCATAGGTGAGGTCGATGGCGGTGCGACTTTGTGCATACGCGCGGAGGGCCGTGAGGTTTATAAAGAGCTCCGTACGAGCCTGCATCGTGTGTGGTCGGCGACCACCTTCCACCTGCAGACCTTGCGTGACAACCCGCTGTGCGCGCAACAGGAATACGATCGTATTCTCGATGCGGCCGATCCCGGTATGGCGCCGCATCTGACCTTTGATCCGGCTGAGAATATCGCCGCGCCGTTCGTGCATACGGCGCGTCCGCGGGTTGCGATCCTGCGCGAGCAGGGCATCAACGGGCAGATTGAAATGGCGGCTGCGTTTGAACGCGCCGGCTTTGAGGCGGTCGACGTGCACATGAGTGATGTGATCGCCGGCCGTAGTCGTCTGCAAGACTTCCAGGGGATGGCCGCCTGCGGCGGGTTTTCCTATGGCGATGTGCTGGGGGCCGGCGAGGGCTGGGCGAAATCCATCCTCTTTAATCCGCGCGCGCGCGACGAATTTGCCGCCTTCTTTCAGCGCGCCGATTCGTTTGCACTGGGGGTCTGTAACGGCTGCCAGATGATGAGCAATCTGCATGAAATCATCCCGGGCAGCGCGGCGTGGCCGCACTTCGTGCGCAACCGTTCCGAGCAGTTCGAGGCGCGTTTTGTCATGGTCGAGGTGTTGCCGTCACCGTCGTTGTTCCTGGACGGCATGGCCGGCAGCCGTCTGCCGGTGGTGGTGGCGCATGGCGAAGGCTATGCCGAGTTTGCCAGTCCGGCGCAGCGCGCCGAAGCCTTGGTGGCGCTGCGCTTTGTCGATCACCGCGGCGCGCCCACCGAAGTCTATCCCTTGAACCCCAA
>CAIWNB010000232.1 GCA_903913965.1 uncultured beta proteobacterium
CCCCATCAATTTTTAAATAAGTCCCGCCGCGCAGCGAGGCCGTCGCCTGACGTACATCGATTGCGATCCTCTGACGACGCCCTGTGCGCAGTTCCCACAGGTCGGAGACGGCGAGGCCGACCGCCGCAAGGGCTGCGACACTCGTCTCACTGATGCGAAAGGGCGTCGGCAATATCGGATCGGCGCCACCGACGATATCGATGGCGTGGGTCCGCTCTTCGGGCCAAGCGGCGATCGGCAGGATAGTGCGCAGCGCATCATTGATCATGGTTCTACTCCTGCGCTCCGGGTGATGTCGCAGCGCATGGGGGTCCCGCAACCGCACTTCCCCAGTGTGCTGATTCTATTGTTTCGTCGACGACTGCCTACGGCGTGCTTGCATGGTTGGGGTCGGAGTCCGATTCGGCAAACGCGGTTTCTCAGGCCGCGTTTCTACCGCAGCGGGATCAGCGCCACGCCATTGTTAAGGTTCATCGGGATCACAAGCTGGTTGGCACCGGCGTCGTAGCACATCGAAGCCGGGCTCGGGATGCCGCTGGCGATCAGCTCGGCGGGCTGGCCGGGCCGGATGCGCGAGACGCCACCCTGGCGTACGCTGCTCACGTACTTGGTGCCGTCCCGCATGATGACCAGGCCGTCATTGCCGGGCTGCACCGCGTGCTCCGTCTTGAGCAACTTGCCCTGGAGCGAGAAGGTCAGCACCGCGTTGTTGCCGATGTTGACCACCACCAGGTTGCCGTCGTTGTCGAGGGCGATGCCGTTGGGCTCGTGCAGCGGCGGTCCGATGATCAGCTCGGAGACCGCGCCTTGGGCGGTGATTTTGAACACCTTCCAATGGCTAGGGTCCGAAGTCCGCCCGGGAATTCGGGTCTGGGTCCCGTAGATGGTTCCGTCGGCAGTCACCGCGATGTCGTTGAGGCCGGTGGACTGCGGCTGGCGTAGTTCTCCGGCCGGCGCGCCGGTCGCCATGTCGAACTTGCGGATCACGGACACGGTGGGTTCGGTTGCAGTCGTGCCTCCATCGTGGTCGGCCAGGTAGAGAATGCCGTTGACGATGTCGCTGCCGAGCGGATGGTTGAGGATCAGCCCGTTGCGGCTTGCGCCTATCCATTTGGCGGTGTGGACCGAGCCGTCGTGGTTCAGAAGCGAAACGAATCCGTCGTTCGGAATCTCGTTCTGGTTGGCGCCGCGATTGGGCACCACGATCAGACCGCGCATGGCGTCGTAGGAGCAGCTCTCCGCATTGACCACCGCGCCGTAGACCTTCACGTTGCTCGACATCGGCGTGTAGACACCCTGTAGCGTCGCACCCAGCGGCTGTCCCGCAACAAAGGGCTGCGCGGCAGGCGCCGCCGGCGTCTGGGCAAGCGCCGCCGGTGAGAGAGCGAGGGCGGCGAGCAGGACGGCGTGCACAGTCGAGATGCACGCCACACTGGCGGCGATAGGCGAGAATTTGCGCGTCTTCATAGTGGCTAGCCCCCTTTAAAAGGGGTCATGGTAGGCCGATTGCAGATTCAGAACAACAGGCTGTTTAAAACGATCGGGCGCACGCTGCGAGTGTGCTGCGAGTGTGCTCGGCTTACCCGCGAATCCGCTGATATGATCACGCCTGAGCGGATCGAGAAAGCCGACCGATTGTTTCAGACGGCAGCAGTGACGCAAATGTTTCCTGTTCCCGCTCAAGCCGCCAAAACCTATCGAGGCCACCATGCGTGACTCTTTTTACCAGCACGTCGGCGCCACACTCGCGCAAATACGCGACGATGGTTTTTTCAAGCGCGAGCGACTGATCGCCACTGCGCAAAGCTCGACCCTGCGCTTGGCCTCGGGTGCCGAAGTGATCAATTTCTGCGCCAACAATTATCTTGGCCTGGCCGACGACGCGCGCCTGATCGCCGCTGCCAAGCAAGGGCTTGACGACTTCGGCTTCGGCATGGCGTCGGTGCGTTTCATCTGCGGCACACAGACCAAGCATCGCGAACTCGAAGCCGCAATATCGGCATTTCTGGGCACGCAGGACACCATCCTTTATGGCTCGTGTTTCGATGCCAATGGCGGCCTGTTTGAAACCTTGCTCGACGAAACCGATGCCGTGATCAGCGATGAACTCAACCACGCCAGCATCATCGATGGCGTGCGCCTGTGCAAGGCCCGGCGCTTGCGCTATCGGAACAACGACATGGCCGATCTGGAAGCGCAGTTGCAGGCGGCGGATGCGGCCGGCACGCGTTTCAAACTGATCGCGACCGACGGCGTGTTTTCGATGGACGGGATCATCGCCAACCTTCGCGGCATCTGCGCCCTTGCTGACCGATACAAGGCGCTGGTGATGGTCGATGATTCGCACGCGGTGGGCTTCGTGGGCGAGCATGGCCGCGGCACGCCGGAATTTTGCGGCGTGGCCGAGCGCATCGACCTTTACACCGGCACGCTAGGCAAGGCACTGGGCGGTGCGTCGGGCGGTTACGTCGCCGCACGCAAGGAGGTGATTGATTTGCTGCGCCAGCGTTCGCGGCCCTATCTGTTTTCAAATTCGCTCGCGCCGGCGATCGTCACCGCGTCGCTCGCCGTGCTGGCATTGCTGCGCTCGGATGAAGGTGCAGTGCTTCGCCGGCGCGTGCATGCCAACGGCGCGCATTTTCGTCGCGAAATGGGTGCGCTCGGCTTCGATCTGGTCCCCGGCGAGCACCCGATCGTGCCGGTCATGCTCGGTGACGCGGTGCTGGCAACGCGCATGGCCGAAGGCTTGCTCGAGGAAGGTATATATGTAATCGGCTTCAGCTTTCCGGTGGTGCCAAAGGGCCGCGCGCGCATCCGTACGCAGATGTCGGCCGGGCATACGACCGAACAAATCGAGCGCGCGGTGAGCGCGTTCGCCAAGGTCGGGCGCAAACTCGGCGTCATCGCGTAACGAGCGAAATCCGCGAAACAAGGAACGCAATTCATGAGAGCACTGGCCAAATTGCAACGCGCCCCGGGGCTGACCATGACCAAGGTGAGAAAGCCCGATGTCGGTCACAACGATGTGCTGATCAAGATCAGGAAAACGGCGATCTGCGGCACCGATATCCACATCTGGAAATGGGATGCGTGGGCGCAAAAGACCATACCGGTGCCGATGCACGTGGGCCACGAATATGTGGGCCACATCGCCGAAATGGGCGCCGAAGTGCGCGGGTTCGCGCTCGGCGACCGCGTGTCCGGCGAGGGCCACATCACCTGCGGCCATTGCCGCAATTGTCGCGCCGGACGCCGCCATCTATGCCGCAACACCAAGGGCGTGGGCGTCAATCGCGAAGGCGCGTTCGCCGAATTCCTGGTGATTCCGGCGTTCAATGCGTTCAAGATTCCCGATGGCATCAGCGACGATCTGGCCGCCATTTTCGATCCCTACGGCAATGCCACCCATACCGCGCTGTCGTTCAATCTGGTGGGCGAAGACGTGCTCATCACCGGCGCCGGGCCGATCGGCATCATGGCGGTTGCCATCGCCCGTCACGTCGGCGCGCGCCATATCGTTATCACCGACGTCAACGACTACCGCCTCGGCCTGGCGATGAAAATGGGTGCGACCCGAGCCGTCAACGTCTCGCACACTTCGCTGCAAGAGGTGATGCTCGAACTCGGCATGGTTGAAGGATTCGATGTCGGCATGGAAATGTCCGGCGTGCCCTCCGCCTTTCAGAGCCTGCTCGCCAACATGAACCACGGCGGCAAGGTTGCGCTGCTGGGCATCCCGCCCGCCGACACCGCCATAGACTGGAACGAAGTCATATTCAAAGGGCTCGAGATCAAGGGCGTCTACGGTCGCGAAATGTTCGAGACCTGGTACAAGATGGTCGCGATGTTGCAAAGCGGCCTGGACCTGTCGCCGATCCTGACGCATCAGTTCCCGGTCGAGGAATTCGAGGCGGGCTTCGCAACCATGCTATCCGGCCAATCAGGAAAGGTGATCCTGAACTGGGCGTAGGCGCTTGAACGGCGATCAAGGAAGGAAGGCAGATGCTCAGCTGAGCATCTGCCCGCCATCCA
>CAIWNB010000233.1 GCA_903913965.1 uncultured beta proteobacterium
ACGCGCCGCTCTCATGCTGGGTGCGACGCCGCGCGAGGTGCTCGAAGTGTTGTGGCACTCGACGATCTACGCCGGCATGCCGCGCAGCCTGCGCGCCGTGCGCCAGTTCGACCGCATCCTCAACGAAGTGGGCCAGGCGAAAGAAGCCTACAACACGCAGTTGCCGCTGCAGATCTAAGCGGGTGACCCGCCGCTATTCGGCGGCGGGCTTTGTTTGATTGGCGTGCGCAGCGCATCAAGCGCGGCACACGCCCGCACCTCAGGCCGGCACCGGCCCGTTCATCTCGGGCATGATCACATGCTCGCGCGTGATCTCGGCAATGCTGCTGGTACCAATCAGGGCCATCACACGGTCGATTTCCTCGCGATAAATATTCAGCGCGCGCAAGCCGCCCGCCTCACCGGCCACCGCCGCGCCATGCAAGGGGCCGCGCCCCAACATCACCGCATCGGCGCCGAGGGCGAGTGCTTTGACCACGTCGCTGCCACGCCGGAAACCGGAATCAACGATCACCGTGAGGCGTTTGTTCACCGCCTCGAGCACCTCGGGCAGGATCAGAATCGGTGCGGTGGTGCTATCAAGCACACGACCGCCATGGTTCGAGATCACCACCGCATCGGCGCCGCAGTCGGCCGCCATCACCGCATCCTGCGGATGCTGTATGCCCTTGACGATCAGCTTGCGCGGCCACAGTTTGCGCAACTCGCGCACATCATCCCAGTTGATCGAGGCGTTTGATTGCACCGAACGCCCCATCGGCAGCGCACCAACGCGCGTCTGCATATGCGGCGGGAAGTTCATGTAACGCGGCGCCCCGGTGGTCAGCAGATAGCGCACCAGCACACCGAAGAGCCAGCGCGGATGGCCCAGCACATCAAGCACGTTGCGACGCGTGAACCTGAATGGAATGGTGAAACCGTTGCGCAAGTTGTATTCGCGCCCCGGCGCCACCGGCGTATCAACGGTGAAGATCAGCGCCTCGGCGCCAGCGTCGCGCGCGCGCGCCACCAGTTGATGCGAGAGCGACCGGTCGGGCCACATATAAAACTGAAACCACAACGTGCCACCCGGTGCGGCGGCGGCGACTTTTTCAATCGCGGTCATCGACGACGAGGCCATGGTGTAGGGCACGCCCGCAGCGGCAGCCGCACGCGCCAATGCAATCTCGCCCTCATACCAGGCCAGACCGACCGACCCGGTGGGCGCCACGATCACCGGCATTTTCTGTTTCTTGCCGAATAGGGTGATTTCCTGATTGCGCTTGGACACATCGCGCAACACGCGCGGCCGCAGCTTGATGGCGTCAAGCGCGAGGCGGTTGTCACGCACCGCGATTTCGTCATCGTTGCCGCGATGCATGAACTCAAACAAACCTTTCGGCAGACGGCGCCGCGCCAGCTCGGTCATGTCATAAATGTTCCACGCGCCGTAGGTTTCTTCTTTCATTTTTTTGTCCTCAATGACTTGGCCACTACAGGGTTTTAATCCTTCCCCGCGCTGCGGGGGAAGGTTGGGATGGGGGACGAACCGCCGCCTGCCCCCAGCCCGTGTTAAGCGCAGGTGAGGGTGTTAATTTTTTTACTGCGGAATCTTCAGCGTCGCCCGCGCCTCAGCGATGGTCGCCACACCGCGCCCGAACATGTCCGCAATGCCGGCAATCCGCGCGACGTGATCATCATTATCACCGAGCACGCCCGGCTTCAGATAGGGCTCATCCTCGGTACCGACGCGCACGTGATTGCCGTTCATCACCGCCAGCGTTTCGAGCATCAGGTGCGTGGGGCCGGTGACGCTGGCCATCGCATACGAGCCTTTCGGCAGATGCTTCGTGCGATGCAAGAATTCCTCGGGCGACGGTGGCGACCAGCTGCCGCCCGGGCGGCCAAAGAATATCGTCATCATGATCGGATCATCGACCAGCCCCTTCTGGCAGAGATCGTCGATCAGCCAAAGATCGCCCAGCGCACACACCTCAAACTCGGGCTTCACGCCCATGTCGCGACACATGCGCATCAGCTCGGCCAACTCGGCGCGCGGATGCAGCAACATCAGATCACGGCCGACAAAGGCGAGGTTATGCGCTCCCACCGCCACTGAAATCATCTCCGGCCTGTTTTTCATGACGACGCGCCGTTGCTCGATGCTCTGAATCGAGATGCCATACTGGATCATCACATCACAGTGCGCACGGATCGCCTTGGTGTGCGATTCCCACGCTTTAAAATCATCGGGCGGCGCATGGATGTGGGCAATCGCCGAACCCTTCGCACAGGCTGCCGCCACCGATTTGGCCAGCACCTCGGAATCCTGAAAGCGGTTAACCCACTCGGGATACATCGAGCAATCGGTCGCGCAATTGGTGATGATGAGTTTTTCCATGACTACAAACGTCTCCCCGTCTACTTTTGATTTTTTACAGCCGCCGCCGCAGTAGCAGCGCCAACCTTCAGCATGATAGAGTCTGCCGCAGCGCACCGACCGCGATGCGACCTATAAAAAACAATTCTACCGCAGGACAAGGATGAAACTCGTCAGCTTTGAAGTGCACACGCAGCTCGGCCGCTTCGAGCGCATCGGCGCCCTCGCGCACGGCACCATCATTGACTTGAATGCCGCCTGCACGGGGCTGTTTGCGCAGTCTTCTGACAGCAACGCTGCGCGCCGCCAGGCCGCCGCCCTCGTGCCGCCCGACATGATCGAATTTCTCGAAGGCGGTGCGCCCGCCCGCGCTGCCGCGGAACAGGCGGTGGCGTATGCCGGCGAACGGCTGCGTCACGATGCAATCGCGCTCGGCCCGCACGGTCAGCGCCTTGCTTTTAGCGAGACGGAAATCCGCTGGCTCGCGCCAGTGCCGCGGCCGCCGATGATCCGTGACGGCATTTTGTTGCTCGATCACTATCGCGTTGGCATGGAACGTCTGTTCAAGATCGCCGAAAAGGACCGCATGCCCGAAGCCGCGCGCAGCATGCCGATTTTCTGGAAGCCAAGCCGCGCGGCGGTCGCCGGTCACATGGAACCGATCCGCTGGCCCAAATACAGCGAGAAGCTCGATTACGAATTCGAGCTCGGTCTGTATATCGGCAAGGCGGGCAAGGATATTCCGGCCGAACGCGCGCACGAACACATCGCCGGTTACACCGTCTTCAACGATCTGGGCTTGCGCGACGTGCAACCGCCGGAAATGAGTCTGCGCATGGGGCCGGCGAAGTCGAAGGATTTCGCCACCTCGAAAATCATGGGGCCCTATCTGGTCACCGCCGACGAAGTGCCGGAGGTGACGGGGCTGCGTATGATCAATCGCGTCAACGGCGAAGTCTGGTTCGACGGCAAGATCAGCGGCTGGGCCTTCACCTTCGCGCAGTTCATTGCCCACGTGTCGCGCGACGAGATGGTCAACGTCGGCGATTTCTTCGGTTCCGGCCCGCCCGCGTTTAGCGTCGGCTTCGAACTTGACCGCTGGATCAAACCCGGCGATGTGGTGTCGTGCGAAATCGAAGGCGTTGGCATCCTCAGCAACCGGATTGTGCGCGAATGAAACGCGCGCGGTTCATGCTGCAGGCCGTTGCGATTGCGAGCTTGCTTGCCAGCGGTGCAGCCACCGCGCAAACCAGCTATCCGCAAAAACCGCTGCGTCTGATCGTCGGCTTTAGCGCCGGCAGTTCGCCCGATTCGGTGGCGCGTCTGCTCGCACCGCTGCTGACCGAACAGCTTGGCCAGCCCGTGGTGGTCGAGAACCGCGGCGGTGCCGGTGGTGCGATCGCCGTCGAACTTGCCGCACGCGCCCCGGCCGACGGCTACACCATTTACCTGATGGCGGCGGCCGACACCCTGCAACCGGCACTGCGCTCCAAACTGCCCTATGACCTCGAGCGCGATTTCGCTTCGACCACCATCGTCGCGCTGGGTATGGCGGTGCTGGCGTTGCACCCCTCGTTACCGGCACGCAGCGTGAAGGAACTCGTCGCCCTGGCACGCGCCAAACCCGGCCAGCTTAACTATGGTTCTTCGGGCATCGGCAGCTCGTCACACCTGATGGGAGAATTATTCAACCAGCTCGCCGGCGTCCAAATTTCCCACGTGCCGTACAAAGGTTCTGCAGATTCAGCAGTCGCCACCGCCTCGGGTCAGGTGGAGATGAGTTATCTGGGGCTGGGCGCTACGCTGCCGCTACTCGAAGCCGGCAAGTTAAAAGCGCTGGCGGTGACTGGCATGAAACGCGCCGCAGTGTTGCCCAGGGTGCCGACACTGCATGAAGCGGGCCTCACCGGTTACGAACGTACGACGTGGTGGAACATCGTCGCGCCGTCGGCAACGCCAAAAGAAATCATGGCAAAACTTTATGCGGCGGCAGTGAAAGCCGCCGGCAGTAATGAATACAAAAACGCGTTGAACAAACAGGGGCTCGACGTGCAACTCACGACGCCGGAACAATTCGCCACCTTTCTGCACAACGAGATCGTGCAAAATTCGAAGTTGATCAAATTGTCAGGCGCGAAAACGGAATAACCCCCAGGCCTCACCGATAAATCGATCCCCTCCCCCGCCCGCGGGCGAGGGTTAGGCTGGGGGCAACAGCGGTTCGCCTTAACCATGGCCTTCCCCCCATACGGGGAAAGGCAAAAACCAGGTCGCAAACAACAAGGACACTGTTAAAAATGAAAGTCTACGAAGCCATCGCCAACGCGTTCGTCAAGGAAGGCACCACCACCATCTTCGGCCTCCTGGGCGACGGCAACATGAACTGGGCAGCGGTGATGTCGAAAGTGCCCGGCATGGAAAACGTCGATGCGCGCGACGAAGGCGCCGCACTGACCATGGCTGAAGGCTGGGCACGCGCCACCGGCAAAGTTGGCGTATGTAGCGTCACGCATGGCCCCGGCATCACGCGCATGACGACCTCGCTCGTCAGCGTCACACGCTGCCAGATTCCGGTAGTGATCTGCACCAGTGCCACCGAACTCAACAACGACCTGATCAATCAGGCGATCGACCAGCGACGTCTCGTCAGCGCCACTGGCGCCGGTTATGTCGAAGTATTGAAGCCGGCGTTCGCCGAAAGCGCGGTACGACAGGCCTTCCACATGGCGCGCACCGAACTGCGGCCGGTGGTGCTGGCGGTGCCGATGGACGTGCAGAAGATGGAATGCGATGCCGATGGTGAAGACTATGAACCGTCAACCACGTTGTTCAACGGCCAGCAAAAAATCCGCCCGGCGGTTGACCGCCTGACGGCCGCCGTGGAGATCATACGTGGAAGTAAAAAGTGCGTGGTCATCGCCGGCCGTGGCGCCATGAAATCCGGCGCTCTGGAGGCGGCCGCCAAGCTGGCCAAACGCCTGGGCGCGTTGACCGCCACCTCACTGCTTGCCAAGGGCGCTTTTGGCGATCCTGAATACCACGCCGGTGTCGCCGGCCTGTTCTCCACGAAGTCGGTGATGGGATTATTTGAAGAGGCCGACTGCGCGATCGCGATCGGTGCGAGCCTTAATCCGCACACCATTGAAGGCGGTTATCTGTTTCCGCACGGCAAAATCATCCACATCGATGCCGAACCCGCTGTGGTAATGGGCAACGGCCGCGCTGCCGATTGTTATGTGCAAGGAGACGCCGCCGTCACCACGCAGATGATCGAGGAACTGCTTGCCGGCGAGAGTTTTTCACAGGACGGTTACCGCACGGCGGCGGTCAAAAAGATCCTGCTCAACGCCGACCGTGATCCGGCCGAATACGAAATCGAGGCCGGCACCGTCGACCCGAGGGACGCCTGCCGCGTGCTGGACGAACACCTGCCTGCCGAGGTTGGTGTCGCCATCGGCCTCGGTCACTCGTTTGCGTTTCCGGTGATGGTGATGAAAAAACCGCGCCCCTTCGAGATTTATTCGAACGGCTTCGGCTCGATCGGTCAGACCTTCGCCACCGCCATCGGTGCGGCGGTCGCCCTCAAGGGCAAACCGCTGGTCGCCATCGAAGGCGACGGCGGCGCCATGCAAAACATCCAGGAACTCGACACCTTACGGCGCACCGGCGCCAAACTGCTCTTCGTCATCATGAACGACGAGACACTGGGCGCGGAATATCACAAATTGAAGGCGGCCAAACTCGAACCCGCACTGGCCAACGTCGAGTCACCCGACTTCGCCGCCGTTGCCAAAGGCTTCGGCGTGCGCGGCGTCACAGCACGTACGCTCGAAGAAGTCGCAACAGGCGTCGATGAGTTTCTAAGCGGCGACGGCCCGATGGTGATGGACATGCGCATCTCGCGCAATGTGCTCAATATCACCTATCGAAGGATGTTTTATGGCGAGGATGTTTAACACGCAAGAGTATTAAGAAAGGGGAAATCCGCCCGCCCCTCGACCAACCCCGGAAGCACAAACCACAGTGTCACCCCGTAGTGACGCTGTGTTTCGTTATTCCTCCTTGATCCCCGCCGTCTTCACCACCTTGCCCCACTTCGCGATTTCGGACTTCAGCATTGCGCCGAATTCTTCGGGGGTCGCATTCGGCGTCGGTTCGGCGCCGTCGTCGCTGAGACGTTTTTTCACCGCCGGGTCAGCCAGACCGCGCAGCATGGCGGCGTGCATTTTCATCACGATGTCGCGCGGCAATCCGGCCGGACCAACCAGGCTGTACCACTGCGCCGCTTCATAACCGGGCAGCCCCATTTCAATCACCGTCGGCAACTCGGGGGCGGCAGCCGAACGCCGTGCGCTGGTAACACCCAGTGCGCGCAAACGGCCGCTGCGCACATGCGGCACTGAGACCACGATGTTGGCCATCATTAACGGCACATGGCCGGCGATCACATCGGTGGTGGCGCTTGGCGTCGAACGATAAGGCACATGCACCATCGACAGTCCGGTCATGTTCAAGAGCAACACCATCGAGAGGTGTGAATTCGCACCGACACCCGAGGTCGCATATTGCATCTGACCAGGCCGCGTCTTCGCAAACGCGATCAGTTCCTTCAGGTTCTTCGCCGGCACCGACGGGTGCGAGGTCAGCAAATTGGGCATCGTTACCGCATTGGTGATCGGCGTGAAGTCACGGATGATATCGAAGGGCACGTTCTTCATCACCGCCACATTGCTGGTATGCGAAGAAAATAGCGTGCCCAGCGTATAGCCATCGGGGGTGGCGCGCGCAATCGCCTCGGCGCCAATATTGCCGCTCACACCCGCGCGATTTTCGATGATCACCTGCTGCCCCAGATATTCAGTAAGTTTGGGCGCGAGCACGCGGAAGGTGGTGTCGCTGCCACCCCCCGGCTGCGAGGTAACGATGATGCGCACCGGCCGCTCGGGCCAGGCTGCGCCGGCGAGGCCGTAAGCGCTGCTCAGCACGAGCAGCGTCATAACACGCAAAGCTGGATTCATGATTGTGGTCCCAAAATATTCATGTGCGGATGATGCCACAGGCTTCTGGACGGCGCGCAGTGCCTGTGTTTACATTCGTGCCGACACCGCGCCCCTGCGCCTGCTGGAGTGAACCGCATCATGATCCGATTCGTATTGCAAATAGCCGCCGCCGGCGTGCTGCTTCACGTCACCGCTTTCGCGGCGGCACAGGATTTTCCACAGCGACCGTTGCGGCTGGTGGTGCCCACCGGCGCCGGTGGCGTCACCGATATCCTCTCCCGCTTCATCGCGCCGCGCCTTGCGGAAAGCCTCGGCCAACCGGTGGTCATTGATAACCGTCCCGGTGCGAGCGGCGTCATCGGCTCGCAACTGGTGGCCGCCGCGCCCGCCGACGGTCACACGCTGGTGATGGTATTTCCATCGCACGCGGTTAATCCCAGCCTGTTCAAATCGCTGCCTTATGACACCGTGAAGTCATTTGCCCCCGTCACGTTGGTGAGCACGGTTTCAACCGTGTTGATCGTTGGCAGCGACTCGCCGGTCAAAACCACGCAGGAAATGATTGCGCTGGCAAAAGCCAAACCCGGCACCCTCAACTATGGTTCGGTCGGCAGCGGCAGCCTGGGTCACCTGGGTGCCGAACTCATGCGCTCAATGGCGCGACTACAAATCACGCATGTGCCCTACAAGGCCAGCCCGCAGGTATTGACCGCACTCGTGTCCGGAGAAATCCAGCTCTACTTCATCGCCTCGGCGGGCACCGTGGTACCGCAGGAGAAAGCTGGCCGTGTGCGCGCCCTCGGCGTCAGCACCCGGCACCGGCTGCCCATCCTGCCGCATGTGCCACCGATCGCCGATGCGCTGCTCGGTTATGAAGCCACCGCCTGGAACGGCATCCTCGCACCGGCCGGCACGCCGAAAACAGTGATTGAGCGGTTGCACCGCGAGATCGCCAAAATCGTCCGTTCGCCGGAATTCAGCCAGCAACTCACGGGCGAAGGCGCCACTGCCGTCGGCAACACGCCGGCAGAGTTCGCAGCTCTGATTCAGGCCGACATCCGCAAATGGGCCGAGGTCGTAAAAGATGCCGGCATACAGCGAGAATAAAAAAATGGGGCCAATCAATCGACGTCCACTTGCGCCAGCGGCTTGCGCCACCGCAGCCCTTGTTGCAGACTAGCGCTCGATTATTCATTTAAGCCGCGGCCCCACATGCGGCACATCGAGGAGACTTCCAGTGAACCTTTCCACCGCCACCATCGGTACGGGCATTGCGCTCGCATTCTTCGCAGTCAACAGCGCAGGTGCTGCCGACACAGGGCCCTATCCGAGTAAACCGGTACGCTTGATCGCCCCGTTTCCCGCGGGCGGCACCTCAGACACGATTGC
>CAIWNB010000234.1 GCA_903913965.1 uncultured beta proteobacterium
CAGACCCAGCCAAGCGATCAAATACGACAGATTCCTGTGATAGACGATGAGCGGCATCCCCTTCAGCGGCGTGGCAAGCTTTTCCCAGCGCGCCAGGGCCTGCTGCCAGCGCTCGAGAAAATTCTTCGTGCGCTGGCGGTAAGCCTCGGCCTCCGCGCCATCGAGCTGCGCCATGCGCTCGCCCAGCGCCGCTGCCACTCTGGCGATATTACGTGGATCAAGATGCAGATGCGGATTACCGCCCGGATGCACGTCGCCCTGCGAACGATCAACCGATACCGGCACTTCAAGCATGGTAACAACACGTGCCGCCTCGAAATAGCCAGGTTGTCCGACGCGGATTTTCGGGTTGGCGGATTGCGTCAGCACCAACGGCAGCCAGCCGACCTCGAGCTCCGCCCCCGTGCACACCACCAGATCCGCACTGCGCGCGCGCGCAATCAGGCTCGGCCGCGCCTCGACACGATGCGGATCCTGCAGCGCGTTGGTAGCCGTATAAATATTCGCCTTGTCACCGGCCAGCTCTTTGGCCAGCGCACCCCATTCCGGTGTGCAGGCAAGAATATTCAGTGCGGCAAACACAGGCGATGTGAAGGCAAGACCGACGATACAACATAACATCGTGAGGCTTTTTTTCAGCGGGGCCGGCTGGTTCAAGGGGTTGTTCATGCGCATGTCCTTTTTCATGTCGGTCGCGCCTTAAAATTTATGCGCGCCGTGCGCGCCGAGACTGTGCACGTATTGCAACATGACCTGATTGTCGGTGACACCCAGGCGCGATTTATCAGCGGCGAACTGCAAGCGGAAGCGGCTGAATTCCGTCGGGCTGAAATCGAGCATCAGGCTATTGCGTGACGGACTGTGGCTCGACAGCACCGGGAAATTCGCTGCCGACGGCCCTGCCCCGTTGTTGACAATGCCGTTGCTGAGGTTGCCATAGCGCAAGGTATCGTAGCGATAGCCGGCACGCCAGCGCGGATAAAACTGGTAAACGCCCTGTAGATACCCGCCCGACTGGTCGGCCTGCAGGGGACCACTGACGCTATTGAATACCGCGCTACCGGCGCTATCGTTATAAGTCAGCGTACCGTCCTGCCGCAATCTGAAATACTCGCCCTGCAGTTTGAAATTGCGATCGGTGGCGTTGCCATTGGGCGACCATTTCAACACACCGTCGAGTGCGAATAGTTTGGCGCTGCCGGTAAACGTGTTGTTGACCGCTCCGCCGAGGGTATCGGTGTCGCTGTAACTGCGGTCTTTAGGCGAGGTCCACAACTGCGAAGCGCCGACCCGCCACGCCGTGCTCTGTCCGATATCACCACCGAGGTGACCGAACAGCGCACTCCCGCCAACCCCGTTTTTATTGCGATCACTACCCGGAAATTTGTCACCGGCCGTCAGTTCGACGCCCAGCTCGAGAAATAAATCAGTCGGCGCAAGCCATTTCAGCTGCACCCCATCCTGCTTGAGCTGGTTGCCAAGAAAAGCCTTGTAGACCAGCGGCGCATCCTGAAAATCCCAGGCGTGCTGATGCTGTTCGTTTAGATAACCAAGACCGGAAAAATAACGCCCGCCCTTGAAGGTCAAGCCGTGCGGCAAAGCGGTGGTTTGAAAATACCCCTCCTCGACCTCAATACCGCCTTCCGGAGCCACCGCCATGATGGCGACACCACGGAAATACGGATCGATGCTGGCACTCATGTGCAATTCGGTTTCACCCACGCCGAAGCTGCGCTTGGGTGGCGCCACTTCACCACCCGACGGCACAAAACCGGTGATCTGGTATTGACCCGGGTCGCGCGAACTTTTAGCGAAGGTGCCCTGCAGAATGAGCGACATCGCCGGATTGAAAGAATTTTCCGCGCTGCGTGCTGAGGCGGCCGCTGAGGCTGCCGTCTCGGCTTTGCTCGCGCTTTGCTCTGCCTTGCCCGCCGCCGTTGTTGCTGCGGTTTCCGCCTTGCCGACTTTCGCCTCGGCTTCGGACAAACGTTTCTCGAGTTCCTGAATGCGCTTTTCATAAAGTTCGCGCATCTGTTTTATTTCACTGCGTATGCTGCCCAGCTCGCCATTCTGCGCAGATGTCTGCGCGTATGCCTGCGCCGGCACCTGCGACGCACATGCGAACGCCACCGCGATCGCGATCGATTTCAATTTGAACACTGTGGTTCTCCTCGTCACACACATAAATCAGACAACCGTTAAAAAACGGCTGCCACGCTTGTGATTTCAGAGCAGAGCGGGAGGGCCGCGGGAGAGCGGCGCAAGGAATAGAACGGTGTGTTTTAGGACTACAGGGTTACCGGTGGCTTCGTCGGTTGCGACCGAAACGCCAACCTGCAGAGCGCAGGAACCCAGCGCACCAAAAACCTTGGCAAAAGCGACGTGAAAGTCGCACAGACCAGAGAGTGATTTCTTGCCGCCATCGTCCTGTTGCGTTTGCTCAAGCGGGCTGAGCTGACTGAGCGGCAGGTGATTAAAGCCATGGGTCAGCGCGACGTGCTGCGCCACCAGCAGCAAAGCCGCCAGCAGTATCTGCAGTAATCCGCGCTTGATGGTCATAAGAGTCTGATTGCAGTGCAAGTCGTTGCGGCAAAGATTACGCCGATCCAAGCCCGGTTGTAAAGCTGATGGAGAAGTAGCCGCGGGCGGCAAGCTATACTGGGCACATCGTCCCCGGGTCAAATAACGCCACCGATGAAACGCCTGCTGCTACTCGCCATCCGCCTCTACCAGTTGTGCCTGAGCCCCTTTGTCGGCGGCCAGTGCCGCTTTTATCCAAGCTGCTCGGCGTATGCGGCAGAAGCGGTCGACACGCATGGCGCGCTGCGCGGCAGCTGGCTGGCGCTGTACCGGTTATTGCGCTGCCATCCCTGGCATGCCGGTGGCGTCGATCTGGTGCCGCCAAAGTCAAAATCCTAGCTTCAAGCGACCGGCATCAGAGAGCGCGCAGAGAAAAATCCAACCAGCCGGGCAGCACTTCCTTCGTGCGCTCGGTGGTAAACGCTTTTTCAGCCGCCAACGCGGCAGACCACACCCTTCAAATATTCACTCTCGGGAAAATTCAGCGCCACCGGATGATCGGCACCGGCGCTCAGGTGATGCACGATCTGCGCATCCACCCCGGCATCGAGCGCAGCGCCGGCGACGACTTTCTGAAAAAGATCGCGCGAAACGCCACCGGAACAAGAGAAGGTAAACAGCAGACCACCAGGCCTCAGCAATTTGAAGCCCAGCAGATTGATATCCTTGTAAGCACGGGCGGCCTTTTCCGCATGCGCCGCGGTGGGGGCAAACTTCGGCGGATCAAGCACGATCAGATCAAAGCGTCGCGCCTGATCCCGCATCTTGCGCAGCACCTGGAAGACATCGCCCTCGATGCATTCGGGCACGGGCAATTGATTGCGCGCTGCGTTACGACGCAGAATCTCCAGCGCCGGTCCCGCACTATCAACAGCGGTGACACTCTGCGCACCGCCCTTCAACGCGTTAACGGTAAAGCCGCCGCTATAGGCAAAACAATCGAGCACCTCGCAACCCGCCGCCAGTGCGCGTAAGTGCGAACGGTTGTCACGCTGATCCAGATAAAAGCCGGTCTTATGACCATGTGGCACATCGATTTCAAAACGCAGGCCGGCGTCGCTGACCGTCATCTCCGGCGCCGGCGCAACACCAGACAACAAACCGATATGCGGCTGCAAGCCCTCGAGCGCGAGCACGTCGGCATCCGAACGTTCGAAGATTGTTTTTGGCTGCAGCGTCGCCGCCACCGCATCGACTATCGCGTCGCGCCAGCGCATCGCGCCCGCACTCGACAGTTGCAAGACGACGACATCGCCATAACGATCGATCACCACACCGGGCAGCCCGTCGGCCTCGGCATGCACCAGACGCACTGCCTCGCAAGCGGGCAGCATGCGCTGGCGCAAGGCAGCGGCGCGTCCGACGCGCTCAAGAAAAAACGCCGCGTCAATTTCACGCTCCTGCCAATCCCATACGCGACCGACGATTTGCGAATGCGGATTACACGCGGCGACAGCGAGTAACTCACCGTCGGCCGAACGCACCGCTACCGTTTCACCGGCCGCGACGCCGGCCGGCATGGTGGCTACCGCACCGGAAAAAATCCACGGATGGCGACGCTTAAGGGATTTCTCGCGGCCGGGCTTGAGTATCAGACGATGCATGTGGGAAATAAGACGTAAGAGAGCAAGAACACAGTTAACAACAAACGTTGAGCGGGAATTCTAACCGCTGCCACCCAGGGCATGCGGTTTTTCACCTCACACCTTACGAACCCGCCTTCACGTCTTGCGCTTCGCGCGCGGGTGCGCCGCATCATAGACCTTGGCGAGGTATTGAAAATCCAGATGCGTATACACCTGCGTGGTGGAAATACTCGAGTGCCCGAGCATTTCCTGCACCGCACGCAGATCACCACTCGATTGCAGCACATGCGAGGCAAACGAATGCCGCAACATATGTGGATGCAGATCAGCGGAGAGGCCGAGCTTCAGCGCCCACTGTTTCATGCGCGATTGAATCGTGCGCGGCGAAACGCGTTTACCGGCGGCGTTGACGAACAAGGCCGTCGGGTCGGTGTTGCGCAAGGTTGCACGCGCCTGCAACCACGTGCGCAACGCCGCCAGCGCCTGCGTGCCGACCGGCACCACACGCGTCTTGCTACCCTTGCCGGTGACGCGCACCACCGCATCACTGAAACTCACGTCATCGGGGGCAAGACCGGTCAGCTCGGACAAACGCAAACCGGATGAATAAAAGAGTTCTAACATCGCCTTGTCGCGCACCGACATGACATCATCGCCGGCGATCTCCATTAGACGCGCCGCCTCATCGGGCGACAGCGCCTGCGGCAACATTTTCTTCGACTTCGGCGCGCGCAGGCCGGCACAGGGGTTGCTGGTAAAACCGTGGTCACGCGCCAAATAACGAAAAAAGCCGCGCCACGCCGAGAGCATGCGCGCCAGACTACGGCCGTCGAGTCCGCGCGCGTGCAACTGCGCAACGTAGCGGCGCATCTGGTGGATTTGTAGTGTGGTCAACGGTGTTGCAGCGGCCAGATCGAGCAACACGCCGACATCGTGGGCATAACCGCTGACGGTGTTGGCGCTCAGGCGCCGTTCGTTCGACAAATGGGCAATGAAAGCGGCGCGCAGTTTTTCCGCACCGGCTTCACGCACAGACGGCGCCAGTACCGCACTGTCGCCGCTCACCGCCCCTCCATTACTCGGCGCTACGCAACAAGCTCGCCGCGGCCACTTCACCCAGGCGTTGCAGATAGAGCGTGCCCATTTCGGGGTAGAAGCGCTGCGCATCCTCGCTCGCCAGCGCAAGCAACCCCAGGGTTTCCCCGCGTTTGAGTGCGATGTACGCAAACGAGCGCAGATGAGCGGCGTGCTCGCCAAACCAGTCACCGGTGTCGACCATCGCCCGCGCCGTGCAATATGGGTGGGTCAAACTAACCGCAAAATCCCGCGACGCCATGCTCACCGCGGAAAATTCCGGTGTCTGCGGACGCACGCCCTGCGGCCACAGGCGCATGGCCACATGCGGCACGGCGAAATCTTCGCGCAAATGAAAATGCAGCGCGCCGATGGCGGACTCCGCGTCGCGCGACGCCATCATCGCCAGGATGAGGCGGTGCATTTTTTCGCCGATGGCGTCGTTTTCCTCGCCGAACTGGATCAGTTCGCGCAGCTTGTCCTCAAGCTGTTTGCTTTTTTCACGCAGCGTCAAAATCTGCCGCTCGCTGATCGAAACAGTACGCCCACCGTGCGGGTGGGGCAATGCGACCGTGGCCAGAAATTCACTCTGCTCTTCAAAGAATTCCGGGTGCTGCCTGAGATACTGCACAACTGCTTCGGGTGTCATAGTGGCCGCTTTACATGACGTTGATAATGAGAGGTCTGGTATACGCACGCCGCGGACGCCGATCGGCCGCACACCACACTGCCAAAGTTCTTACGCTTGCAGTTCGATTTCGCCCGAGAAGACGGTCACGGCGGGGCCGGTCATCATGACCGGTCTGCCCTCGCCTTCCCATAATATACTGAGCTCACCACCGCGCGTAGTAACTATCACGCGAGAGTCGAGCAGGCCGCGCTGGATACCGCCGACCACCGCGGCACAAGCACCGGTGCCGCAAGCCAGCGTTTCGCCCGCCCCGCGCTCGAACACGCGCAAACGGATGTGCGTGCGGTCAAGCACCTGCACAAAACCCGCATTCACGCGTTTTGGAAAACGCGCGTGCCGTTCGATCAGCACCCCTTCTGCAGCGACCGGCGCCGCGTCAACATCGTCGACAAACTGCACCGCATGCGGGTTACCCATCGACAGCGCGTTGATTTCGACCGTGCGCGCGCCGACTTCCAGCGCATAGGTCGCAGTGCGTTGCGGCGCTTCGAACGGTATGCGTGCGGGCTCGAACACGGGGGCGCCCATATTGACGGTGACCAGACCGTCCGCCTCAAGGCGCGGCACGATCACACCCGAGGCGGTACCGACGCGGATCTCGGTGGCCTGCGTAAGACCGCTGTCATGCACAAAGCGCACGAAGCAACGCGCACCGTTGCCGCATTGCTCGACCTCGCCACCGTCGGCGTTAAAGATACGGTAATAAAAATCGGTACCGGCACTGCGCGACGGCTCGACTTGCAGAATCTGATCGCAGCCGATGCCGAAACGACGGTCGGCGAGTTGGCGCAACTGCGCGACGCTCAAGGCCAGCGGCGTGCGCGTCGCGTCGAGCACGACAAAGTCATTGCCCAGCCCGTGCATCTTGGTGAATGGCAATTTCATCGGTTCAGCGGCGATGCGTCAGGACTTAAATACTCGTTTTTGTAATCGCGGTAGATGCAGCGGTCCATCACGACGAAAATGCCCGCCGCACGCGCACGCTCTGCAGCCACCGCATCAATCACGCCGTCCTGCAGCCACAAGGCCTTGACGCCGAGCGCGATACATTCGTCGACGATACCGCTGACAAATTCTGGCTGGCGAAAAACATTGACCAGATCGAACGGCACCTCAATATCGGCGAGCCGCGCATAGGCCTTAACGCCCAGCACCTCCTGCACCGCCGGATGCACCGGAATAATGTTGTAACCAAACCCGCGCATCGCGGCCGACACCCCGTAGCTGGGTCGCGCCGGGTTCGGCGACAGCCCCACCACCGCAATGTTTTTTACGCGCGCCAGCAAAGCGCAGCGCTCGTCACGCCCGGGATTGTCAAACATTTTTCACCATGAAGTAGTCGTCCATGACATAACCGCCGCCGATATCCTGCACCACCGATTCACGGATATGAAAACCGTATTTTGTATACGCAGAAATAGCCTGTGCGTTGGCCTTGTTCACCGCCAGCACCAGCGCCTTGCAACCGGCCTGGTGCGCGGCACCCAGCGCGCGGGCGATCAGCAATCCGCCATAGCCGCGCCGCTGTTGCGACGGATGCACATAGAGCTTGTCGAGCTTCATCTCGCGCCCCTCGCTCACAGGAAAATAAGAAGAATAGCTGACGACCCGGCCGGCAATATGCAGCTTGTCCCACAGCACGCCGCGCACGAGCTCGTCGCGAATCAGCGCCGGCGCATAACGTTGTGCCAGCATGTATTCAATCTGCGCAGCAGAAATAATATCGGCGTAATGCGTATGCCAGATCTCCGCCGCCAATTCAGCAATGGCCTCGGCGTCAGCGGAGGTCACGCGCTGTATCTGCACGGTCGACTGTGCTGCGGGGCTGTGCTCCGGCAACTCAGGGCTCATACGGATTTGCTTCGCCCTCTGGACGGGTCTTGAAACGCTTGTGCAGCCAATAATATTGTTCCGGCATTTCGCGCACGCGCTCCTCGATGAATGCATTCATACGGCAGGCATCCGCCTCCAGATTGCCGCTCGGGAATTCGGTCCAGGCCGGATACAAGCGCACCACATAACCAGCACCACCAGGCAGCTGACGCGTAATACAGGGGACGATGGCCGCGCCTGCGAGCTGTGCAATGCGCGACAAGCCGGTGATGGTGGCCGCCGGTTTGCCGAAAAAAGGCGCGAACACCGAATCGCGTATGCCCAGATCCATATCCGGCAAATAATAAAACGGTTCGCCTTTTTTGAGCGTCTTCACCATCGGCCGGATGCCGTCCTGGCGCGCGAACAACGTCGTCTGCCCGAAGCGGGTACGACCGTGGATCAGCAAACGGTCAAACACCGCATCCTTGGTCCGGCTGTAGACCGAATTGAGACGATATTCGGCGGCCAGCCGGATGCCGCCCATATCGAGTCCGACAAAATGCGGCGCCAGCAAAATCACCGGCCTGCCGTCGAGGTTGCGCCAGTGCTCCAGCCCCTCGATTTTGACCAAAGCCTGCACCCGCGATTTGCGCCCCCACCACAAGATGCCATGTTCGAGGACGCTGCGCGCAAACGCGCGGAAATGACGCAGCGCGAGGGTGCGCCGCTCGGCCTCGCTAAGCGCAGGAAAACAAAACTGCAAATTGAGCAACACCACGCGGCGACGCGGGGCGGCAAGCACATACAGCAAGCTACCCAGCGCAGCGCCAACACGGGACAACACCGGCAGCGGCAAAAAATGCAGCAGCCAGATGCAGCCCAGACCGCACCGCACCATCATGCCGGGTTACCCCGTAAAAAAACGGACTTCATATGGGTTTCCGCCGCACAAACCAGCCTTTGCTATAATTCCGCCCCTTAACCATTACTATAAGCGGCTGCTTAACATGAGCGATTTTCTGTTTACCTCGGAATCGGTTTCCGAAGGCCATCCCGACAAAGTGGCGGATCAGATTTCGGACGCTGTTCTGGACGCGATTTTAGCGCAGGACAAAGGCTCCCGCGTCGCCGCTGAAACCTTGGTCAAAGACAATCTGGTCGTGCTGGCGGGTGAAATCACCACTGGCGCGAAAGTTGATTTCGCCGACGTTGCACGCAAAACGATCAGGCGCATCGGCTATACCGATCCCTCGATCGGCTTTGACGCTGATACCGCCACCATCATGGTGCAGTACGGCCAGCAATCGCAGAACATCGCGCAGGGCGTGAACGAAGGCCAAGGCCTCGACCTCGACCAGGGCGCTGGCGACCAAGGCCTGATGTTCGGCTTCGCCTGCGATGAAACCGAGCAACTGATGCCGCTGCCGATTCATTTGTCGCACCGTCTGGTCGAACGCCAGGCCGAGCTGCGCCGCGACGGCCGCATGCCATGGCTGCGCCCGGACGCCAAATCGCAGGTCACCATCAAATACGTCAACGACCGGCCGGCGTCGATCGACACCATCGTGCTCTCGACCCAGCATCAGCCGGGCATGTCGCACAAACAGATCGAAGAAGCGGTGATCGAGCAGATCATCAAACCGGTGCTGCCGAAAGAACTCATGAAGGGCGATATCAAGTACCTGGTCAACCCGACCGGCGTGTTTGAAATCGGCGGCCCCAAGGGTGATTGCGGCCTGACTGGCCGCAAGATCATCGTTGATACCTATGGCGGCTACTCACGCCACGGCGGCGGTGCGTTTTCGGGCAAGGACCCGTCAAAGGTTGACCGTTCTGCCGCCTACGCGGCGCGCTATGTCGCCAAGAACGTGGTCGCCGCAGGCCTCGCGCTGCGCTGCGAAGTGCAGATCGCCTACGCGATCGGCGTCGCCAAACCGACCAGCATCATGGTGACGACCTACGGCACTGGCGAGATCTCCGACGAAAAGCTGTCCGACCTGGTTGCACGCCACTTCGACCTGCGGCCCAAGGGCATCATTCAAATGCTCAACCTGCTGCGCCCGATTTACGAAAAGACTGCAGCCAACGGCCACTTCGGCCGGGACGAGCCGGAATTTACCTGGGAGCACACGGATAAAGTTGCGGCACTTAAGGCAGACGCAGGCGTCTGATTGCGGTCGCTTTGTAGTGCCGGCTAACTTCGCCAACGGCGGAGTTAAGCTGAGCGGCCAGATCTACAAAGCGGACGCACTAAAAGCGAACGCAGGTATCAAGTAAATTTGCTGTAAAGCCACACAAAAACGCCAACGAAAGTTGGCGTTTTTGTTTTCAGGATCACCTGGGTTACAATGCGCGCCTCACCGAGGAGCGTTGCGACGATTGTCTACTCAGACAAGCGCCAGGCTCGGTGGACACATCCGCAACGGCGCTCACGTACTTTTTTTCTGCAACCTGGAAAGGAGGGCGTGATGAACGCCACCACTAAATTTACTGATTACAAAGTCGCCGATATGGCGCAGGCCGCTTTTGGCCGCAAGGAAATCGCTATTGCCGAGACCGAAATGCCTGGTCTGATGGCTATCCGCGAGGAATTCAAGGGCAAGCACCCGCTGAAAGGCGCACGCATCGCCGGCTCGCTGCACATGACGATCCAAACCGCGGTGCTGATCGAGACGCTGGCCGATCTCGGCGCAGACATCCGCTGGGCCTCGTGCAACATCTTCTCAACCCAGGATCACGCCGCCGCCGCCATCGCAGCGCGCGGCATTCCGGTCTTCGCCTACAAAGGTGAAACCCTCGAGGATTACTGGGATTACACCCACCGCATTCTTGAGTGGTCGGATGGCGGCACGCCGAACATGATTCTCGACGACGGTGGCGATGCCACCCTGTTGGTGACATTGGGCGCGCAACACGAGCGCAACAAAACGCAGCCGCCCGAGGGCACCAACGAAGAAGAGATGGTCCTCTTCGCCGCGATGCGTAAAACGCTCAAGGAAAAACCCGGTTTCTACGGAAAGATTGAAGCCAACATCAAGGGCGTGACGGAAGAAACCACCACTGGCGTGCACCGTCTCTATCAGATGCAGCAGGAAGGCCGTCTGCCCTTCCCCGCCATCAACGTCAATGACTCGGTGACGAAGTCCAAATTCGACAACCTCTATGGCTGCCGCGAATCGCTGGTCGACGCCATCAAGCGCGCCACCGACGTCATGATCGCCGGCAAGATCGCGGTCGTCTGCGGCTATGGCGATGTCGGCAAGGGCAGTGCCGAAGCCTTGCGCGCCCTTTCAGCGCAAGTATGGGTTACCGAAGTCGATCCGATCTGCGCGCTGCAGGCCTCGATGGAAGGTTTCCGCGTGGTGACCATGGATTACGCCGCTGACAAGGCGGATATCTACGTGACCTGCACCGGCAACCTCGGCGTCATCACCCACGAGCACATGAAGCGTATGAAGAACAATGCGATCGTCTGCAACATCGGCCACTTTGATTCGGAAATCGAGATCGCCGCACTCAAGCAATACGAGTGGGACAACATCAAGCCGCAGGTCGACCATGTGGTGTTCCCGGACGGCAAGCGCCTGATCATTCTGGCCGAAGGCCGTCTGGTCAATCTCGGTTGCGGCACCGGCCATCCGTCGTTTGTGATGTCGAGCTCGTTCACCAACCAAACGCTGGCCCAGCTTGAGCTCTACACGCAAGGCGGGAAATACGAGAACAAGGTCTACACGCTGCCGAAACACCTTGATGAAAAAGTAGCGCGTTTGCATCTGAAAAAACTCGGCGTCGAGCTGACCACGCTGAACGAAAAACAGTGTGCTTATCTCAACCTGCCGGTGGATGGCCCATTCAAGGCCGATCACTACCGGTATTAATGGAGTGTGGGGCGGCTCTTGCAACAGTGTTGCCGGAGCCGCCCTCGCCTGACAATGCAATCACAAAAAATATTGCCGCGCCTGTTTAGCTTCGAGTTCTTCCCGCCCAACACGCCGGAGGGTGCCGAGAAACTGCGCACGACTACCGAAGAACTGGCGGCACTCAAACCGAAATTCTTTTCCGTCACCTATGGCGCGGGGGGGTCGACACGCGAGCGCACGCTCGACACCGTCCTCAACATACGCGCCACCGGTTATGCCGCGGCACCGCATATTTCCTGTGTCGCCTCCACGCACGACAACATCCGCGAATGGTTGCAACGCTACAAGGACAACGGCATCAAACATCTGGTCGCGCTGCGCGGCGACCTGCCCTCGGGCAGCGCTGCAGCCGGTGAATTCCGCTACGCGAACGAGCTGGTCGAGTTCATCCGCAGTGAGTTTGGCGACGCCTTCCATATCGAGGTGGCGGCCTATCCCGAAGTGCATCCGCAGGCGCGCAGTGCGCAGGACGATCTGCTGAACTTCAAGCGCAAGGTCGATGCCGGCGCTGATTCGGCAATTACACAATATTTCTACAACGCCGATGCCTACTATCGATTTGTCGGCGATTGCGAGGCTCTGGGCATCAAAATCCCGATCGTGCCAGGCATCATGCCGATTGGGCGATTTTCCCAGTTGGCGCGTTTCTCCGACGCCTGTGGTGCCGAGATCCCGCGCTGGATGCGCAAAAAACTCGAAGGTTACGGCGACGACAGCGAATCGATACGCGCCTTTGGCCTTGATGTATTGACGGCCATGTGCGAAGACCTGCTAAAGAACGG
>CAIWNB010000235.1 GCA_903913965.1 uncultured beta proteobacterium
ACGCAAAACATCAAGTCTGGTGACTTGTTGGCCGCCTCCAACTATCGCCTCGAGACCCTCGCCCGCGATCTCGCCCCCAAGGGGGCGGCGGCCGGCGAATCCCCCGCCAGCGGGGCGCGCGCGACCCGCGATCTGCAAGCCGGCCAGATCGTGCTGGCTGAGGACATCGCCCAATTGCGTCGTATCATCGTGGTTAAACGCGATGTCGAGATCGGACAGAGCGCTGATTCAACACTGTTTGAGACGGTGGAGCGCAACCTCAGCGAACCTGCCGACAGCCTGCTCAGTGAAACATCCAACCTCGCCTCTTTTGAATTCTCAAGGAATATAAAGTCTGGTGAGGCCGTGCGCCGCGCCGATCTCAAACCAGCCTTGCTGATAAGGCGCGGACAATCGGTGGCGGTCA
The DNA here is from genome assembly GCA_903913965.1 of uncultured beta proteobacterium. Classification (GTDB taxonomy): domain Bacteria; phylum Pseudomonadota; class Gammaproteobacteria; order Burkholderiales; family SG8-41; genus PALSA-1004. The sequence goes on from CAIWNB010000235.1 coordinate 407, forward strand.
CGCTGGCCACCAACAGCGGCCTCGAACTGACCTTTCGCGCCGAAGCGCTGCACGATGCGCGTATGGGTGAATCGGTGACCCTCAAGAACCTCGAGTCAGGCAAAAACATACAAGGTATCGTCACCGGCAAGGGCAGCGCCCGCGCCCTGTAAAAAGTTGAATCGGGTTAAAAATCAGCCCGCTGCTGTCGATTTGAGGTGTGCAGGTGTTGCGTCAGGCCGGCACCTGAAAATTTATTTTTCACAACGACTAAAGAAACCTGCTTGATTGCCGACTTTTGCCAATAGGGAATAAACTTAACCGTCAACCTGATAGTTTCAGCAAAGGTGGTGTGCCATGACAGCAATAAACGGAGTCGGAGTTCCGGGATCGCCACAAGCGGTTTCCCAGAAAACCAAAGTCCGGGCGGATAGCCCGGCGGGAAGCGCACCCGCCAGCAGCGCGCCGACCGATACACTGGAATTGACCGATGTCACCGCCCAGGTCAATGCCTCGGCTGGCTTTGATGCAGCTAAGGTGGAAAGCATCAAGAGCGCCATCGCCAGCGGCAATTATCCGGTCGATGCGCGCAGCATCGCCAAGAGTTTTGCCGAACTCGAGAATCTGGTCAGCACGGGCAGCGGAAAATAATGACGCATGGGTTGCGCCAGGCTGCCGGCGCGGTCAACCACTGATGCCCACGGCCACCGCTGAATGAGCGCAGGCACCCGCACGGCGATTGAATACGCCGACCGGCTGGCACTCGTCCTCGACGAAGAGTTTCAGTCACTCAGCGACGACGATATTGATGGCTTTGAAAAACTGCAGCCACTGAAGGCCGAGTTGCTCGCCACCCTCGGCGCTTATATTCAGACAATCACCCAGCAAAACGACGGCAGCCATCCGCCAGCAGAAAAAGAACCGGAGTGGCAATTTTTCATGGGCCGCATGCAGGCCTGCCGCGACGGCCATCAACGTAACGAAATTTTGATCCGCAGCCGCCTCGAAGCCATCCGCAACACCCTGCGCATCCTGCAAAACTCCAGCGAAACCGACGGCGCACTGCAACTCTACGATCGTCTCGGCCGCGTCTCGGAAGGCTACGCGCGCAAGCGCTATACCGACGCCTGAGGCGACACCTAATCCGCCACTGGCGGTTTTTTTTCGTCGCCCGGCACCATTCCCTTAAGCCAGTAGACCCACGACAGTATCACCGCCACCGCAACGTAGAGGTTCTCCGGTATTTCCTGATCGAGCTTCAGTTCTCCCAGCAGGCCGGCGAGCCTCGCGTCCTGGGCGATATAAATACCCTGACGACGCGCCTCGGCGACGATCGCATCAGCCAAATCATCACTGCCCTTGGCGCGCAGCACCGGCGTTTTATTCATGCCGTATTCGAGCGCAACCGCCTGTGTGATCTTGTTCATATTTGTATGTTCACCATTTGACCGGGCTCTGCGGCGGGCGGTGCAACCTGTGGTCTGGGGCCGTTGATGATGGATATTTTTTTCAGGGTCAGCCCGAATTCTGCCAGATGCCCCCCCAGCACACGCGCCGCACTGGCGGCCGCCGCCGCGATCGGCTGGTGGACCGCCCACATGAGTATTTCCAGCGCCCCTTGCTTCTCGATCACGGTCTTTAACCACAGCTCGCCGAGCACCGCATCATTGGTATAAGCGTTGACGACAAAAGGCGGACTGGGCTGCTCTTCGCTTACCGCCTCTCTGGAAAAACTCAGATGCAGCGGCTGCGCATTAACGAATGGAATCACCATGCTCAGCAGCACCTCGCCACGCGCCTGCGCCTGCAAGGCCTGGCTCTGCGCCGAGTCGAGCGAATGCAGGGATTGTTTGGTCTGATCCATACCATCAGCGCCCCCCTGCTCAAGTAATTTCCACAGGCCAACCTTGAGGTCTCCCGGATCCACCTTGCGCTGTGCCGCCAATGTCGGTTCGGCCCACAATCCGGATGCGGCGACCGCCACTTTCAATGCAGCGGGCGTCAGAGTGCGCGTATTCATCCGTTGCCGCAGAAACGGCATCACGCATTCGGCCAGTCCGGGGCTGCGCAGCACGGTCTCCAGGTGTTGTGGTGCAAAAAATTTCGCGATCGCCGCCTGATCCTGCGGCCGCAACGCCAGCGCCACCGCTGCCATTGAGTCACTGATGAATTGTCTACCCACCGCGGCTGCAGGCACTGCTACAGGCACGGGAGTCGTCACCGGCAAGGGCTTAAGCAAAATCTCGTTGGCGCCACCCGCCGTCACCGCAAACGCCGCGGGGCCGGCTTGAAACTGATTACCGCGTAGCGGCACGGGAGGACCGCCGGCGTTGAATTTCAAAAAGAACCGCGCTACATCGCCATCGTATTCGATCACACCATTGACGATATCGCCGGGCTTCAAATCAAGCTCGCGCGCGGCCGCCATCTCGACATGAATTAGCGACCAGTCAAAAATGATATTCGGCGGCCGGTAGGCGAGACTGACTGGATCGATTCCCGGCATGGATGTATTCCGCCTGTAGTGAACGCCGACAACCTCGATGAAAGGGGCGTCTTAATCTATTCGGCATTGTACGCAATTCCTCCAGCGGCAAGACCAAAAAAAAACGAACATCATGATGCCCTGGGCTAAAGGTTCAGGCCGAGCAGACGAATCTCTATACAACCACGCTGCATCCTTCAATGAAGGCGCCTGCCTGGCATATGCAGGGCTATCAAGATCAAACGCAACAATAGCGGCAAAACAGATTTCCACAACCTAACCTGGCGAACCCTATGAACCAGACCTGCCTGAGAGTGTTTTCGATTGCAGCCCTCCTCTTCGCGCAAGGGTGCACGACCCCAGCAATCAATGCGGCGTCGACCAGCCTGGAGTCCGCCCCGGCGCAAAGCGAACCCGGCACGCCCACCGCCGCTACAACGCAACCCGCAAGCGTGCGGCCACGGCCAAGAGTCGAGCCGTTGGTGGCTACAGGCTATGCCGTGATCAGCGCTCAAAACCACAAAGTGCCGGCACAACAACGGCTGCTGGCAATCCGTGCCGCCAAGCTCGATGCCTACCGTAACCTCGCCGAGCAGGTCTATGGACTGCGTCTCGACTCGTCAACCTCGGTGGCGGAGATGGCAGTGCAAAACGACCGCTTTCGCGGCCGCGTCGAAGGCGTAATTTTTGGTGCCGTATTGACCAATATCACACCGACGACCAACGATACTTACGAAGTCACCCTCACGCTCGAAAACACGGCGGTCAACGACATTCGTTCGTTATATGTCGAGAAGATCAGCGCTCGTAGTGGACATAATTAGGCAGTAGATCATTCATGACAACCGAAACGCTCATCCCCTCACCCCGCCCTCCAACGAAGGCAGCACATGAGAAATATTCCAATTCGCTGTCGCCCATTTTTAAAACACCAGTGACTCCGCTCATCAAATTTTTTGCGTGCGGCTTTGCCACTATCGTCCTGCTGTCGTTGAACAGCGGTGCCGCAGCGGCCGATGCGATAGCGACAACACCGGAAAAACGCGTCGAGGCGATCCGTAATGCGTTAATCAACCGCGCCATGCAAACACGCAGCAACATCAATAGCGTGGCCTGGGTGGACGAATCGGGCCGCCTGCATGAAAGCACCCGCGTCAGCTCTGATCTCACACTGCGCGGCATACGCGTTGAGTCCTATCTCGGTCAGGACGATGAGCCGCAGGAAAAAATCATCATCGATGCCGCCAACTCGGTGATCAGTAACAAACAATGCAGCACGAACGTCTCACGCTTGACTCGCAGCGCGGTGCTGGACATTGAATACCGAACCTCCAATAACGCCGCCAGCCAGCCGCACATGGCCGAAATCACGCGTCTGATTGAAACGCGCTTCACCGAACAGTCCACCAGCGGCCAGCCCTGGCAGCTGACACAGCAACCCGCGTACAGCGATTACGAGCAGGCGGTGCGGGTTGGTGCGCGCATCTCCACGCCCTACCGCATCAATATCCTGCTCGACACCGCCGGCGCCTCCGCAGATCCCGGAGCAAAGCCAGCGATCCTAAAATTTGCCAGCGAAGTGCTCTCCGGGCCGTCGAGCCGCACACCGGCGGTCGCACTCAACCTGAGCATTCAGGTGATTGCATCCAGATCCAATCAATTGGTCTGGAGCACCTCCTCCCCTTTGCGCTACCCGGAATCCGAAGTAAGCATACAAAAACGCCCGTTACCAGACAGCGTCGTCGCTGACGTCGGGCGCATCGTCGCAGGCTGGCACGGTCAACTCGAGAGCAAGTTCAAGTGCGAACCGGTCATCTTTGATGTAATCCGCGGCGACGGCCCGACGGCTGAAATCAACGCTGGCAACGGCAGCGGGCTGCGCACAAACGACAAGGTCATGGTGTTCGACCCAAGCCGTCTCCCCGCCCATGTATTCGAAGAGGGGGCGAGCGAAGCGGTATTCCTCGCTGAAGTCGAATCGATCGCCAAACATTCAGCGCGACTGCGTTTCCTGTCAGCACCACTGCCGGCCACGGCAACGCGCTGGGTGGCGCTGCCTTTATAGTGCACCGCCCTGCGATCCGGCTACCGACACCACACGCATCTTTCCTGCAATGAATATGAAAAAATTTCCTGCACAGGCCTGGCCGCAATACATGCTGCGCACCACCGCACTGGCTTTTTTATTGCAAAGCAGTGCTGCGTTTAGCGCCGATAGCGCACATAGCTCCGATAAGAAAAACTCTGCGCTACCGCCTGTTGCCGCCAAACCCGTACGACGGA
>CAIWNB010000236.1 GCA_903913965.1 uncultured beta proteobacterium
AAGTCGCTGCGCAGCCAGCCTGCGCGTCGCTTGCTCACGCTCAAAGCCGCGTAAAGTCGCCGCCGGCTCGAGCACATCAGCCAGCGTCAATGCGGCAAAAATTTCATGATCAGGCAAACCGGTGCGCAACAACAGATAGATTAGTGCATCGGCTTTGTCGAGCAACCGGGATTTTTTGGCATACGCGCCGCTGGCCGTTGCGGCTGGCGGCGCCACCTGAACGGGAATGGCGGGATCTGCCGGCCGCGGATCCACCGCGGGACGCCGCACCAGCCCCTGCGCCTCCAGCATCAGCGCGTCGAGTTCTCTCTCACGCACGCCACGCGCCTTCCTGCGCGCTCTGCCGTGGAACCAAAATATTCCGGCCACCAGCGCCACCCATACGAGTGCGATGAAGTACCACATCAAACGCTAGGTCCTGGCGGTACGCGAGAGCGGCATCGCAATGCTCACACTGGCGCCTCTGGCTTGATCCGTCACCAATTCAGACCGCCGGAAATTGGGGGCCGGCATCACTGCGATGACGCCGGCGGTCCAACCACCACGCCAGCGCGGGGAGCAGGATAAACGACCCCGGCAAGGCCAGCACAACCAGATAAGGACTGATATTTGAGAGGCGCCGCAAATGAATCTGCAACTCCGCCTTGTCCTCCATCGTCCAGTGTTGTTTATTGCGCGGCTTCATGAGCAAAGGCATCAAGCCCTTGACCTGCAGGATCTCGTTGAGCAGATATTTTTTTTCACGGTTGGTGAGGTCGCGAATACGCCTGAACGCACCACCGGTGGCGATCTTGAATTCCTTGATGCTATGGCGCTTCATCAGTCCCGCGGCAGGTCAGAGCTGACCGCGGCTGCTACGCCATGTCCGCCAGAAACGCCAGGCCACGAGGGCTCGCTTGCCCCACTTCAGCATGCCGCGCCGTTGCGCCACCACGAGTGCGGCAACCGAGGCGCCCATGGCGACGGGGTGACTGCGCAAATAGGCGGCGACCTTCAACGCGCCATCTGCAATTCTGAGCGGCGTCGCCAGGCCGGCGCGATGCGCCGCAACCTGGTGGCGCTGTGTTTCGCATTCAACCACCAGCGCAGCGCGCCGGCGTAGCAATTCGTCGTTGCGGCTCACTGCGACACTCTCTGGCGGTCCTTTTCCAGTTCACCCAGCGTGGCGGCAAAGGGCCGCCGACTCCTGCCCCCCCCCGCCCGCGCGGTTAGCAACAGCAAGACGCTGACCGCGAAATAAAATCCCGCCAGCAAGGAGATGGCAAGCATGCGCTGACCATCCCAGAAAACCAGCACCACCAGCAACGTCAACAAACCCAATGCAAGCGCAAAGAAAATCACCGCCAGGATCAGCAGCAGCAACATCCTTCTCAGACGCAAGCCTTCGAGGGCGAGTTCCGTCGTAAAAAGCTGCAACCGTGTATGCACGGCCGCAATCAGGGTTGCCGCCAGCCCCTTGATGGAACCGAGCACGCCACCGGCGGGCGCTGCATCAGCCGCGGAATCTTCCCCGGCCATCGGCTCAGCGACGACCGATCAGCAAACCAACGATCAGTCCGATACCGGCGCCGATGCCAACCGCACGCCACGGATTCTCATGCACGAAATCATCCGTCACGCGAGCTGCCTGCTTGCTCGATTGAATCACCAGTTCTTCAGCGTCGGCCAGCTTGATGCGGGCACCGTGCAAATGGTCTTGCAGGCGTTCCTTGGCGATCGCGGCCTTGTCGGCGGCGCCGCTGGTAAAAGCCTTGAACAATTCTTCAACGTCGGCCCCGATAACCTTCAGATCCTGGGCGAGTTTATCTTTGCTGCTAGTCAGATCCGCACTCATGTAAACCTCTCTGGCGATTGAGAAAAATTGGCCGATCAGGGACCGGCATGGGATTGATTAGGCTACCCATTTATCGCCCATTCGGCAAGCGCTTTGTCCGTCATTCGAGCTCATTTCGAGCGGTGCGCAACCCCACCTGTCGCAGATACTGCAAAGACTTGCGGCGGCGCAGATTGAGCGGCCGGCCAGCACCTCCAAACACGCGGATAGCGCGGTGTATACTGCGCCGCAAGTCCGCTACCGGAGCCTTTCAATGTCTGTCTTCGCCACTGTTTTGCTCGTCTCCGTGGTCATCCTGGCCATCTATCTGGTCATGATCTACAACAATTTGGTTGAGGTTAAGCACAACGTCGCCAAGGCCTGGGCAAATATCGACGTGCTGCTCAAACAACGTCACGATGAATTGCCCAAGCTGGTCGAAACCTGCAAGCAATACATGAAATTCGAGCAGGACACGCTGCAAAAAGTAATCGATGCGCGCTCGCGTGTGTTTGCCGCGCGGGAGTCAAAGGACATTGGCGCCCTCGGCACCGCCGAAGCCGGTCTGCGCAGCAGCGTCGGCAGCCTGTTCGCAGTGGCCGAACAGTATCCCGACCTCAAGACCAACCAGACCTTCACGCAACTGCAGGCGCGCATTTCCGGGCTTGAAAACGCCATAGCCGACCGTCGCGAGTTCTATAACGAATCGGCGAATATCAACAACGTGCGCATCGAGCAATTCCCGGAGGTGTTGGTCGCACGTTATTGCAAGATGGTGCCGGCGCAGATGCTTGAGTTTGACGCTGCCGAAAAAACAGACGTCGATATGAAGGGCCTCTTCCAGTAATCCGCCGCCGTGCCGGCCATGTCCCTGAACTCCGCTTTCAGCATGCGCAGCTGGCTGAACGGCGGCGCGCATTTCATGATCTTCGGCGTCACCGCCGCCGTCGAGCGGCCCGAATTGTGGCGCTACGCGCTGCTGGCGATGGCGGCGGTCAGCCTCGCCGCATGGGCCGGCAACTACCGCAGGTTGCGTCGCATCGCCGACACACCGCCATCCAAGATTGCCTCGGCCGCCCAGGGTTACGTCGAAATCGGCGGGCGTTGCAATGCAGACGCCGCTCCGCTGAGTGCGCCGCTATCCGATACAACCTGCCTCTGGTACCAATACGAAATCCACGAACAGTCAGGCAACGACGAGTGGACATTACGTGACGCCGGCACCAGTGACGCCCCGTTCGTCATTACCGACGCCACCGGCCACTGCGAAATCAACCCGGTCGGCGCGGAAGTCATGACCAACCACGAAAAAGTCTGGAGCGTGGGTAAAGAACGCTACACCGAGCGCCTGCTGCTACCGCAGGAACGCGTCTATGCGCTGGGCGAATTCGTCACGGTGGGTGGCGCTGACAGCACGCTGGACGCCCACGCCGATACTGCAAAAAAACTGGCTGAGTGGAAGCAAGATCAAGCAACCCTGCTCAAACGCTACGACCTCAACAACGATGGCAAGGTGGATCTGCAGGAATGGGAGCTGGCGCGACATCAGGCCCGCCGCGAAGTCGACGCCGCCCACCGCCTCATCCTCGCCAGCGAAGGCACGCACACGCTACGAAAACCGCACGATGGCCGCCTTTACCTGCTCTCCAACTATCTGCCCGACCGCCTGCATAAAAAATACACGCGCTGGGCTTGGGCACATGCGATTTTCTGCGTCGGCGCCTGCGCTGCGGCAGCCGTACTGTTTTCGCGTGCGCCTCTGTGACCATGCGTCGCCGCGATCAAGAAGTCAGGGTATCCTGCCCGTCATGAATCAACCCCTCATACGCAGTTCGTATTGGTATGGACTGAGCAACAGCGGTTTCCATCGCCTCCACTATACCGACTGGGGTGATGAGGCCGGCGAACGCGTAGTGATCTGCGCGCACGGTCTGTCGCGGAACTGCCGTGATTTCGATTTTCTCGCCGCCGCACTCGCCGACCACCTGCGCGTGGTCTGCCCCGATACCGCTGGTCGCGGGCGCAGCGACTGGCTGGCCAATAAAAACGATTACGCCTATCCGCAATATCTGGCCGATATTAATGCACTGCTCGGGCGCATCACCGCGCATTGCGACCAGCCCGCCATCTATTGGGTCGGCACGTCGATGGGCGGCATCCTTGGCATGCTGTTGGCCGCCCTGCCCGGCTCGCCAATCCGCAAACTCGTCATCAACGATGTCGGGCCGGTGATTCCCGCCGCCTCCCTACAGCGGATCGGCGCCTATCTCGGCCACGACCCGCGCTTCAAAAGCTACGCCGAACTCGAAGCCTGGGTGCGTACCATTTCAGCGCCGTTCGGCGCCCTGACCGATGCGCAATGGCATCATCTGGTGATCCACGGCGCGCGCCAGCACGACAACGGCGATTGGGGCATGTCTTACGACCCGGACATCGCCATGCCGTTTCGTCAGGTGACGACGACGGACATCGATCTGTGGCCATACTGGGATGCCATCACCTGCCCGACGCTGCTGTTGCGCGGCGCCGACTCCGACCTGCTACGCAAGGAAACCGCGGCCGCTATGCAAACCCGCGGCCCGCGGCCGCAGTTGATTGAGTTTCCGGGCATCGGCCACGCGCCGATGTTGATGGACGCCACGCAAATCAGCGCGGTGCGTGACTTCCTGCTGGCTGACTAACTGCGCACAACGCCACGGCTCGCCGGCGTGCCGCAAACCGGCTTTACCCGCTGCAGACCTGAGGGCCTGAGGACCCGCCCCCCGCTAACGACGACAGCAGGACAAATCCAGCGGACCATCGAACATACGCTGCGCATACTGCAAATACTGCGCCGCCTGTTGTTCGCTCCAACCGCCGAAGGCGACATTACCGCGAAATTTCTGCTCGATGTCCTGACGCGACAACGGCGCGTGTACGCCGCCGCGGATATGCGGCTGGCGCTCTTCGAAGACACGGCCGTCCTTCAAGGTCATCTTGACGTGTCCGGTATAGGCTTTCGGATAAGGATTGGCCGGATCGACCACGTAACGCACCTTGCCGGCAAGCCCGAGGATACGCGGGTCACGCACGGTCTTTTCCGTGAAAGCCTCCAGACCGCCGCCACCGGTAACAAAGGCCACAGCGATGTTGAACGGTGCACTGAATTTCGCCGCGTAATCGTTCGCCGGCCGCTGCTTGGATTCGAGCGGATCCCACAAACGATGCACATAACCTTCCGCGGTTTCACACAACACAGCGGCCACGTCTTCGGCGGCAAAACCTTTTTGCGCCAGACGCAGCGCGCAATCGATATAAGGCTGGTTCATGGTGCCGGTCGCATAGGGTTTAAAGGTGAGATTGAGCATATGCCACTCTTCACCGAAGCCCCGTAACATCGCCTCGAAATCGCCATCGGTACTAGTGGCAAAACCATGAAACAGACCGTGCGTGCCTTCGAAGACGGTACGCGGACCGAGAAAACCCTGCTGACCGATACGCGCCGCGTGTATGCCGATACGCGACGCCCAACCAGCGTGCAGACGCTTGGTCCACGCGCCCTCGGCCAGATACTCAATGATGCCAGAAGACATGCTGCCCGCGGTGCCCAGCGCATCCACCATCTGCCGGCGATCGAGCCCCAGCGCCGCACACACACCGACGGTTGCGGCCATAGAGCCCAGCACACTGGTCGGATGAAAGCCGGCCTTGTGGATCGCCTTGGGTTTGACAAAACACAGGCGACACAAGGTCTCGACGCCGGCGATGATGCCCTGCAGCGCGGCACGTCCGTCGAGATTGAAACGCTCACAGGCCGCCAGCACCGCAGGCAGCACCACGGCGCTGCTGTGCACCGGACCGCCCTCGAAGGTGTCATCAAAATCTTCACCATGCGCAGCGGTGCCGTTGATCATCGCCGCATCTTCGGCGCGAAACGTCGCGGCGTGACCGAGCGCGGTGCAACCACCACCGGCATCGACACTGGCAATCAGCGCCTGCATGTAATCATTGCGCCGCGCCGCGATACATAACCCGGAAACGTCGATCAGCAACTCTTCGGCACGCGCCCGCAGCGCGGCCGGCAGCGGTCGCTGGCGCAGCGCAATCACTGCATCGGCAAGCCGCTCGGCGACTGCGGGCATTTTGGCGTCTGCGTTCATACTGACTAACGCACCACCTTGACGCCGGCATCTTTCAGGATGCCAGTCATTTGTATGCTATAGGCATCGACAAACTTCAGCAGATCGGCGCTGTTCTGATAACCGTCTTCGAACTGGTTGTCCTCAAGATATTTTTTCCAGGCCGCGGTTTGTACAAATTTGCGGAACAGGCTTTCCCAGTAGTCGAGATTTTCTTTCGGAATACCGGGCGGCGCGACCACACCACGCACCTGCGGCACTACCGGAATATCAAAACCCGCCTCCTTCAACAGCGGCACATTCGGAAACGACGGCAGACGCTTGCTTGCAACCTGCGCCAATAAACGCATGCTGCCGGCGCGGATGTGCTCGCCTGCTTCCTGCGGTTCGATCACCATCATATTGACGTGACCGCCGAGCAACGCGGAGATACGCTCGCCGCCCCCCGGAAATGAAATATAGGCCCACTGCGCGCCAGTACTTTTTTGCAGCAACTGGCGCACCACATTGTCGCGACTGGTGATCGAACCGCCCGATTGCTTCAAAGTGCCCGGTGCCTTTTTCGCCTCGTCGATGAAATCCTTCATCGTCTTAAATGGCGAGTCAGCCTTGACCGCGATCACCGCGGGCTCCAGCACCAAACGCGCTACCGTCGTGAGTTCATGCAGCGTCACCTTGGCTTCCGCGGCAACCAGTGGATTGACCAGCCAGACGCCGGTGAAAAATCCGATCGTATGCACCTCGCCTTTTTTCTCGGCGAGATAAGCCGCCGCCACCGAGCCATTGCCACCGGTCTTGTTCACCACCTGCATGCGCACCGGTAATAGCTTTTCTTTTTCGATCATGGAGGCGACCGCACGCGCCAGCGTGTCACTGCCGCCGCCGGGGCCGGTATGCACCACCACCTCGATCGGTCGGGTCGGCTTCCAGCCGTCAGCCGCCAACAATCCCGAAGATGCAAAAATGCCGGCGATACCGGCGGCCAGAATCATCACGGATGAACGCATAATCAACCTCCCTTGAGAATTTATTCTTCCGACTCGATGGCCTGCAAACGCAGACGGTTCAAGCGGCCAAACACGGGCACCAGTAACACCAGCAATGCGAGGCCCAACATCACGGCCGAGATCGGACGCCCCACCAATATCATCAGATCGCCCTGCGACATCATCAACGATTGTCGCAAGGCGCGCTCCATCGCATCGCCGAGCACCAGGCCCAGCACCATGGGTGCAGCCGGATAATCAAGCTTGCGCATCAGATAACCGAGCAGGCCAAACGCCATCAGCATCGATAAATCAAACAGGCTGCCCGACACCGTATAGACGCCGACGATCGAAATTCCGAAAATCAAGGGATAGAGAATATGCACCGGTAGACGCAGCAACTGCGCAAACACCGGCACCAGTGGCAGATTCAACACCAGCAACATGACGTTGCCGATATACATGCTGGCAACCAGCCCCCAGAACAAATCGGGATGCTCCTGGATCAGCAGCGGGCCCGGCTTGAAGCCCCATAACACCAGCGCTGCGAGCAGGATGGCGGTGGTACCCGAACCCGGTATGCCCAGCGTCAGCAAGGGCACTAACGCACCACCGGTTTCAGAATTGTTTGCGCCTTCGGGCGCGGCCACCCCTTCAATGATGCCGGTACCGAATAACTCGCGGCGCTTCGACACCGCTTTTTCAATGCCATACGAAATGAACGACGCAATCGTTGAACCGGCACCGGGCAGCACGCCGGTAATAAAGCCGACCACCGAGCCGTTGATGAAGGCGAAGCGGCAATCTTTCATATCCTGCATGGTCGGCAGCAGATTGCGCAGGCCCTTGGGCACCGGCAACACCTGCGCGGCTTCGCGCGTTTCCATGTTGCAGAAGACCTCGCCCAAGGCAAAGATGCCGATGGCAACCACCACGAAGTCGATACCATCGAGCATTTCCATATTGCCGAAGGTAAACCGCGAGGTTGAACTGAACAGATCAGTGCCCATGGTGGCGATCCACAAACCGACCAGCATGGCGAGCAGCGCTTTGAGCATCGAACGACCGGCGAGCAACACCACCATCGCCAGGCCCAGCACCATCAACGCAAAATATTCAGGCGAACTAAACGATAGCGCGAACTTCGCTAATGGCGGCGCCACCAGCATGAGTCCAAGCACGCCGACGGTGCCGGCGATGAACGAGGCAATCGCCGCGATGCCGAGTGCAGCGCCCGCCCTGCCCTTGCGTGCCATTTGATAACCGTCGAGACAGGTCACCACCGAGGCGGATTCACCGGGGACATTGAGCAGGATGGAGGTCGTCGAACCGCCGTATTTCGCGCCGTAATAAATGCCCGAGAGCATGATCATGGCGCTCGCCGGTGCCATCTGAAACGTCAATGGCAGCAACATCGCAATGGTGGCCGGTGGCCCGAGTCCGGGCATGATGCCAACGACGGTGCCGAGAAACACACCGACGAAGCACCACCACAAATTGATCGGCACGAGGGCCACGGCAAAACCATTCCAGAGACCGCTGATGATATCCATGGCTGTCCTAGAAGCCGAACACACCGACCGGCAGCTCGACACCGAGCGCGGTCGGAAAAATCAGATAAAAGCCGGCGGCACTCGTCACGGCAATCAGCGCCGCGCTCTTCAGCGGCCGCGCATACATGATCGCCACCACGCAAAAAGTGAATAACGCATAGCTCAGCACAAAGCCCAGGACTTTCAACAAGGCGACGCAGACGACCAGCGCCAGCCAAGAGAGAAACGCACGCAGGACGCGCTGCCAGTCGACCGCGGTGTCTGCCGCGGAAGCCTTGCGCAGCACACTCGATACGACCAGCGCCAGCGAGAGCACGATCATGGCAACGCCGTACCACAGCGGAAAGAATCCTGCGCCCGGACCTTCAGGCGCCAGATAGTCCCATTGCCGCGCCTCGGCGACGATATAGACCCCCAGCGCGGCCAGCGCCAGCCCCGACCAGAGGTCGCCAGACTTCTGCGATTTTTCTTCCATGCGTTCCGTTCGGGTGGTTCTGGTGTTAAGGGTTATCCGCGACGCGTTCTGGTTCAGACGAACTTCGGCTGCTTGTAACGACCCACCGGCACCAGTTCGGCGACGGTGCCGCCGGGCGCGCGGAACTTGACCGGAATCACGCCCGGATCACTGATGATCTCACAGCCGTAGGTTTTGATTTCGGCGGTTGATTTCTCGATATCCTCGACCTCGACCGCAAAGTGGTGGATACAGGGTTTTTCGCCGGAGGCTTTCGACTCGGCCGATTGCGTGCCTTGATCATATTGAATCAGCGTGAAGTCAATCGCACCGTCGGACAGATGGCGCGAGAGGTGATCGCGCGTCTTGCGCGTTTCCACTTCGCGAAAGCCGAACACCTTCTCATAAAATTCGGTGGTTTTTTCGAGGTCTTCAACTTTAAGGGCGAGATGCACGATACGGTTCATGGCTGCTCCTGCGTGTGTGGATGCTGCATTGATGAGAAGTCCCGTCATGTGCATTGATCCGCACCGGGCCGAAGCGCGAACTTCGCATGCGCCTGCCCGGTGGCGCAAGAGGCCCGTGATATACTAAGAGCGTAATATTATTCATTCAGAACGACGAGCCTGTTTTCAATGGCACTGAATGATCCCCATCCCGCCATCAGCCAACCACAAACCCCGCAGCACGCAAGCCCGCCTGCGCCTCAACAGCAGTCAGCCGCCGGATGAATTCGTGTGCCAGCGCCGCGTGCGCTGAACGCGTTGCGACCCCGGCCGTGTAGACCGCCATATTCTGCACCGCATCGGGCAAGGGGCCGATTAGCGTGACGCCCGGATTGGCCAGGATTTCCGTCACCTGCGTGATCCCCATCTCATGCGTAGCGCTGCTTTGCGCGAGATTCGCCATCGCGGCATAACCGTTGGGAAAATATTGCAGGCGCGGCGTCACCTCAGCGGCAACGCCGAGTTGATCAAGCACCTTGAGCACTACTTTGCCGGCGGTAGCCACCGCCGGGTCGGGACACACAATGCGCGTGGCGGCCAGCACCTGTTCACGCAGACGATCAACGCTACCCACATCCGCTTGCGGCGTGCCGGTACGTACGGCGACGCCGGTGCCGACCTTACCGAGATCGACGCGCGTGGCGACATCAATTTCGCTGACGGCAATCAATTCGTCGATCAAGGCTGCGGTCAATACCACGATATCGGTCGCCGCCCCCGACAATACCCGCGCCTTCATGGCACCGACTGCGCCGTATTCGGCATTGAAGTGCAGGCCGCTCTCGCGCTCCATTTCAGCCGCCAACCGGCTCACCACCGCCTGCCCGGCACCCGCGCAAAAAATATTCAGTGTCGTCATGTCTTACTCCAGATCTCGTTCATCCATATGAAAGCGGTGCAATACCCGGCGCAAGCGTCAACGCCACAACCACCAGCCAGTAAAATGTTGAGGCCATGCTTCGAACATGGCGAAACAGCAATCTGGATGAATGGAGGCAACCAGTACGTCAGTTTAACATGGTGAAAAGAGGCAACCGCCGGTTGACTTCCCACCACCACACCGCACAATGCCCCGCATGAAACCCATCTTCACCGCAAAACATCCGGCCGAGGCACACTTGATCCGCGGTGTCTTGGAGAGCGCCGGCATACCCGCCGAAGTTCGCGGCGATCAACTCTATGGTGCGTTCGGCGAATTGCCGGTGTTACCGACCGTTTGGATCGCCGCCGCGGACGCAGGCGCCGAGGTGCAACGCCTGATCGCGGATTTTCTCAACGGCACGCCGGCCCACCGGCATCAGCATGAACGCTGGGTCTGCGCCGGCTGCGGTGAACACCTCGAAGGTCAGTTTACGGATTGCTGGAACTGCGGCACAACCCGCAGTTAAAACACATCACCACGTTCGTACTGCGGCGGCCAGGCAATTTTTGCCTTCAGCACCTTGGCTGCATGCAAAGGCCAGTACGGATCGTTGAGCAGCGCGCGCGCCATGATGATGAGATCGGCCTGACCGCTGGCCACTATGTGCTCGGCCAGATCGGGCGAGCTGATCATGCCCACCGCACCGGTGGCGATACCGGTGCGCTGTTTAAGGTCACGCGCGAAATGCGTCTGATAGCCGGGAAAGAGCGGAATCTTCTGGCGCGGATCGAGACCGCCGCTGGACGCGTCGATCAAATCCACCTTGCCACCGTCTTTCAATAGTTGCACCAGCTTCGCCGTATCGTCGAAGGTAATGCCGCCCTCAACCCAGTCCACACAGGACAAACGCACAAACAGCGGCTTGTCTTCCGGCCATTCGCTGCGCGTGGCGTCGATCACTTCAAGCAAAAAGCGGATGCGGTTTTCAAAACTGCCGCCGTATTGATCATTGCGCTGATTCGACAGCGGCGAGAGGAACTGATGGATCAAATAACCGTGGGCACCATGCAGTTCGATGATGTCGAACCCGGCCTCATGCGCGCGCCGCGCACTGGCGGCAAAGCCGGCAACTGTGGCCTGCACGGTGGCAGTGTCCATCGCTTGCGGCGGACGCTGCCCTTCATTAAAAGACAGCGCCGAGGCGGAAACGTTTTCCCAGCCGCCATCCGCCAGCGCCAGTTGCTTGCCGCCGTTCCACGGTGCGGCTGAAGAACCCTTGCGCCCCGCGTGCCCGATCTGTACGGCGGCCAGCGCACCCAGCGACTTGATCAAGGTCACGATGCGCGCGAAGGCATCGCGCTGGACGTCATTCCACAAACCCGGGCAGCCCGGCGAAATACGTCCGCGCGCCTCGGTGTTGGTGGCCTCGACGCAGACGATGCCTGCGCCGCCGGCCGCACGTGAACCGAGATGTTGCAAGTGCCAGTCATTCGGCACGCCGTCGATCGCCGAGTACTGACACATCGGTGACACCATGATGCGATTACGCGCCGTGACCGAACGAAAGCTGATGGGGCGAAACAAATGCGGCATGCCGTCGCGCTGGTGGATCTTGCGGCCGTCAGCGGCAGGGGCGGGGGCTGCGGCGGCAGTGGTGGTATGAGCAGTCATGATGTCTCCGTGTACAGATTGTGAAATGGTCAGGCCAGCGTGCGCATGACCGCATAGAGTTTGGACTTCGCTTCAAAACCGACGCCGGGGATCTGCGGCAAGCCGACATAACCACCTTCGACCGGCGTGTTGTCGGCAAAACCACCGAACGGCTGGAAGACATCCGGATAGGATTCATTGCCCCCCAGCCCGAGGCCGGCGGCAATATTGAGCGACATCTGGTGACCGCCGTGCGGAATACAACGACGTGGCGACCACGCATTGGCCTTTAGCATCTCGACCGTGCGCAGATATTCGACCAGGCCGTATGACAGTGCGCAGTCAAACTGCAGCCAGTCGCGTTCGGCGCGCATGCCGCCATGACGGATCAGATTGCGCGCGTCGAGGGTCGAGAACAGGTTCTCGCCGGTTGCCATCGGCCCTTTGTAATGGTTCGCCAGTTCGGCCTGCAACTGGAAGTCGAGCGGGTCACCCGCCTCTTCGTACCAGAACAAGCCGTAGGGTTCGAGCGCCCGCGCGTATTCAATCGCCGTTTGCAGATCAAAGCGGCCGTTGGCATCGACCGCCACGTTTTTACCCGCCCCCGCGACTTTGATCACCGCCTCGATACGCTTCAAATCGTCGGCCAGCGGCGCGCCGCCGATTTTCATTTTCACCACGCTATAGCCGAGATCGAGATATTTTTTCATCTCGTCCTGCAAGGCCGTCAGATTCTTGCCCGGGTAGTAATAACCCCCGGCGGCATAAATGAACACCTGGTCATCAACCTCACCGTCGCGATAACGCTCACCGAGCAGCCGATACAACGGCTTGTTCTCGATCTTGGCCACCGCATCCCACACCGCCATGTCGAGCACGCCGACGGCGACCGACCGCTCGCCGTGGCCGCCGGGCTTTTCGTTGGCCATCAACGTCGCCCACACCTTGTGCGGATCGAGATTGTCGCCGGCCACGTTAACGAGCGATTCAGGCGGCGCCTCCAGCAGACGCGGGATAAAGCGCTCGCGCAACAATCCCGCCTGCGCGTAACGGCCGTTCGAATTAAAACCATAACCAGTGACAAATTTGCCATCGCGTTTGACGTCAGTGACTACGGCCACAACGCTCGCCGTCATCTTGCTGAAATCAATATAGGCGTTGCTGATCGCCGAGTTAAGCGGCGCAATCGCCTGGCGGATTGCGGTGATTCTCATGCCGCCCCCTTGAACGCCATCAAATCGATCAACTGCGCAATGTCCGGCAGTTGGTCGAGCTTCCATACCGTCTCGATGATGCGGTCGGCCTGCCCCGCCGCCAGACGGTCGCCCGCCAGCTCGCGAAATTTGTGCTCGACCTCAGTGTCCGACAAGGGGTTCTTCGCATGACCCTTGAAGTATTCAACCGAGGCGCTGACTGTGCCGCCGCTCTTCGTCGTGACTTCAATCACGCACGGCCATTTGACCGGATGCAGTTGCGTGAACTCCGGTTTTTCGCGCAGCGTCATGCGTTTCATCAGTTCGGCAATG
>CAIWNB010000237.1 GCA_903913965.1 uncultured beta proteobacterium
CGCGACTTTCCGTGGACCATTGATGTCGTCATCGACGACTTCATCGGCCTGATGGATGCACTGGGGATCGAACGCTTTCATCTGGTCGGCGCCAAAATCGCCGGCTTCATCGCACGGCGTTTTGCCGCACGCTTCCCGCAACGCGTCAGCACACTCACCGTGATCGGCACGCCGCCGCCGGTCTACGACGTGGCGGCCCGCGTTGAGTCATTGACCGCCGAAATCGAAGAGGTCGGCATCGAAGCCTGGGCGCGGCGTTCGATGGCGGGCCGCCTGGGCAGCGGCTTCCCCGCCGCCGGCGTCGAGTGGTGGATCAAACAGATGGCAAAAACACCGGTGTCGAGCCAGATCTGTTTCGTCCGCAACATACCGAAGGCCGACATCACCGCCGATCTGCCGCACATCCAATGTCCGACCCTGGTCATCACCACCGAAGGCAGCGCACTGGGCTCGGTAGAAACGACGCGTGGCTGGCAGCAAATGATTCCAGACTCCAGACTGCTGGTGCTGCCGGGAGACTCCTATCATGTCGCCGCCAGCGATGCCGATCGCTGCGCCGAAGAAACGCTGTCCTTCATCCACAGCACACGGGCCTGAGCGCCGCCGTTACTGCGGCTGTATCCCCATGGCGGCGGTGAGCTTCTTGTTCAGCGCGAATTCTTCTTCGATGATTTTGGCCAGCTCCTGCGGCGTCGATCCCACGCCCTCCAGCCCCTGCTCCTCAAGCTTCTGCTTGACCGCAGGTTCGCGTACCGCGCGCGCCACTTCGCTCTGGATACGCGCGACGTATTCAGGCGGTGTGCCGGCGGCAAACCAGAACCCATACCAACCGATGTATTTGTAGCCCTTGACCCCGGCCTCGGCGAGCGTCGGCGTATCAGGCATTTTGTTCCAGCGTTTTTCCGCAGTAATCGCCAGCACGCGCAATCGGCCGGCCTGCGTGAACGGCAGCGCCGAGGGGGCCGCCGGGAAACCCATCTCAATCTGCCCGGAGATGGTGTCGCTCAGCGCCGCCGGCACACCGGTGTAATGCACCGGCATGAGCTTGATCGCCGTCATATGCGCAAACAATTCAGCCGCCATCTGCATGACGCTACCGACACCTGCAGTGCCGTAGTTGAGTTTCGACGGATTGGCTTTCGCCAGCGCCACCAGCTCGCCTACAGTGCGCGCAGGCAGACTGGGGTTCACCACCAGCACATAGCCGACATTGCGCGCGGCAAGCGTGACCGGAATCAGATCCTTCGCTGAATCGTAAGGCACGTTCTTGAAGAAATACGGATAGGTTGCGTACGCCGCCGTCTGCAAGAGCAGCGTGTAGCCATCAGGCGCGCTCTTGGCGACGATCTCGGTGCCGAGCATGCCTCCGCCACCGCCGCGATTTTCAAAAACGATATTGGTGCCGAGCACCGGACCGAGTTTTTCAGCAATGATGCGCCCCACCACATCGGGGCCGGCACCAGGGCCATACGGCACCACGATGCGGATGAATTTGCTCGGATAATCCTTCGCCGCCAGGGCGGCGGCCGTGGCCGGCGCCGATTGCGCAGCCAGCAACGACATGGCAGCGATGATAAGTATCTTTCTGTTCACAATAACCCCTTTCAACGCCACCGGATCGATGGCCGTATTCGATGTTTAATCCGCGCTCAAATGAAACTGTTGGACGAGTTTACCCAGCTCGGCAATCTCAGCCTTGATGAACAACGCGAACTCCTCGCTGCGATCCCCCACCGGCACATAGGCAATTCCGGCCAGCCGCTGTTTCACCGCCTCGTCGCCCAGCGCCGCCACCACCTGCTCGCGCAAACGCAACACCGTCTCGCGCGGCGTCTTCATCGGCACCAGCAGACCATACCAATTGCCCGACTGATACTGCGGCAAACCTGACTCGGCAATCGTCGGTAGTTGCGGCAGCATGGGCAGGCGCTTGCGCGTTGTCACCGCCACAGCGCGCAAACGTCCCTGACCCACAGAGGGCAGCACGATGCCGGCCGCCGCAAAATACACCGAGGTCTCGCCGGAGATCACCGAGGTCATCGCCTCGCCGCCGCCCTTGTAAGGCACGTGCACCATCTCAACCCCGGCCTGTCCTTTGAATAACTCGGCGGCGAGAAATGTCGGCGTACCGGTCCCCGCCGACGCATAGTTAATCGCACCGCGGCGGGCCTTGGCGAGCTTGATGAGATCGCCCACCGTACGCACCGGTAGCGACGGGTGCACCACCAGCATCGAGGGCGAAGTGGCGATTTGCGTGACCGGCGCAAAATCGCGCATCAGGTCATAACCAAGCTTCGTATACAGCGTCACATTGAGCGCATGCGTCATGCTGATTTGCAGCACCGTGTTGCCATCGGCAACCGCCTTCGCCGCGATTTCGGCGCCGATGTTGCCGCCGGCACCGCTACGGTTTTCCACCACGACCTGCTGCCCCAGTCGCACCGCCAATCCACCGCCCAGGATGCGCCCCAGCACGTCGGCGCCGCTACCCGGTGAACCGGGCACGATATAGCGTAGCGGCCGCTCGTGAGTGCCCTGCGCGTATGCCGCCTGATATGTACACAGACACGTGACAAGACTCACGCCAAGACAGGCCAGCGTGGCGATCAGCGCCGCGTAATTAATTGGTCGACACATTCGCCACTTTGACCGCCTCGCCCCACTTCGCCAGGTCGGCCTTGATAAAGCTGGTGAATTCAGCCGGCGTATTCCCGGCGGGGTCGAGCGCAAACGAGGCGATGCGTTCACGCACCGCAGCCGAGGCCAGCGTGTTGACGATCACCGTGTTCATCCGCGCCACAATCGCGGCCGGTGTTTTCGCCGGTGCCGATAACCCGTACCACGCGGTAGTCACCACCTGCGGATAACCCTGCTCGGCATAGGTCGGCACTTCGGGCAGCACACCGACGCGTTGGGCGGTCGACACCGCCAGCGCGCGGGCCCGACCGGCGCGGACTTGCGCCACCGCAGAGGGTGTTACCACCGAACTCAGATGCACCTGCCCCGCCACCATGTCAGTCATGGCGGCGATGATCGATTTATACGGCACATGCACCACCTTCAGCTTGGCGCTCGCCATGAACAGCTCACCGGTGAGCATGGGGCCGGAACCCGCGCTCGTTGATGCGTAATTAAGCTGCCCGGGCTTGCTGCGCGCCATGCTCACCAAATCGGCGAGTTTGGTCACCGGCAGCGAAGGATGCGCAAGCAATACGAACGCCGTGGTGGCCAGTAACGAGACGTGTTCGAAATCGCGCAGAATGTCGTAGTTCAATTTATAAAAATACGGCGTCACCGCAAGGCTGCCGGTGGAAATCAGAAAATGATAACCATCCGCCGGTGCCCGCGCCCCCACCTCGGCACCAATCGTGCCGCTGGCGCCCGGATGATCTTCGACATACACCTGCTGCCCCAGCACGGGCACCAGTTCGCGCGCCAGCAAACGGGGCAATGCGTCATCCGCGCCTACCGTGATAAACCGTATGGACTTCGCCGGATACGCCTGCGCGCACGCTGCCGTCACTCCCACGCAATGCAAGACAAAGACTGTTGCCCCCAACGCTTTGAGTTTCATCCGAGCCTCCCCCGAGTTTGGATATTTTTTTGGTTTTGCCGGCCTGTGCGCCGGGTACTGCAATGACTGCCCGCTGCGTCTAACCCCTGCGTCTAACCTCTCTTCCCCAACATTCAAACACCCGCACCACGCTCAGGACACGCGCCGCCGCACCTTCATGACGTGATCGGCCAGTCCAGCCACTCGCAAAAACCACGTCCCATGATCCATTCTTTATCTTCTTCGCTAAACCATGGAATTTCAGTGGTAAAAAAACGAATCGCCTGTTGATAGCTGCACGGCATACGCGCCAGATCGGTCCCCCAAAACATGCGACGCGGCCCGAACGCGTCATAGATTTTTTGCACATACGGCAGCAAGGGCAAAAACGGATAGGGCGCGCTGGTATACGCCGGCAACGCGCTGACCTTGACCATCACATTGGGCCGCTTGGCCAGCGGCAATATGCGATCGAAGTCACGAAACGCCACCTCATCCTTGTCTTCGGTGGGTAGCGCCAGATGACAAATCACCAGCCGTAGTCCCGGGAAGCGCGCCGCCACCGCGCCCACCAGCGGCAACTGCGCCTGACTCACCATCAAGGCGATGCGCACCTGCGCTTTTTCCGCCGCACGCCACAGCCAGTCGACGCGCGAGGCTTCAAGCGCCTCGGCCCAGCGCGGCAAACTAAAGCTAATGCGAAAACCACGCATGCCCGGCTGCTCGCACCACGTCGCCACCCGTTCGGCGGCATCCGGTGCATCCAGATCAAAACGCCCCATCGCGGCGAAACGCTGCGGATAGCGCTGCGCCGCCGCCAGCACCAGATCATTGCGATCAGCATCCCACGACGGCGGGATCAATACACAGCGACTGACGCCCGCCTCGTCCATCAAACCGAGCAATTCTTCCGCACCCAACGCCGTCTTGCGATGCGGCTCACGCCCCGCCACCCACGGACGCTGCGGTGAATTAGGCGCCCAGATATGCGCCTGTGCGTCGGCGATAAACATACTCATTCCCTTGCCACCGTTTTTCTTAAGGTATCGATCAGGCGCGCAACAGCGTCATCAACTCGGCCACCGATGCAAAGTCTTCCAGCGTGCCGACCGCCGCCACCACTTTTTCGATGCGCTCGGCGGGCAGACGGGCTTTGGCATACAACCGGAACTTGGCTTCCACCTGCGCGCGCGTCAACGGCCGCTCGGGCGAACCCAGCGGATGCTCGCAACGTTCGGACAATTTACGGCCGTCGGTGGTTTCCACTTCGACGATCGCTTGCACGCCGGAGAGCGAGGCGTCGGCCACCACTTCAACCTGATCAGCAGAGAATTTGCGCAACACCGGATCGTCGTAACGATTTGGCTCGAATTGTTCGAGCGACAAATTGCGATCATGCAAAATCGCCGCCGCCGCATAGTGCGTCGACAGCAACGCTTCGAACTTCGCCTTGTAGCGCGGGAAGATGCCGTGCAAATCAACCGCCGTCTTGCCCATCGCGACGCGGATCTTGCGCACGTCGGCGGGCTTGAGTTGATGTTTTTCGACCAGATCAAACATGGCGGTAATCATGCCCTGGATGGTCGAAGCCGAGGGCCACAAGCGCAGCGCAATGTTTTCCATTTCCCAACGCTGACCCAGCGCCGCCACACTATCCTGCGGACGCCCACCGTTCGTATACGTGGTGAACAGGCCGCCATCCGGTGCGGTGAGAAATTCTTTGGTCGCGACAAACTTTTGTTCCGCCAGCAGCGCCGCCATCAATCCCGACAACGCACCGCGACACTGGTGAAATTTCACCGTCGGTGTGCCCCAGGCCGCAAAGGTGCCGGCCGATTGGCTGCCGGCCAGACCGAAAGTACGCGCCATCGTTTCGGCATCGAAATTACGCAGGCGCCCGACCGCCGCCGCCGAACCAAACAACCCGAACACACCAGGACCATGCCAGCCGCGTTTGCGAAACTCGGGGAAATCAAGCCCCAGACCGATGCGCGTGGCAACTTCGCAACCGGCGACCATCGCCACCAGCAGATCACGCCCCGACAAGCCGTCGCGTTCAGCAATCGCCAGTGCCGGCGGCACCACCTCGGGACTGATATGCGTGAGCGTCGAACGATGCACATCGCACATGGTCACCGCAGTGATCAGAAAACCATTGAGCAGCGTGGTGCCCGCCAGCGTCGAGCGCCCGCCGCCAATGATGCTGACGTCTTCGGAGTGCCCCAGCGCACCGGCCATCGCGGCGATCTGCGCGGTCTCTTCGCCCAGATGACCGGCCACCGCACAGGCCAGGGTATCAAGCAGCAGGACGCGGCAGTTCTCGCGCACGCGCTCCGGGATGTCTTCAATTTTGAGGTTGGCGGCAAATTGCGCCAGTGTCGCGGTTACGTCTTTGGTTACGCCTGTGCTCATCTTGGTTCTTCCGGTTGGTGGCAACGGGGGGCCGTCGCCGCGTTGTGATGCAGGTTTAAAGTTTCGGATTGTTTTCGCTGGAGACCATCACCTCGACCAGCACGGGCTGCGTCTTCGTCGCCGCCTTGCCGGCACGCATGGCATCGGCGAGATCCTTGGCGTCGGTGACGCGTATGCCCTTGCAACCGCTGGCCTCCGCGTATTGCGCGAAGTTCGGGCTGGTGAAGGTGGTGCCGAAGGTGTGGCCGTAAATATTGGTCTGCTGCATATAGGTCTGGCCATAGGTGCTGTTGTTGTGCACCACCATCAGGATATTGGCGCCGTATTCAGCGGCCGTCGGCAGATCACCGATAGTCATCAGAAAAGCGCCGTCCCCTGCCAGCGCCACGACATCACGCTGCGGATACTCCAGTTTGGCAACAATCGCTGTCGGCAGCGCGAAGCTCATCGCATTCCAGACGCCCGACTGCATGAAAGACTCAGGCGTCGCAATGTTGCGATATTGGCGCGCCCACATCTGACAGAGCCCGACGTCACTGGCCACCACCGCGCGGTCGTCGAGCACCGCGTTCATCGCCTCCATCACCAGGCCGGGATAGATCGGTTTGTTGCCGCGATTGGCATCGTTCAACGCCGCGAGCTTGGCCCGTGTGTCCGCCTTGACCCTGGCCAGTCGATTAACCAGCGCGGTGTCGGCGGGCTTGTGGAAGTCGCCCAGTTCGGCGAGCAGCGCATCGACAAATAACTTGGGATCAGCGACGCGCTGATCGTCGCCGCGATAACGCGACTCCTGCACATCATCAAAACCGATCAGGATTTGCGGCGCCCGGGTCACCGAATTGAGTTCGGTCATCTCGGCGGTGCCCGCACGCAAGCCGATACCGATGACCAGGTCCGCATTCTTCATCGCCTCATCGCAGGCTGGATGACTACGACCGGTCTTAAAGTAACCGGCGAACAAGGGGTGACTCTCGGCGATCACACCGATGGCATCCTGCGCATTAATCACCGGCGCCTGTAACTTCTCGGCGAGCGCGATGATCCCGGCCAGCGCGCCCTGCCGGATCACACCCTTGCCGGCAGCGATCACCGGCGACTTCGCCGCCTTTAGCCGCTGCGCAAAACGTGCAACATCCGCCGCAACCGGCTGATGCACTACGGTCGGCAGGCGTTTGTATTCCGGCAACACGACTTTTTCCTGCTGCAGAACGTATTCACTTTCGTCAGACTCGCGTGGCAACTCAACGTGCACGGGGCCCGGACGACCGCTACGCGCAATATGAAACGCTTTCGCCATTACCTCGGGGATATCCTCGATGCGCTCGACACGCGCACTCCACTTGGTGATGTGTTTGAACATCTCGTTAACGAAGGCCGGATTATCGACGCCGTGGAAGGCTTCCATATCCGCTTTCAGCGGCACCGCGCCGCCGATATGCACCATCGGCGAAGCCGCGCCGTAGGCCTGCGCCACACCAGCCATCGAGTTGACACCACCGGGCCCCGCCGTGACCAGACAAACGCCGGGCTTGCCGGTGAGGCGCCCGTATGCATCGGCCATCAGCGAAGTATTCGGCTCCATTTTGCAGGTCACGAAGCGCATCGGTTTGATACGACTGATGCCGTCGTAGATCGGATGGATGTGTGAACCCGGCACGCTGTAGATGCACTCCACGCCTTCAGCGTGCAAGGCCTCTGCGACTGCCTCACCCGCGTGCATTGCCTGTCGTTCCGCCATGATGCCTCCTGTTAGGACCTGCGTGTTGGGCCTGTCGGTATGTTGGGTATGCCGGGCGCAGTGCGCCGCGCATACCCTGTCGTTATGCGGCGGCGGCAAACGCCGCCATCACCTGTTTCTCGTGCGCAATCAGGCGTTGCACACTGGCGCGCCCCTGCATGCGTTCGAGATGCGCGTGGCAATGCGTGTAGCGTGCGACGTCAAGACCGAATGAAATGGCCCGCCGGAAACACCAGAAAAAATACGCATCGGCAGCGGTGAAGTGCTCGAACAACCACTCGCGGCCGGCCAGCATTTCATCGGCAATCCGCAAGTCTTCGAACAACATGACGTTGGCCACCCGCTTGACCGATTCTTCCGACCCCGGCAGATCGCAATAATTACCGGGCCGCGCATTGGGCGTGAGATGCGGATGGATGCCCGAGGCGCACCACGCCAGAAACGAAATGACCTTGATCTCTGTGCGCGGATCGGCGGTCAATAATTTCGCCTGCGGAAAGTGGCGTGCGATCCAGATCTGGATGGCGACGTTTTCTGTCAGCGGCTCGCCGTCGATCACCAGCACGGGCACCTTGTGCTTGGGATTGAGTTTGAGAAATTCCGGCGACATCAGCTGGCCGCGGCGCGAATTCATGTCGATCACGCTGAAATCCGCCCCCGCTTCATTGAGCGTGATGTAGGGTACGGTGGCGCAAGTTTGCGGCGCGTAAAAAAGCTGCAAGTTCATTCGTCGGTCTCCTCCGGGAATCCTGCCATGTTAGCGGAACATTGGTGTGCAGACCAGCGTGCAGGCCGTCACCGCGCTGCGCCGAGGCTTCTATAATCAAGGCCTTTCAAGTCACGGATGCCAACACCATGTCGGACCAACAAACCTTGGGCAAATTACCACGCGACGCCATCCGCCTGCTTGCGCTGCCACCACTGGCTCCCGGCATCATCGAGGGTTTCAAGGCGCTGGTCGATCTCACCGGCAACATTTCCGACGCCATGGATGAACTCGGCATCGTTGGCATCGTGCCGGCGTTTGAACTGCCGCCAGTCAATCGCGGCAAGCGTATCGTCGGCCCCGCCCTTACGGTGCGCAACATCCACCACGGCACGCAGATACACAAAGCCGCCATCGACAAAACCAGCGGTCAGGGCGAGACCGAGGCACACAATCTGGCTACCGCAGGCGACGTGCTGGTGATGCAGGGCGTGATGGGCTGCTCGAACATGGGTGGTCAATCGGCCACGCCATCCCGGCGCGAAGGTTGTATCGGCGCCATCGTCGATGGCACGCTGCGCGACCCTGATCAGTACCGACAAATGGACTGGCCCGTGTGGTGCCGCGGCTTCACGCCGATCACCGGCAAATGGCGTATGCAAACCGTGGAGATCAACGGCAGCGTGGAAATCGGCGGCGTGGCGGTGCGGGCGGGCGATCTGGTCTGCGCTGACGAAGCGGGTATCGCCTTCATTCCTTACGCGCAGGCCGCCGCCGTATTGGAGGTCGCGCGCAAGATCGACGGGGGCGACAGCAAACGCAAGGCGGACATCGACAACGGCGTGCCGCTGGTCGATATCCTGAAAAAATCCTATAAGTAGGCCGGCCACGCGCCGTGCCGGTGGCGCAAAAAAAAGCGCCCCTGAATTCAGGGGCGCGTTCGATCAGTCTATTTCAATTACTGTGCGGCGGCTACGCGGCGCACCGGCGTCACGAGAATGACACGGTTGGTCGCGGTCTGGTGGATCAACAAGCCACCCTCACGCGTCGTGCGTGCATTGCGCAGAATGCCCGAATAGACACCACCGGATGAAATCGGCCAGCTCTGGAACGATTCTTTGGCAATATCAAAGCGCACCAGCATGTCGGGACGCACGCCCGACTCGTTGTACCAGATCGCGCCATCCAGATACGCAATACCATAAGGATGCGAACGCGGGCCCGACGGCGACGCCCATTCTTTGACCTCACCATTCTTCGGATTGTAGCGACCAAGCTGACCACGCCCGGAATTCACATACCAGATGATGCCATCGGGTGCGATGCTGAAACGACGCACCGTGGTACCCGGCAGCGGCAGCGGAATCTCGGTGACATCCATGGTCTGCGGATTCAGTTTCAGCAAACAGGGCCGGCCGTTGCACGAGATCCATGGCGTGCCTTCGGCATCGATGTGCACGTCATAGGGCTGCGACTTCGGTGACGGCGCATTCACCACCTTGACCTCACCGGTCTTCGGATTGAGGCGACCGATCATGTTCGAGGCCTGAAAGCTGAAGAACAACATGCCGTGTTTGTCGAAGGCCAGGGTATGCGGATCAGAAGTCGGATCAGGCATCTTGTAGGTCGTGGTTTTGCCGCTGACCGGATCGAGTTTGCCGATGGTGCCGTTCTTGTTGCCGGAGAACCACGGGTTGCCCTCGTTGTCGAGGATCACGGTGTGCGGTAGCGCGTTGGGCGGCAAGGTGTATTCCCTGGCCTGACCGGTGACCGGATCAAGGCGTCCGATCAAATTGCCAAACTGGCCGGCGTACCAGATCGAGCCATCCGGATGCTGCACGGGATCACGGCTGCGCTGTCCCAACTGCGGCAGCACCCATTCAGTAAATTTAACTTCGAAGGTTCCCGGCACCGCTTTGGCTGCCCGGTTGGTGTTGGGCGGAAAATTCGTCGTCAGGTAATCAAGAATTTCATTCTGCGTGTCCGGCTGTTTGGACAGGTCGATCATCATCGCGGTCAGCGACTTCCAGTGATCACGCGTATACCCCGAGCTGTTCTGTATCAACGACGTTGCATGGCAGGCGCCACACACCGCCTCGACCAGCACCTTGCCTTTGCCTTCGGGCATCGGCCCGGGTTTCTGCGCTTGCGCCGACACTAACTGCGGCACGCTCAACAGCGCCGCGGCAATCACCAACGTACTTAAAAATTTTCTCATCGCCCGCCTCCCAGTCAGGTTGAATAGCGCGGCGATTCTAACAAATCCTGCCTCATCTGCTAAACGCCATCCGGCGCGCCTCGTGCCATCGAGATTTGACTCGACGCCAGCGCCCGTGCAATCTTCCGGCCGCACGCTGCAGCGGGCCGATCCCGCGCGGCAGCCCCATCCATACCAACACACCACGCAAGGAGAAAAGCATGCCGCTCTACGAAAAAGGCAGTGTCCGCATTCATTACGAAGAAGCCGGCAGCGGCTTTCCGCTGTTGATCATTCCGGGCGGTGGTCTCAATTCAACCATCGCCAATCTGTCGACGAGTTCGCCGATCAATCCGATGACCGAATACCGCGACGAGTATCGCTGCATCAGCGCCGATCTGCGCACCGCGGTCGGCGGCGCTTCGAGCGGCCCGCTGGAAGCTGATCGCCCCTGGGATGCATTCACCGACGACCACCTCGGTCTGATGGATCATCTGGGCATCAACAAATTTATGGTCATGGGCTTTTGCATAGGCGGGCCGATGATCTGGAACCTGCTCAAACGCGCCCCCGGGCGCGTAGTCGCCGCCGTGCTGGCGCAACCGGTCGGCTCGCGCCCGGAAGCACGTGATCTGTTCTACGACAACAACTCACGCACCTGGGCGCCGGAGATACTCAAACGCCACCCCGAACTTACCGCCGAGTTGGTTGATCAATTTATCACCAGGATGTATCGCAGCAACGCGGACTTCGTCTTCACTGTTACGCGCGACTTTGTACGCGAGTGCAAGACCCCGCTGCTGGTGCTGCCCGACGACATCCCCTCGCATCCGTACGCGGTGGCGATGGAAACCGTGATGCTGGCCCCGAACTCGGAAACCAGCATTTATCCATGGAAGGAACCGAAGGAGCGCATCCCGCTGGCGATTCGCCAGGTCCGTTCGTTTTTGCGCGCACACCGGCCGGCATCGGCGTCATGAAAATCACCGGCGTCGAGGCCTGCGTCGAGCAGATCAAGCCACAGCGTGCGGCCGAGGCCTATGCGGGGCAGGAAACCCTGACCTTTGTGCGCTGTCGCGTCATCACCGCCGACGGCCTCGAAGGCGTAGGCATGACCGGCCGCTTTCTTGCTGATCAGGTGGCGCACCTCTTGAACGGCGCCATCGCCGCCACACTCCAGGGTACGGCGGCACTCGATATCGAAGCGGCCACCGCCACCCTGACGCGCAAATTCAATCCGCGCGCCTCGACCGGCGTATTTGTCTCCGCACTCTCCGCCCTTGATCTGGCCCTCTGGGATCTCAAGGGCAAGGCGCTCGGCCAGCCGGTGGCACGTTTGATCGGCGGTGCACGCAACGCCGTGCCGGCCTATGCCACGGTCGGTTTACCGGGCTTCACGGAAAGCGAACTCATAGCCGCCTGTGTCGAGGCACTCGCCGCGGGTTTCCATGGCGTAAAAATTCTGGTCGGTGCGGGTCGCAGTCTCGCCGAAGACGCGCAACGTATCCGCGCCGTGCGGCGAGCCATCGGTGAGGCTGCGCTGATGCTCGATGCGAACTGTGCGTATAGCGTGGCCGAGGCCAGGCGCCTGACGGCGCTGGTGGCCGATTGCGATATTGCGTTCTTTGAGGAACCCCTGCGCGGTAACGATATCCGCGCGCTCGCCGAACTGCGGCGTGCAAGCGCCATCCCGCTCGCCTCTGGCCAGATGATCCAGTCGGTGACGTGGTTTCGCGACGTGCTGGCGGCCGGCGCACTCGACATCCTGCAACCGAATGCGGCGTTCTGCGGCGGCATCACGAACATGCTGCGGATACTCGCGCTGGCTGAAGCGCACGGTGTGCCGGTCACCGGCGCCGGTGGCTTTGAAGCCGCGAATCTACCGGTGATGGCAGGCCACGCCCATGGCGGCATGCTGGAAGTGCACGGCGCACACGGCGCCATCAAGGCGCGCTTTGCGACCCACCCCGAGTTCTGCAACGGCACCTTGCTGGTGCCGGCAACCGCCGGCCTCGGCTTTTCGCTCAAACCCTGAGCGCGCAGCCCGGCGGTATTCCGGCACTAGCCGAGGGTCGAATTAAAGCGACCGCCGTCGAGCAATAAATTCTGCCCGACGATGTAGCCGCTATGCGCCGAACAGAGAAAAGCGCACGCCTCACCGAACTCAAACGGATCGCCGACGCGACCAGCCGGAATATCAGCCACTCGTTTCGCAATCATTTCTGCGTGCGTCTGGCCGGTTCTGCGCGCCACTTCACGCAGCCCCGTTTGCATACGCTCGGTCAGATGCTGGCCCGGCAGCAAGCC
>CAIWNB010000238.1 GCA_903913965.1 uncultured beta proteobacterium
CGCGGCGCCATCCGCAACGGCATTAGCAAAACAGAGCTAAGCGAACTTTGCCTGCATTCATTTTTGTATTGCGGCGGGCCGGCTTCACTCGACGCGTTTCACGCCATCAGCGCAATGCTACCGGAGATCGAAAAGCTGGAAAAAGCAGCAAAGAAAAAACGTTAAATCCGTTTCCTAGTTAACGACGGACGTCGGCTTCAGCTCTGCAGCTAGTCGACGGTTCTCCACGTATGGCTGTCGATCCAACTACTCCAACCCGAATGCCCTGTTGCGAGAAACTGCCGCGCACCAGCGGTCGGGCTATCGAAAAGACTACCGCCATACTCTGCTGCCACCCAATTCTTCTGGTAGCCCATAGAACGCAGCAGTGTTGGAAATATTTCAAAATGAGAGTACTGATTTTTCCCCAGGGCCGCCGCCTTGGTTAACGCAGCATTGATTTCGGGAACGCCTGTCGTGGCAAGGAGCGGCACCAAGCCTTCACCGACCTGCGCGATGCCATCGCTGCAGTGGGAGAGGCGTTGCCCGCCATCCATAAGGCTCTGCCCGTGATCAGAGGTATAGATAATTAGGACGTTACGAAGATCCATGCCTTCCAGGAGTTTGTTGAAAAATCCATCCACACTCCAGTGCAATGCATTGCCATAAGCCACCCGCAACTCGTCCCTCTCGCGTGCGAATTCCGCCTGATCTTCGAGTTCGTTTCGATCCCTGAATTTTCCGTTTACCCCCTCCCTTTTGGTAACCATCTTTTTGTGCGCGCCATCGTATACGGGAGGGTAAGCCGTCTCATACGGATAATGCGTGCCGAACTTGTTGACGAGAATGAATGAGGGCCTTGGGTCCTGCAGCTCTTTCTTCAGCCGGGCGGCGATCATTACGTCACGGTAATTCGGCGCGGATTCAGATACTTCAACATAATTATTAATAAATCGCGCCTCATTGCCCTGCATATAAAACACCCGCTGTCCTTCTCGTCCTTCTATGATCGTTGTGCGATATCCAGCACTCGTAGCGTACTTCCAGACAGACGGCCGGTTATAAATATCCTTGATTCCGGAATCGCCAAAATCAGACCTGCGCAACCCAAAGCGCAACATCACACGGGAGGCGAACGAACAATTTGCACCGGATACGGCGACGCCATAATTGATCAGCTTTTGGGTTACCAGATAGGGCGTGTTGTCCAGATCCGGCCGATTCAATTGCAGAACATCACCCCGCACGCTCTCGTCAACAATCAAGACGATGTGCCTCACCGGGGTCGTCATGTCCGGCGACTGCAGCACCTCTCCCGAAATATTTTTTGCCGGGCCCGTGTCTGTCAGAATTTTTCCGATAGCCACAGGAAAAACAAAAGGCGGAGGAAAGGCACTAATCACTCTTTGATCATTGGAGATCACGCCAAACGTCAGTAACAGAGCGGCGCCAGACAAGGCGCCTCCTTTCATACCCAGAGACACCGCTTTGGGCGGTGGCAGCATGAGTATGAGCGTCAGCGGAATCAACCAGACACAGGTTTCCAGGATAAGCGGCAAGTAAAATTCATAGCCATCCCGTACGGCACTGCGTTCCACCCATAGCAGGCGCATATAGAGGTGGTTGAGATGATGTCCGGTAATTTTTGTGTATATCTGATCCAGACCATAAGGGATCATTGTCAAAGCAACTAGCGAGACCCTAACCAAGGGGCTACTCAAAAAAGATGTTATGAAAAAACTGCTGATTGCGAATATGAAGGTCAATAAATAAATTATTGCGCTGACCTCGAATATCGAACGCCCCTGAAGAGCTTCTTCAAGCAAATGCAGCCAAGCATTGGGAGCTCGGCAAAGAACAAGGACGACTGCCAGCAATTTAATCGCTGTCCAGCAAGCCTCTACGCCAGAATTTAACTTAATGGCTAATAGAAATCGCGACGCACTCATATTTGCACTAATGTTTGCGGCAACGCCGAGGAGGGGCATTGCCCCCTCCAAAACAGAACGTAGCGGACGCGCTTCCTGGCGTTAACAGCTGGCGGCCGAACACTCGGCGGATGCTGTTTCAGGCTTGGTTTTTTTGTGTTTTGGGGCTGGCTTAGCCGAAGCATCCCCCGATGCCATCGATGCTGCCGACTGCGCCGGCGCAATTACTGGCTTTGTCTCGGGGACAATAGGAGCCCGCTGGTAGCTTTCTTTTCCAGGTCCCTCGATGCTGATGATCTGAGAAGCATTATTCCAGGTGAGATTAGCGACCTTGTAGCCCTGGGCGAAGTACGGACTATCGGCGCCGACCATGGCCTTGGTTTTATCTTTGGGATCGACCGTCAGGGTCCATGTGGCCTTTGCACGATTGGTCCACCGGACTTGGGTGGCATTCACCTTAGTGATCTCGACATAATGCCAATCGTTCTTGCCCCCTTTGTCGTAGAGGTGGTTTTCGTAGGTCCCAACCAGAAAATCCGCGGCATCTGCCGCCATTGACGCTCCGGGTACCATCGCAGAAAACACTAATAAGGCCAACGCAAATAAACGATTCAAGCTTTTCTCCTTGGCAGTGCAGGGGTAGTGACAACAGAATCCGGAACGATTTGGCTGTTCAGGTATCGACTGCTGCGATGTTGATTACATGTCAAGCCACGGCCGGAGGGAACCTCCAACAATTGCCGCTTGGCGGCATTTTAATCATTATTAATATAATTGAATGTTGATCTTTGTAAAGACATTCTGCGCGCATGTTATCTGCAAAATCCAACAGGGCCATCACGCTCAACGTGGCCACCGGTTGCCCGCCGCTTTCAATCAGAACTGCGACGCAATGCAAATAGGCGCTTAACCAGTTAGGCTCGACGACTTGTATCTAATATTAATCAGCTTTTTTATAAAAACGGCGCGTATCCTCAATCAGTCGGCTACGGATAGATGCCATCTCCCGCACCTCACTGGACTGGGCTTGAGCGCAACCTCATTTTCACGTTACCGATTCAGCTGGGATCAAGGTTTGCTATTTGCCTTTTTGACGTCCGTCTCGTCTTGCTGAAATTCCCAGCACGGCTATTACGATCGCCTGTTCACAGCCAGCTATAGCGGCGGCAAGTTAAAACGATCAACCGCGCCAAAACTCCGTTTACGTTGCCGATGCCGCTCGAATCAACGTTTGCGCTTGGCCTTTTTGGTGCCGCCCGCCATCGCATCGAGCACCTCGCACACTGAAGCCGTATCGTGTTGCGAGAGGCCCTGCGCCATCGCCGCATTGAAGATCGGGCCGCAGGCGGAAAACAGCGGCGTCGGACAATTCACCGCTTTGGCCATATCACCAATCACCTGCATGTCTTTCTGCCACACCTCAACCTTCATGGTTGCCGGCAGGTAATTACGATCGACCATGAATTTGCCGCGCAACTTGAAAACGCCATTGCCAATCACCGGGCTGGTGGCGAACAAATCCCAGACCTGCTGTGCATCCAGCCCCATCTTGCGGGCAAAGGTCAGCGATTCGGCCACTGCGACGTTGTGGATCGCCACCATGTGATTGGCAATGAACTTCATGCGCATGCCGTTACCGAACGCGCCGACATACGGCGCATTACTGGTGAACTCGGCAAAAATATCTTTGGTCTTGCGCGCAGTGGCGGCGTCGCCACTGACGAAGATAGTCCATGCCCCCTGCTTGAGGCGTACGGCCGTTCCACTGATCGGACAATCGAGTGTGCGCATGCCGGCGTTCGCCAGCGCCGCAGCGGCAGCATCCTTGTCGGCAATCGGCAGCGTGCTGGTTTCAATGATGATGGGTTTGCGCTTGGGACGCGCCGCCGCCAGTTCAGCCACCACCACGGAGAGCGCGCGCGCCGTCGCCAGCGAGACGATCACCACGTCGGACTGTTCGGCCACCGCCGCGGCTGATGACAACACCGTGCCACCGGCCTTCTTGAGGCGGCGTAATGCCGCCGGCTTCGGATCAAAGCCGCTGACCTGGTAGCCCGCTTCCAGCAACACTTCCGCCATGGCGCCACCCATAATGCCCAGACCTATCACGCCCATTACCGGTTTCATATCAAATCCTCTCCAAGATCGGCGGCTGCGCCGAGTTCCAATTGTTCGGGGGGTGCTGACTTCTTGACGCGTGCGGCCGCCAGCAGCGCCCGGCGTGCAGCATCGGAAACACCACCTGCGTGTTTCAAGAAATTATCAACTGCGCGTTCAATCGGATATTCAATGCGCTCGAAGCCGCGCACGCTGAAAAATTTGGTGTCCGCAAGCGTGCACACAGCAAGCTGGCCCTTGCGCATCTCGACAAAGGAAATACGCGTCTTGCCGATCTTGACCACAATCGCGTGATGCGCATTGTGATCGCGATAGACGCCGAGCAGCTTGTTATTGTGCCGGATGTCGGTCTCATCGAGCGGCAAATGCATTTGATCGGCCGGAGAGCTGCGACGCCTTGCACCGCGTGTGGTTTTGGTTGCCATGATGGATGGCCGCGATTTTACACGCACTCAAAATTCAAAATGGCCGACGTTGAAAAAAACAGGGGAAACCGCTCTGTGCCCCCACCAATCAACCGCGATTCGCGGACAGCAGTCCGCGAGGCGAAACCGGCCTTACTGTCGCGCCAGCCCGAGGTCGCTCAGAATCGCCCGGTACTCCGTATATTCGCTATCAAGAAAACGGGCGAAATCGCGGCTACCCATGAAATTGCCCTCCCAGTATTCTTCTTCAATGGCCTTTTTCCAGAGGTCGCTTTGCACCGCACGCGCAAACACCGCCTCCCAATAAGCAACCTGCGCCGGCGTCAGACCGCGCGGGCCGACGATCGCACGCCAGTTTGAATTGGCAGTCGGCACACCGCTCTCGCGCAACGTCGGCACCGATGCAAACACGCCGCTCATGCGTCGCGGCGCACTCGTTGCGATGATGCGCGCACTGCCGGCGGTGACCACCGCATTGACCGACGGCAACGAACCGGAAACCAGCGTCAGATGCCCGCCCAGTACCGCGGTGATGGCCTCAGAGGCCGATTTAAAAACAACGATCTTCAGGCGCTTTGGGTCGACTCCGGCCGCCTTGGCCGCGACCGCCACGGTCATATGACTGGTACCGCCAAGGTTGCTGACGCCAATCGACACCGCCTCGGGGTCCTTCTTCAAACGCGCGAGCAAATCGCCCACCGTGCGGATCGGCGAATCCGCGCGCACCGTAAACGTGGTGTATTCATTGACCAGCAAGGCGATCGGCGTGAAATCGGTATGCCGCAGCGGCGACACGCCCATCACGTAATTGCTGATCAACGTGGTAGTGCCGATATCCAGATAATGCGCGTCACCCGGATGCTGGTTCAGATAAACGCGCGCCAGCGTCTGGTTGCCGCCGGGCTTGTTCAACACGCTGACCGGCACCGCCACCAGCTTCGCATCCTGCATGCTGCGCTGAATGACGCGCGCCACCTTGTCGTTGCTGCCACCGGCCGCCGAGGCGGTGACGATTTCAACCGGGCGCTGCGGCTGCCACGCCGTCTGCGCCGTCGCCGGCAACACCACGGCAAACGACAAGCAGACGCTCACCAACCAGAGCCTAGCCAGAGCGCTCACCTATTCGGCCTTCGCGCCGGAGTCGCGCGTGACCTTCGCCCACTTCGCCAGTTCGGCTTTGACGAAATCGCCAAACTCGGCCGGCGTGCTGCCCACCGGCTCAAAGCCAAGCACGGCGATCTTGTCGAGAAAATCCTGTTGCTTGAGATTCTTCATGATCTCGGCGTGCAGCTTGTTGATGATGGCCGGCGGCGTGCCAGTCGGCACCAGCACACCGTTCCACGCCGGCGCTTCAAAGCCGGGCAAGCCCGATTCCGCCACCGTCGGCAGATCCGGCAGCGATTTGCTGCGTTTGAGCGTGGTGACGGCGATCCCGCGGATGCGCCCCGACTGTATCTGCGGCACCGCCGAAGGCCCGACCGTGAACATCACCTGCGCCTGACCAGCGATCAAGCCGGTCACCCCCTGCGCCACGGTTTTGTACGGCACGTGCACGATATTGACGCCAGTCATGGTCTTGAACATCTCGGCGATCAAATGGCCCGGTGATCCGTTGCCACCCGAGGTGTAATTCAATTCCGCCGGCCGCGCCTTCGCCAGCGCGATCAATTCGCTGACGGTCTTGACCGGCAATGATGGATGCACCGTCAGCACAAACGGTATCGTCGCAATCAGCGTCACCGGCGTGAAGTCGCGCACCATGTCATACGACAGCTTGAAGAAATTCGGGTTGATGGTATGCGTGCCGGTGGCCAGTAACAGCGTATAGCCATCGGGCGCGGCACGCGCCACCACCTCGGCCGACAACATGCCACCGCCGCCACCGCGCTCCTCGACCAACACCTGCTGGCCCCAGGCCTCGCTAAAGCGTTGGCCGAGTATGCGCGCCATGGCGTCCGGTCCGCCGCCCGTCAACCAGCGGATCGGTTTCACGGGGTAGGTCTGCGCGGTGGCAACGCCGGAGAGCGCCACGCTCAACGCGGTGACCATCAATAAGAACAGGGATTTTTCTACGGGTATACGCATTACGATTCCTCACAAGACAGATCTGTCATCGGCGTCTTTTCTGCTGCGCCGTAAGCCATAGAATAACAAGGATCGCTTGCAGACGTAACGCCGATGACACGGTATGGCGCACAAAGCGTTCGGCCATATCACCGCTCAAGAAGTCGCCCGCACAAAACCCCGCGCCAATAAAAAACGGCGACCCGCAGGCCGCCGTTTTTAGCCAAGCGTAAAAAACTAGTTGGCGCGGGCACCCGAGGCCTTGATGACCGCCGCCAGCTTCTCGACTTCAGCGCGGATGAAGGCGTCGAATTTATCAGTGGCCAGCGCATGAGGCACCGCGCCTAAGCCTTGCATGCGTTCTTTGACGTCGGGCAAGGCCAGTACGCGGGCGAACTCAGCGGCCATTGATTCCTTCAACGCCTTAGGGATTTGAGCTGGGGCCAGCACGCCGATCCACAGATTGAATTCAAAACCGGGCACACCGGACTCGGCCACCGTCGCCACATCCGGCAACACCGGCGAGCGGTTGAGCGTGCTCACCGCCAGCGCAGTAATCTTGCCCGCCTTCACCAGCGGCACGGCAGCGGTGATCGGCGAGAAGAAAAACTGCACACGCCCCGACATGGTGTCGTTGATCGCCTCCGGCGTACCTTTATAAGGGATGTGCACGATGTCGAGTTTGGTGGCGAGCTTGAACTGCTCGCCATTCATGTGCGTGCCGCTGCCAATACCGGCCGAGGCAAAGTTGATCTGCCCCGGCTTGGAACGCGCGAGCTCGATCAGGTCCTTCACCGATTTGAGATTCAGCGACGGCGTGACCAGCAAGACATTCGGCACATCGGCAACCATGCTGACCCCGGCGAAATCACGCAAGGTATCGTAGGGCAGCTTGCTATAGAGCGAAGCGTTCGAGGCATGACCAATCGATTGAATCATCAGCGTGCGACCGTCGGGCGTCGCATCGACCAGAATTTGCGAGGCGACAATACCCCCGGCGCTCGGCCGGTTGTCGATGACGATCTGTTGCTTCCACGCCTCGGATAATTTCTGCCCGACGATGCGGCCCAAGGTATCCACCGCGCTGCCCGCAGAGACGGTGGTCAGCATGCGCACCGGACGATTCGGAAACGACGCC
>CAIWNB010000239.1 GCA_903913965.1 uncultured beta proteobacterium
CCGGCCCGATGTGTTTACGCCGTTTTACATCAACATGATCCGTGTCGGTGAAATGACCGGCCAGCTCGAGGATGTGTTTCTACGCATGTTCCACCACCTCGAGTTCGAGGAATTCATGCGTAATCAGGTGAAGTCGGCGGTGCGTTACCCGAGCTTCGTCATTGCCACGATGGCGGTGGCGATCGTCGTCATCAACCTGTTTGTGATTCCAGCCTTTGCCAAGGTTTATGCCGGAATGAAGGTTCAGTTGCCGTTGATGACGCGCATACTGATTGGCTTCTCTGATTTCATGGTGGTATGGTGGCCGGCGATGTTGGTGGCTGCGGCCGCCGCTTATTTTTCGTTTTACAGTTGGACTCATACGCCCACTGGCAAACTCAAATGGGATGAACTCAAACTCAAGTTTCCGATTGCCGGTGAAATCATTACCAAGGCAACCTTGTCGCGCTTTGCGCGTAGTTTTGCGATGGCCAGTAGCAGTGGTGTGCCGGTGGTGCAGGCGCTGACGACGGTGGCGCAAACCGTGGATAACGATTTCATTGCCGGCAAAATCGAAAAAATGCGCGAAGGCGTCGAGCGCGGCGAGTCGGTGTTGCGCACGGCGGTCGCCTCCGGCGTGTTCACCCCAGTGGTACTGCAAATGCTGGCGGTGGGCGAAGAATCGGGTTCGCTCGACGACATGATGCTGGAAGTCGCCGAGCTGTATCAGCGCGAGGTTGAATACGAGCTGAAGACCCTGTCTTCCAAGATCGAACCAATCTTGATTATCAGCCTGGGGATACTGGTGCTGATACTGGCGCTCGGTGTGTTCTTGCCGATGTGGGATCTCGGTAAGAATATGACCAAATGAGTGTCTCGTTTGTGGGATTCCCAGCACGCGGAGGCTTGGCTGGTGAGGCGCCTACGATCCCGGTTCTTTTCAAGCGAAGTGCCGGCTTTGGTTTGCTTGAACTCGTACTGTTGCTCTGCGTTGCCGCTGTATTGGTAACGTTGATGGGGCGAGGGCTGCTCTATTACGAGGAACGCGCCGAACGCGCAGCGGTGGAATTATTGCTCGAGCAAATGAGGAAGGGTCTGCAGATTCAGATGACCGAACTCATTTTCAGCAACCGGCAGGCGCAGGTTGCCGAACTCGAAAAAACTAACCCGATGAAGTGGCTGGAGGTACCGCCGGCCAATTACGCCGGTGACTATCCGGCGAAGCCGCGCTCGGGTAAGTGGTATTACGAGCCACAGCAGCATCAAATTGTCTACGTGCCTGACAACAACGCTTATCTGAAAGCCGGTGAAGCGACCCTCAAGGAACTGCGGTTTGCTGTCGTTGTTCCTATGCTCAGCGATCCAGCGACCGGTGGCAAAACACCTTCCGGGGTCGGTTTGAAGCCGCTGCGCCCGTATCAGTGGTTTTAGTGTGCGGATTTATGTGGTTATAATCCGCGGCTTCCGTTGTAGAGTCGACATTGTTGATGAAAATTAGACGCTTATTTGTTTTTAATAAAGTAATTTGTGGCAAAAGTCACAAAACTGGAGCGGCGATGAAGAGTAGGCAGACCGGTTTTACGCTCATTGAGTTATTGGTGGTGATCATTATTCTGGGCGTGCTTGCCGCCACCGCCTTGCCGCGTTATTCGGCACTGCAGTCGCAGGCACGGATCGCCAAACTCAACGGCGCGCTTGGCGCGATGAAGGGCGCGGTCGCGCTTACGCATGGCGCCTGCCTAGCGACGGTCACGCCGATCTCCTGCACGGCGTTTCCATTTAATCTCTCGATGGAGGGGCAGAACGTCACCCTCATCAATCAGTATCCGACGGCCGATACCAACGGCATCGTTCTGGCGGCTGGTATCACCCTTTCAACGCAGGAGGGCTATGCCACCAGCGGCGGCGGCGCGTCACAGGGCGCGGTGTTGACGATGCAGGTGCTGGGCAACGACCCGGCGAATTGTAGTTACACCTATACCGCAGCGGCGGCGGCGACGCTGGCGCCGGTGTTTGGTCCTTTGTTGGTGTCTGGTTGTTAAGTCTGGCACAGAACGTGCTGAACAAAGACGAACAGATTTTTCGGTTTTAATTTATTTTTTTCTACGGGGGCATTATGAACGCAAAGCAACAGGGTTTTACGCTGGTTGAGTTGGTAGTGGTGATTGTGATTTTGGGAGTTTTGGCAGCAACGGCATTGCCGCGTTTTATCAACGTAACAAATGACGCACGTATTGCCGCTGTTAACGGTATTGCAGGCGGGCTGCGTTCATCCGTTGGCACAATTCAGGCGCGTTATTTTGCGACGGGCACATTGACGGCTACGACCGTAACGACTGCAGACGCAACATCTGTTGCGGTCAATGCGGGAACGGGCATTCCGACTGGTGTGGTGGGCGGGATTGCTGCTGCGATGGGTTGCGAAAGTGCGACAGCGTGTAACGGTGTAACGCTGGATTTGACTACAGCAACAGCGACCACTTGGCGTCCGAGTGGTGGCAGCGCGACTTGTCAGGCTGCTTACAACGGTACGACTGGTGTCGTTACCGTAACGACGAGCGGTTGTTAATAATTTCTTAGGGAAGAAGGTGATGTCGTTGCGTAAATATAGAAAGGCGAAACAACAGGGTTTTACGCTTGTTGAGTTGGTTGTTGTGATCGTTATTCTTGGTATTCTGGCAGCAACGGCATTGCCGCGTTTTATCAACGTAACGAATGACGCACGCATTGCCGCTGTTAACGGTATTGCAGGGGGGTTGCGTTCATCAGTGGGCGCAATTCAGGCGCGTTATTTTGCCACGGGCACATTGACGGCGACGACCGTAACGACTGCAGATGCAACATCTGTTGCGGTCAATGCGGGAACGGGTATTCCGACCGGTGTGGTCGGCGGTATTGCCGCTGCGATGAGTTGCGAAAGTGCTACGGCTTGCAGAGGGGTGACTGTGGATCTGACAACCCCGGCTGCAACGACATGGCGTCCGAGCGGTGGGAGTGCAACCTGCCAGGCGGCCTACAATGGCACGACTGGTGTTGTTACCGTGACGACGAGCGGTTGCTGATTTCAACATTTGTTTGCCGTTGATTGTTACGTAAATGGACTTTTTGATGGCATAAGTTTTGTGGTCTAGGGGGTGAGTATCCGACAGCATTCAAAAGGCTTTACGCTAGTCGAACTCATCGTCACGATGGTCGTTTTAGGTATTATTGCCGCAGTAGCCATCCCCCGTTTTGCCGACCAGCAGGGTTTTCAGTCGCGCGCTTTCTATGAGCAGGTGCATGGGGCGATCGCATTTGCGCAAAAGGCGGCAGTCGCTCAGCGCAAGTCGGTCTATGTGACAACCACCGCAACGACCCTGCAGGCTTGTTATGTTGCTGCGTGTGGTGGGGTCGGCAGCTATGCTGTCATTGATCCCACGACCAAGGCCGCCTTGTCTTTGGCGGCACAGGATCAGCGTGGCGTCGCGTTTTCGGCGGTGACCATTAGTCCGGCTACTACCTTTGTCTTCGATAGCCTCGGCAGACCGCGGTCGGCGGCTAATGTCTTATTGACCGCGACTACGACGATCAGCGTCAACAGCACTGCCACCGGCGACATCAACCGCAGCATTATCATCGAACCTGAAACCGGTTATGTGCACAACTAATCCGGACTTTCCCCGGCGCACTCGAACATTGCGTTTGACCAAGCGCGGCATGGGTGGCGTTTCGCTGGTCGAGTTGATCGTCTTTATTGTCATCGTCAGTGTCTCGGTGGCCGGCGTGCTGCTGGCGATCAACACGGCCACCCGCAGCGGCACCGACCCCATGATCCGTAAAAATGCGATCGCGATTGCCGAAGGCATGCTCGAGGAAGTATCGCTGATGCCGTTTACCTTTTGCGATGCCGATGATCCCCAGGCGACTACAGCGACCTCGTCTGCGGTGGGGGCAGCCGGCTGCACGAGTGCGGCGACCGTCAACGCGATCGGTCCTGAGGCCGGTGAGACCCGTTACGCCTCGGCGACGCCGTTTGACCATGTCGATGATTACAACGGGTTTAGCATGAACCCCATCCTTGATATCACCAATACCGCAATCGGAACCTTGACCAGTTATAGCGCTACCGTAAGCGTAGCCGCAACTGCGTTGGGCAGTATTGCCGCCACTGACGCGCAGGGTCAAGCCAACGCCTTATTGATTACCGTGACGGTGAGCGGCCCGCAAAATACGACGGTGGTGTTGCAGGGTTACCGGACTAAATATGCGCCGCAAATTTAATCCTGCACCGGGCGCACGGGGGTTTAGCCTGGTTGAAATGATCGTCGTCATCGTTGCTACGGGCATTATCGGCGGGGCTGTCGCGGTTTTTGTGCGTACGCCCGTTCAGGCTTATCTGGATACGGTCGGCAGGGCGGCGCTCAGCGATGTGGGCGACCTTGCCCTCAAGCGCATCACCCGTGACCTGCGGACGGCCTTGCCTAACAGCGTGCGCGTGAGCACCGTGGGGACGGCGACTTATGTTGAGTTTCTGCAAACCCGAACCGGCGGCCGCTACCGTGCTGTGTCTGACAGCACCGGCCTCGGTGACGTTCTTGATTTTTCAGCGGCCGATACTGCCTTCGATACTTCGCAACCGCTTTCAGTTTTGACGGACGAAGTGATCCTCAACACCGACCGCGTGGTGATT
Organism: uncultured beta proteobacterium; assembly: GCA_903913965.1. Lineage (GTDB taxonomy): Bacteria > Pseudomonadota > Gammaproteobacteria > Burkholderiales > SG8-41 > PALSA-1004. The sequence goes on from CAIWNB010000239.1 coordinate 4,649, forward strand.
TATAACCTCGGCATCCCGGGTGCTGACGCCTATAACGGCGATAACACCAGCCTGATCAGTTCTACCGCGGCAGGTGCGCTGGCCAATGAGGGCCGCATCAATTTTGCCGCCAAGCAATTTCCACTGGCTTCGCCGGGCAATCGTTATCAAGTGATCAGCGGGCCGGTGACTTACGGCTGTGATACGGCCACCGGATTGATTACGCGCTATTGGGGCTATGCCATCGCGGCCGCCCAGCCGACGCCACCAGCCGGCGCTGGGCTAAGTACCGCAGTGTTGGTCGGTGAGACGAACGGTTCGCTGCCCCTGAAGGTGGCCAGTTGCCAGTTTACCTATACCAACAACGTAGTCGCTCAGCGTAACGGGCTGGTACTGATGCAATTACAACTGCAGAAAAACAACGAGTCGGTGCGGCTGTTTCAACAGGCGCATGTCAGCAATGTGCCCTGATCTGAACGCTAAAACAGTTGCCCGGAAAGATGGCCAGCTGGCGTTCCGGCAGCGCGGTTTTTCGTTGCCAACGGCGATATTCTTGCTGGTGATACTCGCCATGCTTGGGGCTTTCGTGGTGTCAGTGACGGGCTTTCAGCAAAAGTCATCTCAGTTGGATCTGCAGGGGGCGCGTGCGCTGCAGGCGGCGCGCGCCGGGGTGGAGTGGGGGGCGTATCAAGTATTGCGTGGCGCTAATGTGCCGCCCGCCGCTTGTTTTGCTGCAACCAATCTGACGTTTGCCGGCACCTCGATGAGCGGATTTACCACTACCGTCACCTGCACTCGGACGACTCATAGCGAATTAACCGCCACCGTGTATATGGATCAAATTACCGCCGTGGCTTGCAACCAGACGCCGTGCCCGAATGCGGCGCCGACCTCCGCCGACTATATCGAGCGGCAGATCACGACGACGATCGGACAGTAGCGATGCAACCATTACAGCGTGCGCAAGATTGATGGCAGATTATTTATGAAGCGTTACCTCCTGAAATTATTTTTGCCATTGGCTATTCTTCTTGCCGCTGGCTGGGCTGGCCAGGCGCTTGCCGCGACCGCCGTCAGCTACGTCAATGCCAGCATACCGTTTGCGTGGATTGATCCGACATCCCACACCAAGCTCGGGCCGACTTATGGCGGCTTGTACAGCTCGACCTATAAATTCACCAATGGCCCCGGTCCGGCAAATAACAACACCTTTGGTTGCGGCACGACGCCGCCGATCATCGACGACACGATGAGCGACCAGATCCCGTTTGGATTTATTTTTCCATTCGGCGCATCGACGTTTAATTCGGCACGCATCAATACCAACGGCCGTTTGCAGTTGACCCGCTCGACCACGATAGCGCCGACCTTGCCGACAGCGCTCGATAACACCACCTGCGGCTATGGCAGCTATGTGCAACAACTGCCCTTCCCGGATGCCGGGTTGACCAACACCTTGCGTATTTATGGCAATGACCTTGATCACACCTCGAAAGCTGAAGTACCCACCTACGCAACGCTGTGTACGGACCGCTCGATTTGTTATATCAGTTACGCTTCAATTGGCACCACCCCTAATCGAAAATTTGTGGTGACGTGGAGCAACATCCCGGAATGGACCGGATCCAATGCCACTGGTGGAAACTACAACCTGCAGTTGATTGTGCAGGAAAACGGTGAATTTATTTATCAATATGGCACGGACACTGCCGGCCCGCAGGCAGCTTTGCCACAGGTCGGTTGGCAAATCAGTACCACCGATTACGAGGTGGTCGCGGTCGGGTTCCCGGCCAATAACACCGCGGTTCGTTTTTATATTCCGAAGCCGATTGCGGAATACAAAATGGAGCAGGCGCCGTGGACCACGGCGGCGGGGCAGGTCACCGATACTAGCGGAAACAACAATAACGGCACTGCGCTGGGTGCGCTGACCTCGGTCGTCGGCGGTAATCCGTTTACACCGGGGGTGGGGTTGGGCAAGGTTTGTCGCGCCGCCAGTATTCCCGCGAATACGGCGGCTGCGACGAAAGACGCTATCGATACCGGGTTGGTGCCGACTACCGGCATCGGTGCCGCCGGCCTCATTACCTTGTGGTATCGGGCGAATACGGCATGGTCCTCCGGAAGTCCGGTGGCGGCGACCTTGCTCGATGCAACCACGGTGGATGGAACCTATTTCTTTTTGGTGCGGTTGAATACGGGGGCCTTGCGTTTTGTGGTTACCGATTCGACGGGGGCGGTGAGATCGGTGCAGACGGGGGTGAATGCGATTGCGGCTAACACCTGGACGCATATCGCAGTGAGCTGGAATTTCAACGCGCTGGCGGCTGCCAATTCGGATGCGCTACGTATTTATGTCAATGGTGGTGCCCCGACCTCGGCAGCATTCACAACCAGCGGCACCTTGCCAAATACGCTGGGTAGTTTGTATATCGGCGACAGTCGCGGTATCGCGAATGGCCAGAGCAGCTCTTTTAACTCTGCGAATGGCTGGATCGACGAAGTGCGTATCTATAACTACGAAGGTGGCCAGGCCCTCGTGCAGTCGAATAGGGACGCAACCGCAGTGTGCCCCGTGATCAATAATTTTCTGTTCAACACAGGCTCTTCCATCGCCAGTACTTGTTTTCCGAAAAATATCACGATTACAGCCCAAGGCGCTGGCGGTGTGACGCTGACTACCTATACGGGTCTGGTCAATATTTCAACGTCTACCAATCATGGCACGTGGGCAACGGTGAGTGCGGGAGGTAACTTGACTAGCGGCTCCGATACCGGAGTGGCGACCTATGGTTTTGCCGCTTCGGATCTCGGGGTGATCACCCTCAGTCTGTCTGATACCCATGCGGAAACATTGTCCATCACGGTGGTCGATTCGGGTACGCCGACGAGCGCTACCATTTCCTCATCGATTATCTTCTCAGATAACACCTTCGTCATTGCGCCGGCCGAAACCGAAAGTCTGGGCTACACCGCCGTAGCCGGGCGGCCACACGCGATGAAGGCCGAGCTCTATACAACGAATGGGGGGACAACCGCTTGCCAGGTGGTCAATAGTTACGGCGGTTCCAAAAACCTCGATGCCTGGTTCGAGGTCGATGTTAGCCATCCGGTTGGGGCTGCTGCGCCCGCGATCAGTACGGGGGTGCCGCCCGGGAGCTGCAATATTTCGCCCAGCCTTGCCTTGACGACGACGGTGCCGTCTTTGGTGGCTGGGACGAATAATTTATCCGGCGTTCCATTTGTGAACGGGCGCTGGGATTTTTGTTTATCGACCACTGACGTCGGCAAGTTTGTGCTTGGGCTGCGTGATGATACCGGCTCGAGTGTTTATTACAGCGCAGCGAACACGCAGACCGTTAGACCTTTCGCCCTGGGTATCAGCAGCATCCAGAAAGGTGCGACGGTGAACCCCGGCGGTACTGCGGCGGCCGGCACAAAATTCGTGGCGGCCGAGGATACCTTTCAGGCCACGGTCGCGGCGTATCGTTGGCAGTCGGCGGACGATGCGAATAACGACGGCGTATTGGATGCGGGGGCGGATGTCAGCGATAACGGTACGACGGCCTCTTTTAAATGGGATACCACTGTATCGGCAACAACACCGATAACGCCGGCGGCTGGCACGCTGGGAGCGCTGGGCGGCGCGGTGGCAATTCCGGCGGCGAGTTTTGCTAGCGGCGCCTATACGGTTGCAGATCTGACCTACAGCGAGGTCGGCAGCATGACCCTGCAAGCGACCGCCAGTAACTATCTGAATTCGGGGTTTGCGCTAACGGGGACCAGCACGCCAGTCGGCCGCTTCTACCCGGATCATTTTGCGCTCACCAGTGTGTCGCTGATCGCCGCCTGCCCCGGTGTGTTCAGTTATATGGATCAGAACGCGATGAGTCTGGCGTACTCAGTACAGGCGCAGGGCAAGAACAATGGCTTGATCGCGAATTACTCGGCCACACTCAGTTACTCACC
>CAIWNB010000240.1 GCA_903913965.1 uncultured beta proteobacterium
GAGTTGCGCAGCCGCCCGATAGGGCGAGCAGCACAGGGGAGTCCGCAGGACCGGCGAACCAGGGGCCGCCTTCTTTTGGTTACTTTTCTTGACGGTTCAAGAAAAGTAACTGGCCGCCGGGCCACCCCCGGCCAATAAGAAATACAGTCAAAAAAAAGATACCCATACGTACGCCCCACCAACGAACAAGCAGAGATACTAAAAAATCCAGCGTAACGCGCTCCACTCATCGCACCCACAAAAAAAAATAGCGCAGGCCAACATCACCCGCGCTACCCATTACAAAGCAACCTTGAAAAACCGCTTAATACTTCCCGTCATGCGTCGCCAGCGCAATCGTTGCCGGCTTGCCGGTACGGTTGCTCCAAGCGTGATTGCTGCCGCGGATGATGGCGAATTCGCCGTGCTTGAGCGTGACTTCCCGGGTATCAAGCACCAGCACCATTTCGCCTTCGGTCACCACCGCAAATTCCAGCGTTTCAGTTTTTTGCATGTACGGATGTTTCGCATCCGCCGACCAGGTCGAGGCCTGCGGCGAACCCATCGCTGCAAAAAACGCAGCGACTTCCTTCTGCCCGACCTTGCCCTGCCATAAAGCATCCGGCGGGAAGGTCACGGTGCGCATCACCGAACCGTTTTTCGGCGGCGTCAGCGCGTGCGGCAGATGCAGTGTTTCCAACACGATCTTGGCCGGCGTACCGTCGGTGACCCACAGGCGCTGCGAGGCGTAACCCGGGCGTGCCGGATCGGTGCGCACATCAGGTGTTGCCGCATCACTGGCCAGCGTCGATTTATTCGCCTCTTTATCGAGACAGACGATACGGCGCGTTGGCTTCACACCGGCGGGCACACTATGCCCAGCGCCGGCGGTCATCACCGCATCATTGCCCTGGGCAAGCCCCACCGGGCCGTCAACAAAGGTCGCCGCGATCATGTCAAACATCACTAACGAGGAGCCGGCCACACGGCTCGACCATTGATGCCAGGCACCGACGTCGATCACCACGTCACCCTGCGCCCATTCAACATCCTGATCATCCAGCACCAGCGTGCGTTTGCCTTCAAGGATGAGGGCGTAATCGACGGTTTCGGTCTTGTGCATGCCGCCCGAATAAGAGTTGTGGCCACCGCGATCCCAGGTGCGTCCGGGCGGACGGATCTTCGGCGCGTGCGGCGCGACGATATTGGGGTCCGTTGCCGCGTTGTAATCATCCGGCTTGCCGACGCCCTGGATCACGCGCAACTGGCCGCCTTTGGGCGGCGCCGGAAAGTCATAGGCGATGGCACCGTCATCGGTGGTGCCGGAGAGCGGCGCGGGGCTTTCGGTCCACACCCACAGATCGGTATGGCCGCGGCCCTGACCCATCGGTGCCGGATGTGAATACGGCGACGGGCCGTCCCAGGTCACGGTGGATTTGCCATTGGCATCGTTGCCGGTAACCACGCGGCGGATCGGTTTCATCAAACTGTCAGACATCGAATTTCCTTTCGTTCTTTCACATGCAGGTCCCGCGCCATGCGGAACCGCGCTCTTTTTCCACGCCAAGTTGTAACTGATGCGGTCGATCACTGCAAGCCGGCTGCAGTCACGATCGCAACAAACCGCGGGCAGGCGACAAACTATTGCACCTTGATATTGCCTTCCTGCACGACCTTTTTCCATTTCGTCACATCGCGCGCAATGATGCGGGCGAATTCTTCGGGCGAAGAGTGTGTGGCTTCACGCCCCTCGGCACGCAGACGTTCCTGCAAATCCGGCTGGCTGAGAATCTTCGCCAGCGTCTTGTTCAGACGCAGCACCACCTCCTTGGGCATGCCGGGCGGCCCCCACATACCGTTCCACGGATTGGTTTCATAGCCGGGCACGATCTCGCCGATCGCCGGCACATCGGGCAGTTCGGCCGAACGCTTTTCGGTGGTGACGCCGAAGGCGCGCAACCTGCCAACTTTTATATGCGGTAACAACGCCGGCGCAGAAGAAATAATGAACTGGATCTGCCCGCCCAATAGTTCGGCAACCGCCGGCGCATCGCCCTTATAAGGCACGTGGACCATCTTCGTGCGCGTCAGTTGCAACAACAACTCGGCGGCCAGATGAGTGCCACCGCCGACACCCGACGAACCAAAGTTCAACGTGCCGGGCTGGGCGCGCGCCAGCTCGATCAATTCCTTGAGGTTGTTGGCCTTCACCATATTGTTCACCGCCAGCACCCACGGACCGCTATGCAACAACGCGATCGGTGTGATGCCCTTGACCGGATCAAACGGCATCGAATACATCGCCGCATTGGTGGCGTAACTGGTCGCTACGATGATCACGGTGTAACCGTCGGGATTGGCGCGCTGCGTAATGTCGGAGCCCACCGAACCACCGGCACCCGCACGGTTGTCGATGATGAATTGCTGACCGAAGCTTTCCGATAGTTTCGCGGCGAGAATGCGCGCCACGATATCGGTGCTGCCGCCAGCGGCAAACGGCACCACCACGCGCACCGGGCGGGTCGGCCACGCCGCACCCTGCGCAAAAACGGTGCTGCATGACGTCGCCAGCAACAACACGCCTACCATGCTTCTTATGTTCACCTGATCTCCTCCGGAAAATGTAACCGCACCCGGCGCCGGCTTGCTCCGGCTGTTTGGATGGATGTGGCCTTGCGTTTGATCGTCGAACATTTACGCATCAGCGTCAAGCGCGCACATTAAGCAGCGCAAAATCATGTGTGGCTAAAACACCGGCTAAGCGTGACCGCTCACGTGATCGAGGTCTGCAGGCCCCCGATCACGCTCGCAACGTACGCCAATCAGCGACGGCGGCGCGGTGCATCCACCGCACCGTGCGACTTATTCGTAGAACGATTGCTTCATATCGGCCACCCCGCGATCGACCAGATACTGCATATCGGCCGACGATTGCAGCGTCTTGCTGTCGATATTGAACTGGATCGCACGCTCGGCCGACGTGGTGCCCTTGATGGTCAGTAGCGACAGCGACTCTTTCACTTCCCACTCATGCGCGCCGCGCAGACCAGCCGGGCCGAACACCACATCGCCGGGGCCCACCTCCCACGAATTGCCTTCGATGTCACGCACGATGCCCTTGCCGGCGGTGACGTAATGAAAGGTCTCGATCATGTGCCAGTGTAAATGCTCGTGGGTGCCGGGTCCGAAGGTAGCCAACCCGACGCTGATGCGCTCGGCCGGATGATCCGCACAGCCAGCCAGTTTTTTGACGGTCAGCCCCGGAATCACGCCGGGGGTTTCGGGTTCGCCGGCCTGATTGAATACCTGCAACTCGGACTTGATCTTCATGCTGTCTCCTGCCTTCTTAAAAATATGAACGGGATGTATCGGTGCATAGGCAAACCCTGTTTAATGGCTATGCGATGCGCCGTTATAATAGCGCCACTCGCGGCATCGCATTTTTATCATCGCGAAGCGCCTCCGCAGCATCCATTATTAGTATCCGCACGCATTGCGTACGAAAGGAAACCATGGTCATCGTCGACACCCACGTCCACGTCTTTACGGACGATCGAAAAAAATATCCGCAACTCATCGACACGCCGCGCGCCGGCTCGATCCCGAGCATCACCGAAATCGGCCAGACACCATGGCCGGTGACGACGGTCGAAACGCTGGCGACGCTGATGGACGAAGCGGGCATCGACAAGGCCACCCTGGTGCAAGCCTATTTCGTCTACGAATACGACAACAGCTACACCTGTGACGCCGCACGCCTCGATCCGAAACGTTTCGCCAGTGTGGTCGTGCTCGATCCGCTCGATCCGAAATCGCCCGACGAACTCTCGCGCCTCGTTGAACAGGAAGGTGTCACCGGCATGCGCTTCATGCGCGGTCGCCTGCCGCAGACCTCACTCGGTGAACCAGCCACCTTCCCGCTCTGGGAGCGCATGGAAAAACTCAACATCCCGCTCGCCATCAACGATCGCATCATCGAGCTGCCGAAAATTCGCAAGGCCACGGAAAAATATCCGGATGTCAAAGTGTGTTTCGAACACGCCTGGGGTCACAAGACGGGGCTGCCGCCCTACCCCGACCTCGCGCCGCTGTTTTCGTTTGCCGACAACCCCAACGTCTACGTCAAAACAGCGATCAACAACATCGCCGCCGCACGCGACGCCGGCGGCACCGCAGAGGCGCTTTATGAAAAACTCGTGCAGACCTTCGGCGCCAAACGCATCATGTGGAGCTCGAACTACCCCGCCCACCCCAAATTCAACGGCATGAAAAGCCGCCTCGACGAAGCGAAAAAAGTGCTGGCCTTCCTCTCCGCAGAAGACCGTCGCTGGATTTTTGGCGAAACCGCGTTGTCGGTTTTTCCGGGATTGCGCTGAATACCGAAGCGCGCAGCATCAGAGCGCGCATCATCCCGAAAACGAGACGACTGCGGCTCTCCCCCTGAGAGCCGCCGAGCAGCACAGCTGGGTCGGGAGAAGTCGGCGAGCACTGTCTGAGCCCTCGCGCAGTTTGCGAGGGCGAGTTGCGCAGCCGCCCGACACGGCGAGCAGCGCAGAGAAGTCCGCAGGACCGGCGAGCCGGGGGTCGCCTTCTTTTGGTTACTTTTCTTGGCGAAGCAAGAAAAGTGACCAGCTGCCGGGCTGCCCCCGGCGAAGTTGAAGCACCGCATCGACAAAGGGCGGAGCCGCCCCTCACCCTGCCCCTCTCCCTCGAGGGGAGAGGGAACCTGCCGGTCAGGCATTCGGAATAAGATAACTGGCAGATCGCCTCGCTGAATTTGATTCAGTCGCACCTTGAACCTGAAAATGAAACCCGGAGAACACATGAGCGAATCCATCACCCTCAAAGTAATGACCTCCAACGCCCTGCGCACTGTCTTTCGCGACTTGCTGCCGGCGTTTGAAACAGCACACGCCATCAAAATTGACGCCAGCTACGACCCGGCCAAACGCGTGCAAATACGTCTTGCCGCCGGCGAGACCGCCGACGTGGCGGTGAGCAACCTGCCGGCGATCGAGCGCATGATCAGCGAAAATATTCTCGACGCTGCAAGCCGGCGCGAGTTTGCGCACTACGGCATCGGCATCGCAGTCAAAGCGGGCGCGGTAAAACCCGATATCAGCACCGTTGATGCCTTCAAACGTACCCTGCTGGAAGCGCGCTCCATTGCCTGTACCATCGAAGGCGCGAGCGGCATTTATTTTGCAGAGTTGATCAAGCGCCTCGACGTCGCTGACATGGTCAACGCCAAAGCCAGCCGCCAGCCCGGCGGTTTATGCGCCGAACAACTGCTCGACGGCCGCGCCGATATTGCGATTCAACAAGTGCCGGAATTACTCGCCGCCGGCCCCGGCATCGAACTGGCGGCACTGCTGCCAGCGGAACTGCAAAAAATGAGCGTACTGTCGGCCGGCGTTTTCAAGACCTCCGCGCAGGCCGTCGCCGGACGCTGCTTTATCGATTTCCTCGCCACACCGGCATCCTTGCAAACACTCAAAGCCGCCGGCTTCGATCCAATCTAAGCAGCGGGCTGCAACGTCCTCACGCGAGCAGACGTTGCAATGCGCGCGGCATGTCGGCCGCCGCGCGTAGCAGCTGCACTCCGGCACGGCCAAAGATGTGACGTGCCTCGTCGGCGCGCCCCGCTGTAACCGCCAGACAAATCACCCGCACCCCCGCGTGTGCCGCAGCGCGCACCGCGTGGCGTGCGTCGTCGACCAGATAACGTCGATCATGCACATCGATGTCATACGGTTCGCCGTCGGATAACACAATGACAAAGCGCGGCCCCGCGGCGGATTGCAGCAGACGGTGAGTCGCATGTCGTAGCGCCGCCCCCAGACGCGTTGAACCACCGGGACGCAGCGCCTGCAAACGCTGCAGCATGGCGTGATCGGCCGCCTCGCAGATGGATTTCACCACACGCACATCCACCGCATGCCGGCCGTTGGAACTAAAACCGGCAATGCTGCAATCAACCCCGGCGGCGGCCAGCGCCTGCGCCATCGCCGCCGCGGAAAACGCGGTGGTTTGCAGCACGCTCAAGCCCTCGCCAACCTGCACGTCGGCGGTGGACGCGGATTGATCAATCAACACAGACACCGCGGCCTGCGCACGCCGGCCTTCAAGCACGCGATAAACGCGTTGCTCCGGTGCGGCATGACGGTGACGCGCGACCTGTCGCTCGACCAACGCGCCGGGATCAAAGACCTCGCCCTCAGCACTGCGCCGCGGCAGACCGCGCTGATGCGTCAACGCGCGCAAGGGCCGGCGCAAACGTGCGGCGGCGTGACGAATCAAGACTTCATTTTCCGGCCCTCGCGTATCGTCTGCGATCGCAGCATGTTCAATTACGCTGCACCAATCGGGACGCAGGCGTTCGATCAGGCGGTCCCACTCCGGATAACGCCACGTGGTCGGCGCGAAATCCTGCACAGACTCTTGCTGCGTTGAGCCCGCCGCAGCCGCCGGTGGCGGCACTGCGCTCAACACATCCGCCGCCCACATCCAGCGATGATCATCACGATAATCCGGCGCCACGCGGTAGGTTTTCGCATTGAACTGCAGGCGCAACTGGCCGATATCGTGACCCAAACGCATCGCCACGCCGCGGATCTGCGCGGCGTCGCTTAATGGCGGAATACCCGCCGAGGGGTCTCCGACAAACAGCGCACGGCCCTTGCGCACCCAGTGATCGGGGTCCTCGTAGAGCGGGTCAAAGAGTGCGCGTGCCAGTCGCCGCATAAGCGCTTCGAAGTCGTGACCGCTCTCGGGTGTGGCGGTGTGCAGCGGCCGCCACAAGCGCGCCAGCCCCGGCAGTTCGCGCAGTGCGAGCGCTTCGACGCGCGCATCTTCGAGCAAACCCGCCAGCGCACGCGCAATCGGTCCCAGACCGTGGCCCGCGAAGCCGCGCGGCGAATAGACAAGGTGGGCGGCGGCATGCGCCGCGGCGGCGCAGTGATGCCGCCAATCGCTTTGCGGCGGCAGATGTATCGCACCGGCCATCAGACAGGGCAGCTCGCTGTTCAAATGCAAAGGCGGCGCAATGTTCCACAACAGGCATAGCCATTGCGATAGCGTCGTTTTCATCAGGATCGGAACAGCGCCGTTCGCGCTTGGCCGCGCACCGCTCAAAAAGCGGCGTCGAGCGCCGCCAGCAAGGCCTCGTGCACGCCGGCCTCGTCGCTTAACGCGTCCACCATTGCCAACCGGCATGCCGCGGTCAAGGACAACCCCTGCCTGACCAGCACCGCAGCGCGCACCAGCATGCGGGTCGAAGCCCCTTCTTCCAACCCGGCCGACTGCAGACGGCGCGTACGCAAGCCAAACAGCGTGATCGCCGCAGCGCGTTCGGCGTCGAGACCGGACTCATGCGCGACGATCTCCGCTTCACGCGTCGCGTCAGGATAAGAAAACTCCATGGCGCAAAAACGCTGCCGCGTCGACGCCTTCATTTCACGCACCGATGGCGACGGGTTGTACGAGATGACCAGTTGAAAGTCGCGATGCGCGTGCACGATTTCATTGCACGGGGCGAGCGGCAGCATGCGGCGCGTATCGGTCAGCGGATGGATCACTACGGTGGTGTTGGCGCGCGCCTCGACCAGTTCGTCGAGATAACAAATCGCGCCATAACGCGCCGCCAGCGTCAGCGGCCCATCCTGCCAGCGCGTGCCGTCGCCGTCGAGCAGCCAGCGGCCGATCAAGTCGCCGGCGTTGAGATCTTCATGACAGGCCACCGTAATGAGCGGACGCTGCAAACGCCAGGCCATGTGCTCGACAAAGCGCGTCTTGCCGCAACCCGTAGGCCCCTTCAGGATGAGCGGCAACCGATGCGCGTGCGCCGCGCTGAAGAGTTCCAGCTCATCGCCTGAAGGCTGGTAGAACGGTTCGCCGGCGATACGATAAGCCGCCAGCGGATCGTTGGTTACGGCGGCATCCATCGTAATCAGCGCAGCCGCCGTGAGAGCGCCGGACGGCTCAACGATGCGCCAGAGTAGCCGGATTCGGAATGCCTTCGATCGGCGCTTCTTCGGTGCCCACGGTGTCGCGCGTGAACGCCTCGACGCGTTTGCGCGTGGCTTCCGGGTCGTTGATCCATTGCCCGTAGAACTCATACGGACAGGCCGCCACACCCTGGTCACCCTCGCGTGAATTGATGAGGCCCGTGTAACCGCGATGCAGCAGTTTGAACAAATGGTTCTCGCTCTGCCCGTTCTTACGGAAATCACGAATCAGGCTCTTCGACAACGCAGCGTATTGCACGCCCATCTCTTCTTCACCGCATTCACCCAGCGTGCGGCCGTCGAAACCGATGATCGCCGAATGACCGAAGTAGGAATACACGCCGTCAAAGCCCGAGGCATTGGCCACCGCCACATAGGTGTTGTTGGCAAACGCCATCGCCTTCGAAATCAGAATCTGCTGTTCCTTCGCTGGATACATATAGCCCTGGCAGCGGATGATGAGTTCGGCGCCCTTCATCGCGCAGTCGCGCCAGATCTCCGGATAGTTACCGTCATCACAAATAATGAGGCTGATCTTCAGGCCCTTGGGGCCATCACTGACATAAGTGCAATTGCCCGGATACCAGCCCTCGATCGGCACCCACGGCATGATCTTGCGGTACTTCTGCACGATTTCACCCTGATCGTTGATCAGGATCAGCGTGTTGTACGGAGCCTTGTTCGGATGCTCTTCGTGACGCTCGCCGGTCAGCGAGAACACTCCCCACACCTTGGCCTTGCGGCAGGCGGCGGAAAAGATTTCGGTTTCTTCACCGGGTACGGTGGCGGCGTTCTCGTACATCTCTTTCGAGTCGTACATGATGCCGTGCGTGCTGTATTCGGGAAAGATCACCAGATCCATGCCTGGCAGCCCGGCTTTCATGCCGATCAGCATGTCGGCGATCTTCTTCGCATTCGCGATGATCTCGGCCTTGCTGTGTATGCGCGGCATTTTGTAATTGACAACGGCAACGCCGACGGTGTCTTTGCTGCTGGAAATATCGCCATGATGCATGTGATTCTCCCGAAAAAAATTCCGGCGGTGAAAGGCGGCATACCGCACCGCCGCGCACCACCGGCATTACCTTAGTGACTGATCATCCACGGGCGTTTCGACGGAAACGCCTTGTTGCCGCGCACATCCTTGACGGTTGCACCGCGCCGCGTTGATCCGCAGCAGCCGCAACCGGCCGGATGCTTCGCGTAGTTGCTCGAACTTTTGGGCTCGTGCCGCGAACGTTCATTGACCGCCATGGCGCTGCGCGTGGCATCCGCCATCAATGCCAGACGCGGCGCGGCCACCAACACCCGCGGTGAGGCCGCCCCGCAATCGGGGCAGGCCGCCGGCTCGTCGCGCTGCGACATCGAACGCAGCGCTTCAAAGCCGCCGCAGACGCCGCAGTCGTAGTCGTAGGTGGGCATGGTCGTATCCTTAGACCAGGTCGGGTGACAGCGGCATGTCGATCGACCCATCGAGGAACTTGGTCGGACCGGCCGCGCACGGGTTGATATCGAAGTCGAAGATCTGCGTCGGCAACCACAGCGTGGCGCAGGCGTTCGGAATATCCACCACCCCGCTGATATGGCCCTGCACCGGCGCGGTACCCAGGATCGAATGCGCCTGTGCGGCGGAATAGCCGAACTTCTTCAGATACTCGATGGCGTTCAAACAGGCCTGACGATAGGCCACGTGCACGTCGAGGTAATGCTGCTTGCCGTATTCATCGACCGAGATACCTTCGAAGATCAGGTAATCGTTGTAGGTCGGGGTGATCGGGCTCGGCTTGAAGATCGGGTTCTTGATGCCGTACTTCGCCATGCCGCCCTTCAACAGGCTGACGCGCATATGCACCCAGCCGGCCATTTCAATCGCGCCGCAGAAGGTGATCTCGCCATCGCCCTGACTGAAGTGCAAATCGCCCACCGACAAACCGGCACCATCGACATACACCGGGAAATAAATCTTCGAGCCGCGCGAGAGGTCTTTGATATCGCAGTTGCCGCCGTGTTCACGCGGCGGCACGGTACGCGCACCTTCTGCGGCGGCCTTGGCACGCGCCGCACCCGTCGCTTTGCCCAGATGGGCGGTGGTTGGATTATTGTCCGCGCACAGCGGCGGCACGCGTTTTGGATCGGTGGCAACAAAATCGCTTTCGCGCTTGTTCCACATATCGAGCATCTTCTGGTCCGGCAGACAGCCGATCAGGCCGGGGTGGATCAGGCCGGCAAAGCTCACACCGGGCACGTGACGCGAACGCGTGTATAGACCTTCAATATCCCAGATCGATTTCTGCGCTTGCGGGAAATGATCTGTGAGGAAGCCACCGCCGTTTTTCTTCGAGAAGAAGCCGTTGAAGCCCCACAGGCTGTCGGGCTTGGCACCGATATCGAGGAGATCAACGATCAAAAGGTCGCCGGGTTCCGCGCCCTTCACACCAACCGGGCCCGAGAGGTAGTGCACGGTGGTCAGGTCGATGTCGCGCACGTCATCGGCGGAGTCGTTGTTCTTGATGAAACCGCCGGTCCAGTCGAACGTCTCGAGGACGAAATCATCGCCCGGGTTGACCCAGCAGGCCATCGGAATGTCCGGGTGCCAGCGGTTATGGATGTTTTCGTTGAGCGTCGGCGATTGGCTGAGATCAACCTTGATCAGGGTATCGGGCATTTGGGTTCTCCTGGTGAGTTGAGGGTCGAAACAAACTGAAATGAAACGGTGGCTACACGGAAAGGTATTGCTTGATACGGGTGACGTCGGTGTCGGCGCGTGTGGTCTCGTGCACCAGACGGCCGCCCTCGATCACAAACAGGCGATCGGCGACATCCATCGCAAAGCTCAGCACCTGCTCAGAGACGATGATGGTGATCTCACGCAGTTTGCGGATTTCATTGAGCGCCTTGGCGATGTCCTTGATGATCGACGGCTGTATGCCCTCGGTCGGTTCGTCGAGTAGCAGAACCTTGGGATCGGTCACCAGCGCACGGGCGATCGCCAGTTGCTGCTGCTGGCCGCCGGAGAGGTTGCCACCCTTGCGCCGGCGCATGTCAAACAGCACCGGAAACAACGCGTAGATGTCGTCCGGAATACGCCGCGTCACGGAATTTTCAAGACCGGTCTGGATGTTCTCTTCCACCGTCAGCGTCGGAAATATCATGCGGCCCTGCGGCACATAGGCAATGCCCTTGGCGACGCGACGAAAGCTTTCGTCCTGGGTCACATCGCTGCCGGCGACCTGGATACTGCCGCTTTTTACCGGCAACACACCCATCAGGCTTTTGAACAGTGTGGTCTTGCCCATACCATTACGTCCCATGATGGCGACGGTTTCATTTTTATTGCCGTCGAACGAAATACCGTGCAGGGCTTCACTCTGCCCATAGGCGACAAACAGATCGGTGACTTTCAGCATGTTGGTTGACTCCCGGTGTATGTCTGTATTTCAGTGCCCAAGATAAACATCGATGACTTTCGGGTCGGCCTGCACCTGGGCCATCGGCCCTTCGGCGAGCAGCTTGCCCTGATGCATGACGGTGACCTTGTGGGCGATGCGTTTGACGAACTCCATGTCGTGCTCGATAACGATCACCGAACGGCCCTTGCAGATACGCTGCAACAACTCTGCGGTCAGATCGCGTTCGCGCGCACTCATACCGGCGATCGGCTCATCGAGCAGCAGCAGTTCCGGTGACTGCATCAACAACATGCCGATCTCCAGCCACTGCTTCTGGCCGTGGCTCAAGAGACCGGCCTCGAGGTCGAGGCGGTCGGACAAAAAGATATCCTCGGCGACGACCTGCACGCGCGCTTTGACTTCGTCATCACATTTGAAGGCCAGCGCGCCCATCACAGTGCGGCCCTTGGGGAAGGAGACTTCGAGGTTCTGAAACACCGTGAGATTTTCGTAAATCGACGGCGTCTGGAATTTGCGGCCGATGCCCAGACGCACGCGTTGATACTCGGCCATCCTGGTCAGCTCGGTGTTCTTGAACTTGATGCTGCCGGCACTCGCCTTGGTACGGCCGCAGATCAAATCGAGCAAGGTCGTTTTGCCCGCACCATTGGGCCCGATGATCACGCGCAGCTCGTTGGTGTTGATGTAGAGATTGAACGCATCGATCGCCTTGAAGCCGTCGAACGAAACGGTCAGGTCTTCCACCGCCAGTGCAAAGTCGGTATTACTCATCAGATGCTCCCGGGAATGGCGCGCCCACTATCAACAGAGGCGACGGGGTTGGACGTAGCGGTTTCAATAGAGGCGCCAGCCGGCAAGGAGGCGACGCGCGCGGTCTGGCGGCGTTTCCACCACGGCATGACATGGCTCTCCCACAAGCCGGCCAGTCCCATCGGGAAAGCCATCGTCACGCCGATGAATAATCCGGCCATCAGGAACAGCCAGAGATCGGGGAAGCTCTCCGAGAAGAAGGTCTTGCCGGCGTTGACCAGCAGCGTGCCGTAGACCGCACCAACCAGACTCATGCGCCCCCCCACCGCCGCGAAGATCACCATCTCGACCGAGGGCACGATGCCGACGAAGCTCGGTGACATGAAGCCCACCTGCAGCGAGAACAACGCGCCACCGATGCCGGAGAGCGCCGCCGCCAGGCAGAAGGTGAAGATGCGGAAGTCGGCGACGTCATAGCCTGAGAAGCGCACACGGTCTTCCTTGTCGCGCATCGCCAGGAGCAGCGTGCCCGCCTTGCCGGTCTGTATCCAGCGGCACAACAGGATGCTGGCGATCAGCAAAGCCACACACAGGTAATACAGTATGTACTTCGCCGAATCAGTACGCGTATCCCAGCCGAGCAGTGTCTTCAAGTCGGTCATGCCATTCACGCCACCGGTATATCCCTGCTGGCCGATGATCAGCACGGTCAGGATCAAGGCTACCGCCTGCGTGATGATGGCGAAGTAAACGCCACCGACGCGCCGCTTGAACATCGCGAAGCTGACGATCCAGGCCAGCAGCGTCGGCACCGCAACGACGGCGATCAAGGTCAGCGGCAGCGACTTGAACGGCAACCAGAAAGCCGGCAGTGCAGTGAGCTGGTTCCAGTCCATGAAGTCCGGAATGCCGGGCGTTGATTGAATCGCCGTGGTGACCGGATCGGAGGCTTCGAGCTTGAGGAACATCGCCATCGCATAACCGCCGAGGCCGAAAAACACACCCTGCCCCAAGCTCAACACACCGCCATAGCCCCACACCATCACCAGGCCAACGGCGACGAAGGCATAGGTCAGGTATTTGCCGATCAGGTTCAGGCGGAAGATATCGAGCGTCAACGGCAGCACTACCGCCAGCAGCAGCGTCAGCACCAGCAGACTCGCGAGTTGGTAACGCTTGATTAGTTCTTTGATGATATTCATCGCGACAGGCTCCGGAAAATTTTTTCGTGAAGTGGGTTGGCGGGATGGAGGGTTTTCAACGCCGCACCTTGCTGGCGAACAGGCCCTGCGGGCGGATCATCAGAATCAACACGATCAGCGACAGCGTGAGCACCTTGGCCATCGAACCATGCAGGAAGAACTCGGTGATCGACTGCGTCTGGGCGATACCGAAGGCGGAGACCACCGTTCCCAACAGGCTGGCCGCACCACCGAAGGTGACGACGAGGAATGAATCAACGATATAGAGCTGGCCCGAGGTCGGTCCGGTCGAGCCTATGGTGGTGAAGGCTGCACCCGCCATGCCGGCAATCCCGCAGCCGATGGCAAAGGTCAGGCGGTCGGTCTTTTTGGTGTCGATGCCGATGGCGTTGGCCATCACACGGTTACTGACCGTGGCACGCACACGCAGACCCCAGCGACTTTTCACCAGCGCAATTAATACACCCACGGTCACGACGGCGGTGAGGGCGAGCACGAACAGACCGTTGATCGGAATATCAAGGCCTTCCTTTGGCGCCCACGAACCGAGCAGCCAGTCGGGCAGCGTCGGACTCACTTCTTTGGGGCCGATGAAGGAACGGAAACATTGCTGCATCGCCAGGCTGATGCCCCAGGTGGCCAGCAGCGTGTCGAGCGGACGTTTATAGAGATGGCGTATCAGACCCCATTCAACCAGCCAGCCGCCGGCGAAGGCAAAACCAAACGCCAGCACAATGGCGACGGGAAAGTAATACGGCATAAAGGACGGCGCATACTGTCCAACCACGTGCGAACTCAAATAAATGGTATAGGCACCGATGGTCATAAACTCACCATGGGCCATGTTGATGACACCCATCTGGCCGAAAATAATCGCCAGACCCAGGCCCATCAGCAGCAACACGGCGAACAGGCTTAATCCGGCAAAGCCCTGCATCAGGCCGATGTTCAACAGTTCAGAAAATTCCATGCGCAGGCTCCCTGGGGATAGTGGATGCGACCGGGCCATGTGACCCGGCCGCACCGGTTTTCAAACTACAGACTGGTTATTGATAGCCCTTGGGGAAGGGATCGGGTTTGATCAGCTCGGGCGATTCGGCAACCACTTTGAAGGTGGCGTCCGGCATGCCCATGGCGATACGCGACTTGCTCCACAGGTGATGGTTGGCGTCGAGCTTCACATAGCCTTCCGGTGCCGTTTTCAGTTCGATGCCAGGCGAAGCCGCCACCACTTTGTCGACATCGAAGCTGCCGGCCTTCTCGACTGCAGCCTTCCACAGCCACGGCCCGAGGTAGCCGGCCTGGGTCACGTCACCGATCACCGCATCCTTGCCGTATTTGCCCTTGAACGCAGCGACGAACTTCTTGTTGTTCTCGTTATCGAGAGACTGGAAGTACTTCATCGACGAGTAGAAGCCCTGGAAGTTCTCGCCACCCACGCCCGTCATTTCATCTTCCGTCACCGACAGCGTCAGCAAGAGCTGCTTGTCACCGGTGATGCCGGCGGCTTTCAGTGCCTTGTAGAACGCCACGTTCGAACCGCCGACCACCGCGGTGAAAATGCAATCCGGTTTGGCCAGTTTGATCTTGTTCATCAGCGAGCCGAAGTTGGTGCTGCCCAGCGGGTAGTACTCTTCGCCGACAACCTTGCCGAGCTTGCCCACCGACTCGATGTGCTTCCTGGCGATCTTCATCGAGGTACGCGGCCAGATGTAATCGGAACCGATCAGGAAGTAGGTGCTGGCCTTCTTTTCCTTCTTCGCCCAATCGAGGCCAAAGAGAATCTGCTGCGTGGCTTCCTGGCCCGTGTAGAACACGTTCTTCGACTGCTCGAGACCTTCGTAGAAGGTCGGGTAGTAGAGCAGACCGTTTTCTTTCTCAAACACCGGCAACACCGCTTTGCGCGAAGCCGAGGTCCAGCAACCGAACACTGCAGCGCAATGGTCGTTGATCAGCAGCTTCTTCGACTTCTCGGCGAAGGTCGGCCAGTCGGACGCACCGTCTTCCTTGATGACTTTGATCTTGCGACCGAGAATGCCGCCCATCGCGTTGATCTGGTCGATGGCGAGTTGCTCAGCCTGGATCGAGCCGGTCTCGGAAATCGCCATCGTGCCGGTCGCCGAATGCAGCTGACCCACGGTGACTTCGGTGTCAGTGATCGCCAGCTTGGTGGTGTTGACCGCGGAGGTCGGGAATTTGGCTTGCGCGAATGCCATACCGGCCACCGACATCGCGGGCAATGCGGCGATGCCCTGCAAAATTCGCCGGCGCAGCGGCGACTCCACACCTTCGATCGATGAAGCCGGGGCGCCAACCACCCCGTCATTGCTACCGTTTTGCTTGGACATAAACACTCCTTGAGAGAAAAAAACCGCGGGCTGCGGCCGGTTGCGTTGCGTTTCTAAAACTGTCTGCACTTGCTTTCGACAGCCCGACATTAAGCCGGTTGATGCAATGCACAAATACGCAAAAGCGCGTATATCGCACCGCACTCGATGTGGCTCATACTCGCGTCGCTCAACTCTTCTCCGTTCATGCGGATGCTGGTGCGGGTCTTGCTAAGGTGTAGGTGCATGCACGTTGCCCTGTCGTACAGGGGTAGCGTGCGTCATTGATTCACGATGTTGGTGCGTAATAGCCCGACACCGCACCGAAATCGGGCAAGCATTCCGTTCGGCTGCGTAACCATGCACTGAAAGGGATGACGTCGCGTCACAACATGGCGGTACAGAAAATTGTTCCGGTCCGCCGCGAGTACAATCGTTGGGTTGCCAATCAGACGCTTGAGGACTACGCACTGCGTTTCACTGCCAACAGTGCGCGGCGCTGGTCGAACTTCCGTGTTGCCAATACCGCGCTGGGGGCGATCTCGTTTCTGGCACTCGAAGCGATCGGCGGCGCGATCACGCTCAATTACGGCTTTACCAACGCAATCTGGGCAATCGCTAGCGTCAGCCTGTTAATCTTCCTCACCGGACTACCGATCAGCTATTACGCTGCGAAGTACGGCGTAGACATGGATCTACTCACGCGCGGCGCCGGCTTCGGTTATCTCGGCTCGACCATCACCTCACTGATCTACGCCTCGTTCACATTTATATTTTTTGCCATCGAAGCGGCCATCATGGCGCACGCATTGAAGCTCTGCCTTGATGTGCCGCTGTCGATCGGCTACATCATCAGCGCACTGGCGGTGATTCCTCTGGTCACCCACGGCATCACCCTGATCAGCCGTTTTCAAACCTGGACGCAGCCATTGTGGATCGTCCTGCACGTGCTGCCGTTTGTGTTTATCGCCATGCAATCGCCGCAATCCTTTGTCGATTGGACGAGCTTCGCCGGCATGCATGGCGACGCCGGCGGCGAATTCAACATCCTGCAATACGGTGCGGCAGCCACCGTCGCCATGTCGCTGGTGGTACAGATCGGCGAACAGGTCGACTTCCTGCGCTTTCTGCCGCGCCCCACCGCGCAGACACGACGCAGCTGGTGGATCGCCATGGTGGCGGCTGGTCCGGGCTGGATCATTCCCGGCGCACTCAAGCTGCTGGCAGGTTCCTTTCTGGTTTTTCTCGCCCTGCAACACGAGGTGCCGCTCGAACAGGCCGGCGAACCGACGCAGATGTATCTGGCCGCCTTCCACTATGTGTTCAACTCGCCCGCAGCGGCACTGGTGGCCACGGGTCTATTCGTACTGGTCTCGCAACTGAAGATCAATGTCACCAACGCCTACGCCGGTTCGATTGCGTGGTCGAATTTTTTCTCGCGCATTACGCAAAGCCACCCGGGCCGCGTGGTGTGGGTGGTGTTCAATGTTCTGATCGCGCTGCTGCTTACCGAGCTGGGCATCTTCAAGGCGCTTGAAACTATCCTCGGCCTTTATGCCAATGTGGCAATCGCCTGGGTCGGTGCGCTGGTTGCCGATCTGGTGATCAACAAGCCACTCGGCTTGAGCCCGCCGACCATCGAATTCAAACGCGCCCACCTCTACGACATCAACCCGGTTGGCATAGGCGCCATGACTTTTGCGACACTGGTGTCGATGGCCGCCTACACAGGCATGCTGGGCGAGATCTGCAAAGCGTTGTCGGCCTTTATCGCCTTTGGCGTGGCATTTGCCGCCGCCCCGGTCATCGCCCGCCTCACCCACGGCAAATATTATCTGGCGCGCAAACCAAAAACCGATTGGGGCACGGCACCGCTGCAACGCTGCTGCGTCTGCGAACACCGCTTTGAAGCACAAGACCTGGCGCACTGCCCGGCCTACGATGGCACCATCTGTTCGCTGTGCTGCTCGCTCGATGCGCGCTGCGAGGATTCCTGCAAAGACAATGCGCAACTGCACGCGCAGGTCGGCGGCTTCCTGAGACGTCTGCTGCCGGCCCGCGCGCTGACCATGTTCGATTCACGCGTTGGCCACTATCTGCTGCGTTTTGTGCTGGCTGGCGTGCTGATCGCCACCGTTATCGGTCTGGTTTATTTTCAGGAAACGCTCGGTGGTAATCCGGCGTATGAGGTGTTGCAACTGCCGCTACTCAAAGTATTTTTATTCCTCATGCTGATCGCTGGCGTCACCTCGTGGCTGTTTGTGCTGGCCCAGGAAAGCCGCCAGGTAGCGCGTGAAGAATCGCTGCGGCAAAACCAGCTGCTGCATCAGGAAATCGATGCCCACCAGGCCACCGCCGCCGAATTGCAACAGGCCAAAGAAGTTGCCGAAGCCGCCAACCTCGCGAAGGGCCGTTATCTGCTCGGCATCAGCCACGAGCTGCGCACACCGCTCAATGCGATCCTTGGCTACGCGCACTTGCTCGAAGAAGAAGAAACGATCCCGCCGCCGCGCCAGCGTGCGCTGCGCGTGATCAAACGCAGCGGCGAGCATCTCTCGGTACTGATCGACGGCCTGCTCGACATGGCCAAGATCGAAGCCGGCAAGATGGTACTGCGGCGCGACCCGCTGGCCTTCCCTGAATTCATCGACCAGCTGATGCAGATGTTCGAACTGCTGGCAGAGGCCAAAGGACTCGAGCTCAAACTCGACATTACCGATCCGCTGCCTTCGGTGGTACTGACCGACGAGAAGCGCCTGCGGCAGATCCTGATCAATCTCCTGTCGAACGCAATCAAATACACCGAAAGCGGCGCAGTGACGCTGCGTATCGGCTACCGGCGCCAGCTCGCTGAATTTGAAATCTGCGACACCGGTCCGGGCATTGGTGAGGCCGAACTCAAACGTATCTTCGAGCCGTTCGCACGCGGCACCTCGGCCGCAGGCGTGGCCGGTACCGGTCTCGGGCTCACCATCAGCGACCTGTTGGCGCAAATCATGGGCGGTGATATTTCGGTGCAAAGCACGCCCGGCGTCGGCAGCGTATTTCGCGTGCGCATGTTGCTCACTGCTGATCACAGCCGCGCCGCGCTGCCGCGCATCGAGTCGCGCGTCACCGGCCATCTCGGCACGCGCAAGAAGATCATGGTGGTCGACGACGATGACGATCACCGCATGCTGATGCGCGACACGCTGGTGCCGCTGGGCTTTACCCTGTTCCCCGCGAGCGACGGCGTGCAATGCCTGCAGTTGCTGCCGCAATGCGCGCCCGATTTGTTGCTGCTCGATATCTCCATGCCCGGGCTGGACGGCTGGGAGGTGGTGAAACGTATCCGCGCCATGGGTCACACCGAGTTACCGATCATCATGGTCTCGGCCAACGCCTTCGAGAGCCGGCATCCCCGCGACGAGTCCTCGGAGCACTGTGAATTTCTGGTCAAACCCATCGTCATCCCGCGCCTGCTCGATCTGATCGGCAAGCTGCTCGATATCGAGTGGACGGTGGCCTCCGCCGATGCCGCGGGACAACGGCATGGGCACCACGCCAATATCCCGGTGATGCGCCTCGATCAGAACCAGATCGGCGAACTCATCGCACTCGGCAATATCGGTTATATCCGCGGCATCGAGACAAAACTCGCCTCCTTGCAGGCGGTGGCCCCGGATTCCGGCGTATTGCTGGAAGAACTCGCCGGCTATATCAAGGATTTTCAAATCAAACGTTATCTCGAAAGACTGAAGGGGTTGCGCGAACGTGAGCATTAGCGATCTCAAGCGTTCGATCGTGCTGGTCGTCGACGACCACCCCGACACGCTACAACTGTTAACCGACGCACTCGACCGTGCGGGCGTCACCGTACTGGTCGCCACCAGCGGCCGTCAGGCGCTCGAGCAGGTCGGACATCTGCTGCCCGATTTGATTCTGCTCGACGCCGTGATGCCGGGCATGGACGGCTTTGAAACCTGTCGTGCATTGAAGGCCGGTGTGGCCGCCGGCGTGCCAGTGATTTTCATGACCGGCCTCGAAGACACCGAACACATCGTGCGCGGGCTGGAAGCCGGCGGCATCGATTATCTGACCAAACCCATCGCACCCGATGAACTGCTGGCGCGCATGCGGGTGCATCTGGCCCGCGCGCGCGAAGCACAGGGGGCGCGCACCGCACTCGACGTCAGCGGCCGCACCATGCTGGCCACCGACGCGCAGGGGCGCATTCAATGGGCGACACCCCAGGCGCAGCAGATCCTCGCCGCATTGGGCGGCGCGCCAGATACCGCAGCCGATGACACGCCGGCGGCGACGGAACTACCGCCCGCGGTGAGCGCCTGGCTGGCGCGGCCTGCAGCGGCGTCCGGCGCTAACGACAGCATCGTAGTGGCAGCCAATGGCATGCGCATCCGCTTTCGTCTGTTAAGCCGTGTCAGCGAAGAGGAAATCCTGCTGGTCATACAACAGGCCGCACCCATTGAGGTCGAACGCGGGGGTATCGAGAAACTGCAAAAGCATTTTGGCCTCACCGCGCGCGAAGCCGAAGTGCTCTACTGGTTGTCACGCGGCAAAGCCAACCGCGACATTGCGGAGATTCTCGGCATCAGCACACGCACCGCATACAAACATCTTGAACACGTCTATAGCAAGATCGGTGTCGAATCCCGCGCCGGCGCCGCTGCCGCCGCGATGCATATACTGGATCAATAGCAAGGACAATACTCGTGCGCTGCGGGAACCAAACCATGGCGCGACGATCTCTTGTAGTATCAATTCAAGTCTATCGCCTACTCAAAGGATGAACATCATGACAACACGGATACCGCGTGGCCTGCCTGTTCTGGGTGCCGCAGCCCTGCTGCTTGCAGCCGCCGCCGCGCAGGCACAACACTATCCGTCCAAGCCGGTGCGCATCATCATTCCCTTTCCGCCAGGCGGCAACACCGACATTTACGCGCGACCGGTGGCGGCGAAGATGGGCGAGATTTACGGCCATCAAATGGTGGTCGACAACCGGCCGGGCGCGGGCGGTTCAATTGGCATGCAAATCGCGGCAGCCCAACCGGCCGACGGTTATACGCTGGTCTGGGGCAGCACCAGCACCCACGGTGTGGGCCCCAATGTCTATAAAAAGCTGCCCTATGACGCGGTAAAAGATTTTGAACCGGTGATTCTCACCGTGGTGGCGCAGAACATCCTTGTCGTGCACCCGTCGGTGCCGGCAAAAAACGTGCGTGAGCTCATCAGCATTGCCCAGGCCAAACGCGGTGGGCTCAGTTTTGCCTCGAGCGGCAACGGCACTATCAGTCACCTCGCCGGCGAATTGTTCCGCAGCATGACGGGGGCCGACATTGTGCACGTGCCCTACAAAGGCAGTTCACCGGCACTGGTGGATTTATTGTCGGGACAAATCGATTTGATGTTCGACAGTCTCTCGTCATCGCTGCCGCAGGTGCGCGCGGGCAAGCTGCGCGCGCTGGCGGTCACCGGTGGCAAGCGTTTTGCCGGGATGAAAGATCTGCCGACCATCAATGAGTCGGGCCTCAAAGGCTTTGAAGTCACCACCTGGCTGGCGATGTGGGCGCCGGCGCGCACGCCGCCGGAGATCATCAACCGCCTGAACACCGACATCAACAAAATCCTGCAGCAACCGGACATGCTGCGCCTGATGGCCGACAACGGCGCCGAAGCCGGTGGCGGCCCGCCGGAACGCCTTGGCAACTTCGTCAAGTCCGAGATTGCCAAATGGGGCGCGGTAGTGAAGGCGGCGAATATCAAGATCGAGTAAAAGCACACGGCGCGCGGGAGCGATACCCGCGTGCCACCGTACACGATGCCGACTCAGGCGGCAGCGGCGAACAACTTGTCGTGAGTAGTCTGCCGCATTTGATGCGTGGCGCCGACCCGGGTATCGGCGCCGACCGTGGGAGCGAGCCGCGTTTTAATTCCCCGACGCGCCGTCCATTTCATGTCGTCTTGACCGGTATGGCACAACTGATGACGAGAACGGCGGTCACTCGCCGCGTATCCCCGCCTCGCGTATCAAGCGGCCCCACTTCGTCATTTCAAGGCGCATGGTGGCGGCGAATTCTTCAGGTGTGCCGGCGATCACCTCGCCACCACCACTGACAATACGTTCTTTCACCTCGGCGCGACGCATCCATTGCGCCGCTTCCTGGTTGAGTTTCGCAATGATGGCCGGCGGCGTTTTCGCCGGCGCGAGCAAGCCGTTGTAGGCGGTCGCCTCATAACCCGGGAGGCCGGCCGCAGCGACCGTTGGCAGGTCCGGCGCCAGCGCAGACGGTTGCGCACTGGTGACGGCGAGTGCGCGCACGCGCCCGGCGCGCAGATAAGGCATCACCGAACCGGCACTCGGAAAACTCAGTTGCACTTCACCGGCGGCCAGACTGTTCAACGCCGAACCCGAGCCCCGGTAATTAACGCGGATGACGTTAACCCCGGCCATCACGCGAAAGAGTTCCGCAGCCAAATGATTGCCTGAACCGGAAGAACTGGTGCTGTAGTTCAACTCGCCAGGGCGCTTACGCGCCAGCGCCATCAATTCGCCCACCGATTTCACCGGCAACGACGGATGCACCACGAGCAGATTGGGCGAATGAGTCGCCAGCATCACCGGGGCGAAATCACGCACCGGGTCCCAGCTCAGGCTCTCTCGCAAAAACGGCGAGAGCCACAACACACTGGTATAGAACAACAACGTGTAACCATCCGGCGGCGCCTTGGCGGCAACCTCAACCGCGGCAATGGCGCGATTCTCGACGATCACCTGTTGGCCGAGACTGGCGCTCAGGCCCTGCGCGATCAAACGCGCCACCGCATCCGGGTAACCACCCGCCTCGGTGGTCTGGATACGCACCACCTTGTTCGGGTAAGAAGGGGCAGCAGGTTGCGCAGCGGCCACGCCGGCCGCCAGCACCGCTGCGAGGGCCAGCCAGCGCAGCCGATGCCGGCACGACTGTGGCCGGCGGCTCATCAGAAAAAAAACATCAGGAAAGCGCTGCGTGTGCTTTCCGCCGCCACCCTTATTGCGCAGTGGCGCCCATGAAATCGCGCTTGCCGATTTCTATGCCGTTGTGGCGCAGAATGTCGTAGGCAGTGGTGACATGGAAATAGAAGTTCGGCAGCGCGCGATTTTGCAGTAAATCGATACCGACAAAATCGGTGTCCTTGCCCATCACCTTGATCGTCAACTGCTTGGTGTCGCTGCCGTCGATCTGCGCGGCGCTCAAGCCCTTGAGGAAAGCCAGGGACGTTTCGACGCGTGCAATCAGTTCGGCCAGGCTCTTTTCGTTCATCTCGATCGCCGGCGCGTCTACACCGGCAAGCGCCGCACCGCAGTTGCGTGCGTGGTCGGTGGCCTGCTGGATCTGGCGCGCAAAATTAAACATGTCCGGGAACAGCCGATAGTTGACCAGCGTGCCTTCGTCGTATTTTTTCTCGGTGTAGACCGCATGCGCCTTCTTCATGCAATGCGCCAGACCGTTGAGGTGGCGGATGAAAATCGGCACGGAAATATTAAACATCGAAATAGCCATTGCAGCTTCTCCTCAGATGAGCGCCCGCGGGCGCGACAATTATTTTTGCTTGCGGCTTCATGCGCTGGCGTTCGAGCCGGCGCGACGCAGCGAATTTTAGCCCGATTGTCTGGCAGGCGCGACCGCGCAAACAGCGGCTCAGAAGCGTCGTGTACTGACAAAACACTGATTGCCATCACCATGAGCGGATTTGTTATGCTCGGCGCGCCACCCGACCCACGGCGCGAACACTGTTGGTGATTTCCACACACCGCCGCAACGCCATCCTCCCTCGCTTAAAGAGTCCGCATGCCTATCCTCAAACGTTTGAATAACGCGACGCTGCACTACCGTGTCGATGATTACACCGACCCGTGGCGCCATGCCGGTACCATCGTCTTGCAACACGGCTATGCGCGCTCGTCGCAATTCTGGCAGTCGTGGATACCCTATCTGTCGCGCTTCTATCGCATCGTCCGCCCGGAGCTGCGCGGGCACGCCGGTTCACCGGTGGATTTCGATACGGCGCGTGACAGCACCGTGGAGAATTACGTGGCAGATGTGGTGGCGATTCTCAACGCGCTAGAGCTAGATTCGGTGCATTACTGCGGCGAATCTTTCGGCGGCATTATCGGCATGGCGCTGGCCGCCGCACATCCCGCACGGGTGCGCACGCTGACACTGGTGGCCTCACCGGTTTATCAGAGTCAAAAGAGCCAGGACGTCTACGCCGCAGGGTTTCCAAGCCGCGAAGAAGCGCTGCGCACGCTGGGCACCCGCGCCTGGGCCGAGAAAATCTACGGTGCACCGGGTTTTTTTCCGGCGGGCACGCCAGCCGGTTTGCGTGCGTGGTATGTCAACGAGATTGCGGGCACCGACGCCGAGGTGCTGTGCGGCCTGTATGGCTTATTGCGCCACGCCAGCGCCCAGACCCTGCTGCCGCTGATACAGGCGCCGGTGCTGGGCCTCTATCCAACCGCCGGTTTGCTGACGGGCAACGAACAGGAGCGCCTGCTGCGCGAGGGCATACGCGATCTGCGCATGCTGCATCTGCCGTCGGCGACACAGGCGATCCTCACACTTTATCCGGC
>CAIWNB010000241.1 GCA_903913965.1 uncultured beta proteobacterium
AGCCGCAGCGGTCTCGCGTAAATCATGTACTCGCATGGGATGACCGGCGCTTTGTGCATTGAGGGCCATCGGCCCGCCCATGGTGCCGAGCCCGATAAATCCGATGTTCATGGAGGATCCTTGTGCAGTGAGGTGTTGGCGGTGAGGCGTGAGGGGGGCAGGCGAGCTGTCGGCGTTGGCGTGCCGCGATGACCGTTCGCACACTGTGGCGAGCACCTTATGCCTCACCCCTCACATGAGCTGAACGGAATTAATCCAGTTTGACGCCCAGTTTCTTGCCGATCGCGCCCCATTTTTCGGCGTCGTTTTTCATCACTTTCGCGAACTCATCCGGTGTGCTGGCGAGCGGCTCGTTGCCTTGCGAGATGAAGTTCTGACGCACTTCCGGTGTCTGCACGATGGCAGCGATGTGTTTTTGCAGCTTGTCGACGATGGCGCGCGGTGTTTTGGCCGGCGCCATGTAACCGTACCAGGTCAGTGCGTCGAAGCCCGGCACGCCGGATTCGGCAATCGTTGGCAGATCCGGAAAGGCTTCCGAACGTTTCACGCCGCCGCTGGCGATCAGGCGCAGGCGACCGGCTTTCCAGTGCGCCATGGTGGTGAACATGTTCGAAAACGAGACCTGGATTTCATTGCCGATTTGTGCGGTCATGTAAAGGCCGACGCCTTTGTAGGGAATGTGCGTCATCTTGATGCCGGCCATCGAATTGAACAGTTCGTTGGCGAGATGTGGCGAGCTGCCCGGGCCCGAGGTGCCGAAATTGAGTTTGCTCGGATTGGCCTTGGCGTAGGCGACGAGTTCTTGCACGGTTTTGGCCGGCACTGAAGGATGCAGGATCAGGCCGAGCGGCGTGGCAATCACTTCGGTGACTGGCGCGAAATCCTTGATCGGGTCATAGGGCAGCGTCGTAAACAGCTGCGCGCTTTGCGCATGCGTCGAATAGGCGAGCAGCAGCGTGTAGCCGTCGGGCACGGCCTTGGCAACGAGTTCGGTGCCGACGATGCCGGATGCGGCCGGACGGTTATCGACCACCACGGCCTGCCCGATACGCTCAGCCAAGCGCTGGCCGATGTAACGCGCGGTGTAATCGCTGCCGCCGCCGGGGGCCAGCGGGACGATGACGCGGATCGGACGGTTGGGGAAATCAGCTTGGGCACAGGCCGGGCCGGCAATTGCGCCTGCCAGTGCGAACAAGGCGCAGGCCGCGCCTTCAAAACGACGTAATTGCATGAACATGGGGTTCCTCGCTACGGTTGGGTCATGAAGCGTTGAGTGTGCACCAATTGTTGCGCCGGCGACAAGCGAGCAGACGATGCCGATTGCGGCAGCGACTGCGGCAAGCGCAGGAAAGTCGGGTCATTACAAACTGTAACAAGCGTAACGCTTTGTTCCAGTCGTCGGCATCGACTGCGTGGGGATCGTTTAATCCCCGTAGCAACAGTTCATTCGATGACGGAGGCCTCACATGCTGACACTGCTGAACTACCTGCCCTATGCACTGGTCGCCGGTTTGATCGTTTTCATTGTCATGATCTTTGCCGGACAAGGTGACCAGCGTCGTGATTATCGTCGTGTGCTGCGCCCACAGCCTTATCGCTGGACCGACGAATCGACACCGCGCCGCTGATGTCATGCGGCGCGTAGTGCGAGCGCTCTCAAAAGTGATCGCGATGCGTAATCAAACCGGGGCGCTACACGGCCCCATTTTGATTACGCGAGTGGCTTACGCCGTGCGATCGAGCAGAAACTCCGCCAGCACGCGTGCCGTGTGCGAGCGCGCAGGCTGCGCGGCGAGGGCGAGCGGTGCTTCCTGCGCGACGATGACACCGCCGCCAGAGCCGCCTTCGGGGCCAAGATCGATAATCCAGTCGGCATCCGCCATGACGTCCAGATTGTGTTCGATCACCACCACCGTGTTGCCCGCATTCACCATTCGATGCAAGACGTGGATCAGTTTTTCGACGTCGGCCATGTGCAGGCCGACGGTCGGTTCATCGAGCACATAGAGCGTATGTTTGTCAGCGCCGCCGCGGCCGGGGCGCGCACCGGCATCACTGCCATCGGCTCTAACCTTTGCCAGTTCGGTCACGAGCTTGATGCGCTGCGCTTCGCCGCCCGACAGCGTCGGGCTTTGTTGGCCCAGCGTCAGGTAACCGAGGCCGACATCCTGCATCAGGCGCAGTGCATGGTGGATGGCGGTGTGCGCGCTAAAGAATTCAACCGCCTCGTCGATGTTCATGGCGAGCACGTCACCGATCGATTTGTCTTTGAAGCGCACGGCCAGCGTTTCATGATCGAAGCGTGCGCCGTGGCACTCCTCGCAGAGCACGCGCACATCGGGCAGAAAACTCATCTCGATGCGCTTGATGCCCTGGCCTTCGCAGGCTTCACAACGCCCGCCCTTGGTATTGAAGGAAAAGCGGCTCGCGGTATAACCGCGCATGCGCGATTCTGCAGCGTCAGCGAACAGTTTGCGGATCGCATCGTAAAAACCAACATAAGTGGCGGGGCAGGAGCGTGGCGTTTTACCGATCGGCGTCTGATCGACTTCGAGCACACGGCCCACCTGCTGCCAGCCTTTGAGATCCGCGCAACCAATCAGCGCCACCGCCTTGCCGGCATTGTGACGACCGACGCGGTGCACGAGGTTGGCGTGCAGTACGTCGCGCGCGAGTGTTGATTTGCCGGAACCCGATACGCCGGTCACCACCGTCAGGCGGCCGAGCGGAAAGCGTGCATCGACTTTACGCAGATTGTGTAGCGAAGCGCCGACGATTTCGATCTCCGGCGTCGTTTTGCTGACCGGCCGGTTGGGATACAGCGGGTGCCGCAAGGGCTCACGCAGAAAGCGGCCGGTGATCGAGGCCGGATTGTTCATCAATTGGTCGGCACTGCCCTCGGCGATGACATGACCGCCGCGCTTGCCCGCACCCGGCCCGAGGTCGATCACATGCGCGGCGCGCCGGATGGTGTCTTCATCGTGTTCAACCACCAGCAGCGTGTTGCCCTTGGCCTCGAGTTTCGCCAGCGTATCGAGCAGGATGCGGTTGTCGCGCGGATGCAGACCGATGGTCGGTTCATCGAGGATGTAGCAGACGCCGCGCAGGTTGGAGCCGAGTTGCGCGGCGAGCCGGATACGCTGCGCTTCGCCACCCGACAAGGTCGGTGCGGAACGATCGAGCGCGAGATAACCGAGTCCGACCTGATTGAGGAAGTCGAGTCGTGAATTCAGTTCGGCCACCAGGTCGCGTGCGATTTCAGCGTCGCGGCCTTCGAGTTTGATATCGCGGAACAGCGCGCCGATTTCACCGACCGCCTTTGCCGTGAGTTCGGCGATCGAACGGCCCTGGTAACGCACCGCCAGCGCATCGCGGTTCAAACGATGGCCGCTACACGAGGTGCAGGTCTCGTCGACTTCGAGCCAGTCGATCCACGAATCGAGCACGTGGTCTTCGGTGCCGGCATTGGCGCGTTCGTCGTCCCATTTCACATCGGTCAGTTTTAGTCCTGTGCCGTAGCAGTCACCACACCAGCCGTGGCGCGAATTGAACGAGAAGAGGCGCGGATCGAGTTCCGGAAAGCTGCGACCACAGGACGGGCAGGCGCGCTTGATCGAAAACACCGTTTGCGTCATCTGCGCCAGCGCCGGATTGTTTTCTTTCATCGCGCGTTCGAGCGCTTCGAGCGGGGCCAGCACGTGCACTACGCCCTTGCCGAAATCAAGCGCCTGCGCGAGTGCTGCGCGCAGCGCCGGTTCGTTGTCGGCGGCGACCCGCACATCGGCCACCGGCAGCTCGATCGAATGTTCCTTGAAGCGGTCGAGCCGCGGCCAACGCGCTGTCTCGATGAATTCGCCGTCGACGCGCAAATGCGTGTAACCCTTGCCGCGCGCCCACTTGGCGAGGTCGGTATAAAAGCCCTTGCGGGCAACGATCAGCGGTGCGAGCAGACCGATGCGCGTGCCCTTGTAATCGCGAAGAATGCGCGCCACCATGGCGTCGATGGTTTGTGGCTCGATCGCGCAGTCGCAATCAGGACAATGTTGGGTGCCGAGCTTCACATAGAGCAGGCGCAGGAAGTGATAGATCTCGGTGAGTGTTGCCACCGTGCTCTTGCGCCCGCCGCGGCTGGTGCGCTGTTCGATGGCCACCGTCGGCGGGATGCCGAAAATCGCATCGACGTCGGGTTTGGAGGCCGGTTGCACGAACTGGCGTGCGTAGGCGTTGAGCGATTCCAGATAACGCCGCTGGCCCTCGGCGAACACAATGTCGAACGCCAGCGTCGACTTGCCTGAGCCTGAAACACCGGTCACTACGGTGAACTGGTTGCGCGGAATCTCGACATTGATATTTTTCAGATTGTGTTCGCGTGCGTTGTGAATGCGGATCGAATTTGGATGCACAACAGGTGTACGCACCAGCGCTGTCGGGCGTTCCTGTGCCGCATGGTCGCGTGCGGGCGGTGTCACGCCGCCACTCAGCGCAAACTCATAGTCGGCCAGTGCCTTGCCGGTGTGCGAGCGCACTTCCCACATGATGTCCTGCGGCCTGCCGACGCACAGCACTTCGCCGCCGGCATCGCCGCCTTCGGGGCCGAGATCGATGATCCAGTCGCTGGCGGCGATCACATCAAGGTTGTGTTCGATGACGATCAGCGAGTGGCCCGCCGCAATCAACTGGCGGAAGGCGCGCAGCAGTTTGGCGACGTCGTCAAAATGCAGGCCCGTCGTTGGTTCGTCGAACAAGAAGAGCGTGGTCTGCGGTGTGAGCGGTGAGACGTTCGTGCCGGGTTTGGCGCGCCCGTTTGTTTTTTGCACTTTCTCGACCAGATGCCCGGCCAGTTTGAGGCGTTGCGCTTCACCCCCCGACAGCGTCGGCACCGGTTGTCCGAGGCGCAGGTATTCGAGACCGACATCGGCGAGCGGTTTCAACGCCGCCTGCACCGCATCGTGGGCGGCGAAGAAGGCGAGCGCTTCGCTGACCGTCATGTCGAGCACGTCGGCGATCGATTTGCCCTCGATCTGCACTTCCAGTATCTCGGCGCGGAAACGGCGGCCGTCGCAATCCGGGCAGCGCAGATAAACGTCGGACAAAAACTGCATCTCGACGTGTTCAAAACCATTGCCGCCGCAGGCCGGGCAGCGCCCGTTGCCGGCATTGAAGCTGAAGGTGCCGTGGGTGTATTGGCGTTCGCGTGCCAGCGGCGCTTTCGCGTAGAGATCGCGGATCGCTTCGAAGGCGCCGACGTAGCTGGCCGGATTCGAGCGCGTGGTGCGGCCGATCGGTGTTTGATCGACCATCACTACGTCGCTGATTAAATGATGGCCGTAGATGGCGCGATGAGCGCCCGGCGTCTCGGTCGGCTTGCCCTTGTGTTTGAGCAGTGCGGCGTAGAGCACGTCCTGAATCAGCGTTGATTTGCCCGAGCCCGAAACGCCGGTGACGCACACCAGACGGTTGAGCGGCAGTTTGACGTCGATGTTCTTCAGGTTATGTTCCGACGCGCCGAGTATTTCGATGGCGCGTGACGAAAGCGGCAGGGCGTGAGGCTCGGCGGTATGTGCACGCTTGCGGCCCGACAAATAAGCACCGGTCAGTGAGTCCTGATTATTCTTGACGGCCTCCGGCGTGTCGAAACACACGATCTCGCCGCCGCGCTCGCCCGGCCCCGGGCCGATGTCGAGCAAACGGTCGGCGGCAAACATGATCTGCGGGTCGTGTTCGACCACCACCAGCGTGTTGCCGGCGTCGCGCAGCTTTTGCATGACGCTGATGATCTGTCCCATGTCGCGCGGATGCAGGCCGATCGACGGCTCATCGAGCACGAACAGCGTGTTGACCAGCGAAGTGCCCAGCGCCGTGGTGAGGTTGATGCGTTGTACTTCGCCGCCGGAGAGCGTGCGCGACTGGCGGTCGAGCGTCAGGTAGCCGAGGCCGACTTCGCACAGATAGGACAGCCGCGCACGGATTTCTTTGAGCAACAAATCGGTCGCCTGATCGATCGCCGCCGGCAGATGCAGTTGAGCCATGAGTTCGCGCGTGCGCGCAACCGGCAGCAGCATCAGATCGTGCACCGTCAGCCCAGGCAGGGCGCGCAGGATTTCGTCGTCGTATTGCACCGTCTTTGCGCGATAACGCAGCGTCGGTTTTAAGACGCGGTCGGCATCGGCTTTGCTGCCAAGCCGCCACGCCAGCGCGTCAGGTTTCAGCCGTGCGCTATCGCAGGTGGTACATGCGGTATAAGCGCGGTATTTCGACAGCAGCACACGGATGTGCATCTTGTAGGCTTTGGTTTCCAGCCACTTGAAGAAATGCCGCACCCCGTACCAGGTGCCGGGCCAGGACTTGCGCCAGCTCACCCACTCGTCTTCGCCTTCGAGCACCCAGTGTTGTTGTTGCGCCGTGAGATCGCGCCACGGCGTGTCGAGCGGAATGCCGCGCAACTGCGCGTATTTGAGGATGTCGTCCTGGCATTCGCTGAAGCTCGGTGTTTGCCACGGCCGCACTGCCCCGGCGCGGATCGACTTTGATTCGTCGGGCACGATGAGGCCGAAGTCGATGCCGATGACGCGGCCGAAGCCACGGCAGTCTTCGCAGGCGCCAACCGGTGAATTGAACGAAAACAAACTCGGCGTGGCTTCGCCGTAATGGATATCGCAGTCGGCGCAATGCAGGTCTGCAGAAAATTTCCAGACTTTTTCACCCCCATCCCTGCCTTCCCCCCTCAAGGGGGAAGGAGAGTGGTGCCCTCCCCCCTTGAGGGGGAGGGCTAGGGTGGGGGGTAAGCCCGCATCCTCATTCGGCATGACATAAACATTCAGCCGCCCCTGTCCGACCCGCAGCGCTGCTTCAATCGCCTCGACCACCCGCGCCGGCTCAGCATTGCCCAGACGAAAGCGATCCTGCACCATCTCGAGCGCATTTTTTTCTTCGCGATGAATGCGGTCGTAGCCCTGCGCGGTGAGCAGCGCGAGCACTTCCTTCTGCGAAAAATTCTTTGGCACCGCCACCGGAAAAGTGACGATGAGCCGCGGGTCGCCGGCGAGTTCGGCGCGTGTTTTCAGCGCCGCCAGGATGCTGGCCGGCGTGTCGCTGTGGATCGCTTGCCCGCAGCCGCGGCAGAACAGTTGCGCCGCGCGCGCGAACAACAGTTTCAGATGATCGTTGAGCTCGGTCATGGTGCCGACCGTCGAGCGCGAGGTGCGCACCGGATTGGTCTGGTCGATGGCGATGGCCGGCGGAATACCGTCGATGGCATCGACCTGCGGCTTGTCCATGCGGTCGAGAAACTGCCGGGCGTAAGGCGAGAACGTCTCGACGTAACGACGCTGGCCCTCGGCGTAGAGGGTGTCGAAGACCAGCGAGGATTTACCCGAGCCCGAGACGCCGGTGACAACAGTCAGCTCGTTGAGCGGCAGCGCCAGCGACAGGTTCTTCAGATTATTCTGGCGCGCCCCGCGAATCACAATGGCGTCGGGGCGGTCGTGCAGGTCGTCAGGGGAATTCATGGGCTTCAGGCGGGGCGGGAGGTCAGGTGCTTGGAAGCCTATTCTACAGCGGAGTGCTGCGCCGCATGACCTGCATCAAGCGCGGCGGCCGCAAACTGCTGGTATGCTGGCGGCTCGAAAAAACGGAGATCCGTGTGAATCAACCCCTGCTTGAATGGTCGGACCAACTGTCCGTCGACCAGTCCACGATGGACGAAACGCATCGCGAGTTTGTCGAGTTGTTGAACCGCGTCGGTGCCGCCGGCGAGGATGATTTGCTCGCCAGCCTTGACGCCTTTCTTGTCCACACCGAGGAACACTTCGGTCAGGAAGAACGCTGGATGGCGGAGATTGCGTTTCCGCCGGGTGGTTGTCATGGCGGCGAACATGCCAATGTGCTCGAAGTGGCGCGCGAGGTGCGCAAGCGTGTGGCCGCCGGTGAAGTGCGGCTCGCCGCTACGCTGGCTGAAGCGATGGCTGAATGGTTTGTGCAGCACGCCGGCTCGATGGACACCGTGCTGGCGATGTATATGAAGCAGATCGGTTACGTGCCGGGGGCCGACAACAGCACATTGGTGGCG
>CAIWNB010000242.1 GCA_903913965.1 uncultured beta proteobacterium
GTCGCGCCATCGGCCAGCATCAAGCGTATTTTTCTGTTCATGACGGGGCACTCTTTATGCAACGAATCGATGATGCGGTTAGCGGGATGCCGAACATCAATCGACCGTTGCCCCGGAGAATTTCACCGACTTTCGCATCTTCTGTATCTCAGCGTGAACAAAGGCTCGCAGGGCCTCTGGCGTACCCGATTCCACATTCACGCCAGCGGCGGTCAAACGTTCGCGCACCTCGGGGTTGTTCAGGATATTCACGATCTCGCTGTTCAAGCGCATGACGATCGCCTTCGGAATACCTGCCGGACCGACAATGCAAAACCACGAAGTCGTATCAAAACCGGGCAGCCCCGCTTCGGCCATTGTCGGCACCTCCGGAAATGCCGGCGAACGCCGCGCGCTGGAGACCGCGATCACCCGTATGCGTCCGGCCTGCACCATCGGCACGATGGTCGGCACGGTGGCGATATAAACGTCGAGCTGGTTGGCCAGCAGCATTGCCATCGCCGGCGCCCCACCTTTAAACGGCACATGCACAAGATCAATGCCGGTTTCGGTTTTCAGCATTTCACCGACGACGTGATTTGAGCTCCCTGTGCCCGCGGAGCCGTAACTCAATTTACCCGGTCGCGTCTTCACATAGGCGATGAATTCCTTCAGCGTTCTCGCTGGAAAAGGCGGTAAAACGCTGATTGCCAGCGGCACCTTGCCGGTCAGCGTCACCGGCGTGAAATCGCGCTCCGGGTTGTAAGTCAGTTTGCCTTCGCGCAACGTCACGTTGATCGCCATCAAACTAACACTGGCTACCAGCAGGGTGTAACCGTCGGGGGCCGCCTGCGCAGTCAATTCAGCACTCACCGTACCAGCGGCCCCCGCACGATTGTCGGCAACCACCGTCTGGCCGAGTGCATCACCGAGGCGTTGCGCGATAACGCGCGCAATCAAATCGGCGGTACCGCCAGCCGGCGATTGCACAATCAGGCGTATAGGCTTATCCGGATATTTCT
The DNA here is from genome assembly GCA_903913965.1 of uncultured beta proteobacterium. Lineage (GTDB taxonomy): Bacteria > Pseudomonadota > Gammaproteobacteria > Burkholderiales > SG8-41 > PALSA-1004. Next base: position 1,002 of record CAIWNB010000242.1, read on the forward strand.
GTGCCATTACCGGCGGTGCCACAACGCACAGGCCGGCAATCGCAGACAGTGCCGGCAGGAAACGCATAACTGCAAAGGCGGAGGATGCACCGTTCATGTTGAACCATTCGAATGACTGCGGAAGGTCGCCGAGTATATCGCAGGCGCTTTGATCATCGTCCGCAACACCGGCCTGCGGTTAAAATACGCACTCACCAGCGGCCAAATAGCAGCCGTTTAACCTCAGGAGATCGCAGTGGAAAAACCGTTCGGATTTTTGACCGTCGCCATGAACTACAAGGATATCGACGCCGAGGAATTCAACGATTGGTACGACACCGAGCACATGCTCGAGCGCATCCACACACCCGGCTTCATGAATGCACGACGCTGGCTGGGTGCCTATGATCCGCGTATCTCGGTATCGAATTACGACCTCGAGAGTTTCGATGTCTTGAAGACGCCGGCCTATCAGGCGATCGTCGGCGTCAATCTATCACCGTGGTCGTGCCGCATCGTGCGCAAAGCCACGCGCATCTGCCGCTTTTTGTCCGAACAAGCGATGCCCGGACGTCTCGAAGGCGCGCTGGAAGCCGAGGGCATGGTGCTGTATGCGGCCACCGTGCCGGCCGCCATGAGTGACGAATTCGACGCCTGGTACAACGAAGAACACCTCGCACGCATGTCCAAGGTGCCGGGCGTGCTGCGCGCGCGCCGCTTTCGCGTGCGGGAGTCCGAGCAGCCGCACAAATACTTTGCCATTTACGACCTCACCGATCCGTCGGTGGAAAAATCGCAGGACTGGGAGGACGCGGTTAACACACCGTGGACGGAAAAACTGAGCCCTCACCTGCAGAACGAAATCCGGCTGGTGCTGCGGCGGTATCACAAACATGATTAACAAGCGGTCGGACGGAGAGGCGCCGCTGCATGCAACGGGCGTCTGTGCAGGACGCGAGCCGCGTGTATTCCACCGTCTCACCGCGTACGCAATGCGCCCTCTACAGCCCACGCTTGAACGGCTTGTGGCTGCGTTCCACTATGCCCTCACAGGGTGCGCACCTCGCGCCATCCACCGTCTGTGCATGCGCGCCATGCCGCTACGTGCCGTGGCGTTGGCGATCACCGCTTGCACCGCCACGCTGTCGCTCGCCCAACCCTATCCGTCCAAGCCCATCCGCCTGATCGTGCCGCAGGCACCTGGCAGCAATAGCGACATCGTCAGCCGTATCGTCGCCGGCAAAATGTCCGAGTTACTCGGCCAACAGGTGGTGATCGACAACCGCACCGGGGCCACCGGCATGATCGGCACGGAAATGGCAGCGCGCGCAGCGCCCAACGGTTACACCCTGCTCGCCGGTTCGGTCGTCACCCATGCGCAACTGCCGGTGACCTACAAGAAACTGCCCTACGATCCGGTGCGCGACTTTGTGCCGATCACGATGCTCTATCTGACCGACGTGTTGCTTGGTGTGCATCCCTCACTGCCGGCGAAAACGGTGAAAGAGTTTGTCAGCTACGCGAAGAGCAAACCCGGCGAACTCAATTACGCCTCGGCGGGCAACGGTTCGGTCGCGCATCTGGCCGGTCTGATGCTGCTCAACATGACTGGCATCAACTCGACGCATATCCCCTACAAAGGCGGGGCGGCCAATATCCTCGCCGTCGCCGCCGGTGAAGCGCAATGGCTTACGGCGCCAATCGGTTCGGTGATCGGTCAGGTGCGTAGCGGACGCATCCGCGGGCTGGCGGTCGGCGGCATGGAGCGCTCTTCGTTCATTCCCGAGTTGCCCACCCTCAACGAGGCCGGCGTGCCCGGTTATCAGTTCTACACCTGGAACGGCCTGATGGCACCGGCCGCCACGCCACGCGCCATCATCGACACCCTCTACGCCGCCGCCCTCAAAACCCTGGCGCTGCAGGATGTGCGTGATCAGTACATCGCTGCCGGTGTGGAAATGCGCAGCAGCGCGAGCCCCGAGGCATTTACCAAGTTCATCGCACTCGAACAACAAAAAATGCGCAAACTCGCCGAGAGCGGCGGCCTTAAAGCGGAATAAGCCAGCGTCGCTAGTCGCGCGGTGGCAATAGCGGCGGCTGCCCTTCCGGCAGCTGCGCGTCGAAGGTCGTCAGCAAGGCGGCAATCGCTGAATAGTTGCCCATCAGCATCACCAGTTCGACCAGACCGCGCGTGCCAAACAGCGCATGAGCCCGCGCATACAAGGCGGCATCAACGCGATGCTGCGTGAAAATCCGGCGACCGAGTTCGATGATCACAGCATCGCCTTCGTCGAGCCCGTCGGTGGCGCGCCCATGCTTGATCACATCGATGGTCGCCACCGGCACGCCTTCTTTCAGCGCGTTGGGCTCATGCATCAACCACTCGAATTGTTGATCCATCTCGCGCGCGGTAATCAGGATCGCCGTCTCGCGCACGCGTGCGCTCATGCCCGATTCATAACGCAGATAGCGGCTTAAACCGTGCAGATGCACCGCGGCCTGCGGGCTGTGCAGATTCAATCCACCCGGCCCGCGCAAACCAGCCAGCGAAGCACCGCCACTGCGGGCGACCAGCGCGTCGAATTCGGCGCGCCCGGCGGCATCAAGATCTTCACGCCGCACCGATGGCAGGCGGGAACCGGAGTCGGGATGTACATCAGCGGGCGGCTTCATGCCCACATCTTACCCGACCTGCAGCGCGTTCATTTCTTCATGTAGGCGGCGTGACAGCCTTCACAGGCTTCATACATGGCGTCACCTGCGCTCAGTACGGCGTCGACATTGCGCGCTTTTGCAGCAGCCACGGCTTTGCGCGAGCCCACACCTAAGGCATCGGTAAAGTTCACCCAGGCCTCGCGCCCGCGATCGGGCCCCATCGGCATCAACTTCAGCGCACCTGCCGAGAGCTGCTCGGCGCTATTCAAAACAGCAGCCCATTCCGCATCGGTTTTCGGCGTCTGCTTGCCGACACTGAAGACAATGTTAGAGTTTGGAATAACCGTCGCCCCCATGAACTTCAGGACTTGGGGAAACTGCGCCTGCGCAGCACCATAAGCGCAGAGGATGCCCAGCACAACCGATAGCGCATAGCGGAACATGATCAACCTCCCCTTGAATGTCCGCCGCCAGATTAGCGCATCGCAAAACGCCGACCTTGATCGAGATCAATCTACAGAGAGGAGGCGGTATCTGTGCAGCGCGCCGAACGCGGCTTGCGCGCAAGGTCAGCGAGCGCCACCGTAAGCGCCAAGCCATCCCTTGAAAAGGGTCGCCGACATCATCACGCCACTTACAAGCGCGCCCGCACCCCGGCCACCAGTTCGCTTAGCGACGCAAACACCGTGACACCCGCCGCTGTCAGCGCCGCGCGCTTCGCTTCAAAACTGCCATGGTTGCCATGCACCAGCGCGCCGGCGTGTCCCATGGTGACGCCCTCGGGCGCGCTGCGCCCGGCGATCAGCGCGAATACTGGTTTACTGAAACGCTGTTCGATCAGGACGCGGGCGAAATCCTCTTCTTCATGGCCGCCGATTTCACCAATGATAAGCAGACCCTCGGTGCGCTCATCCTGCGCATAGAAGGGTACGAGTTCGGCATAGCGCGTGCCTTTGACCGGATCCCCGCCCACACCGACCCATACCGATTGACCGATGCCGGCCTGCGCCAGGCGATAACCGGCTTCATACGAAAGCGTGCCGGACTTCGACATCAAGCCAAGCGGACCGGGCAGTAGTGAATCA
>CAIWNB010000243.1 GCA_903913965.1 uncultured beta proteobacterium
GTGGTGGCGGTGGCCGATGTGCCGTTCCAGTTGTGGCGTCATGCCGATGAGCTGAAGATGTCGCGCGAGGAACTGCGTCAGGAAATGAAGGAAAGCGACGGCAACCCGGAAATGAAGGCGGCGATCCGTGCGCAGCAGCGGGAAATGGCACGCCGTCGGATGATGGCCGAGGTGCCCAACGCCAGCGTCATCGTCACCAACCCGACGCACTATGCGGTGGCCTTGCGCTATGACGAGACGATGCGCGCGCCGCGCGTGGTCGCCAAGGGTGCTGATCTGATCGCGGCAAAAATCCGCGAACTCGGCGCCGAACATCACGTCCCGGTACTCGAAGCGCCGGCGCTGGCACGGGCGATTTTCCGCCATGCCGAAATTAATGAAGAAGTCCCGGCCCAGCTCTACACCGCGGTGGCCGAGGTGCTGGCCTATGTCTTCCAATTGAATAGCTGGCGTGAACACGGGGGGCTGGTGCCGCATCCGCTGCCTGAAATCGCCGTGCCCGCCGGCATGGATCCGAACGAGGTGACGGCATGAGCGCCGCCATGAGTCTGCCCAAACCAAACGCCGCCGCTCTGGCGCGCGGGCTGGCCGGCCCCGTCCTCATCGTCATGTTGCTGGCGATGATGGTGCTGCCGCTGCCGCCGTTCATGCTCGACATGTTCTTCACCTTCAACATCGCCTTCTCGATCATGGTGCTGTTGGTCGGCATGAACACCGTCAAGCCGCTCGACTTTGCGGTGTTTCCGACTGTGTTGCTGGTGACCACGCTGCTGCGTTTGTCGCTTAACGTCGCCTCCACCCGCATCGTCTTGCTGGAAGGTCACACCGGCCCCGCCGCCGCCGGCAAGGTGATCGAATCGTTCGGCCACTTTCTGGTCGGTGACAACTATGCCGTCGGTCTGGTGGTATTCGTCATCATGGTGGTGATCAACTTTGTCGTGATTACCAAGGGTGCCGGCCGTATCGCCGAAGTTGGCGCGCGCTTTACCCTCGATGCCATGCCCGGTAAACAGATGGCGATCGACGCTGATTTGAACGCCGGCCTGATCGCCGAAGATGTGGCGCGCAAGCGCCGCGCCGAGATCGCACAGGAAGCTGATTTCTTCGGTTCAATGGATGGCGCGAGCAAATTCGTACGCGGTGACGCCATTGCCGGCATCATTATTTTGTTCATCAACATCATCGGCGGCTTGATCATCGGTGTGCTCCAGCACAACATGGATGTCGCCGACGCCGCCAAGACTTACACGCTGCTGACCATCGGCGACGGCCTGGTCGCGCAGATTCCGGCGCTGATCATTTCGACCGCCGCCGGCCTTGTGGTCAGCCGTGTCAGCAGCGAAGAGAACACCGGCGAGCAGCTCTTTTCGCAGGTGCTGGCGAAGCCTGCGGCGCTGGCGATGACCGGCTTGATCATCGGTGTGATGGGGATGGTGCCGGGTATGCCGCACGTTGCCTTCCTGCTGCTGGCCGCTGGTTTTGGCAGCGCCGCCTGGTTTATTTATCAGCGTCAGCAACTCGCTGAGGGCGCGCCGGCCGCGGCACCGGCCGCCGCGCTGCCCGCCACTGAAACGCATGAAGTGGGCTGGAGTGATGTGACGCCGGTTGATACGCTGGGCCTTGAGGTGGGTTACCGCCTGATTCCGCTCGTCGACAAATCACAGGATGCCGAACTGCTCCGCCGGATCAAGGCGATCCGCCGCAAGTTTGCACACGACGTCGGTTTTCTGCCGCCGGCGATTCATATCCGCGACAACCTCGAACTGCGCCCGTCGGGCTATCGCATCACCCTCAAAGGGGTGGAGATCGGCCAGCACGAAGCGCATCCGGGCATGTTCCTCGCCATCAACCCCGGTCGCGTCAGCGGCCCGCTCAACGGCACGCAAACCCAGGACCCGGCCTTTGGTTTGCCGGCGGTGTGGATCGACGCCGCGCAGCGCGATCTGGCGCAGCAATACGGTTACACCGTGGTCGATGCCAGCACCGTGGTCGCCACCCACATCAGCCAGCTGATTCATTCGCACGCCGCCGACCTGCTTGGCCGCCAGGAGTTGCAGCAACTGATCGACCATCTGTCCCGCGATACGCCGAAGTTCATCGAGGACGTGGTGCCCAAGCTGTTGCCGATGAGCACGCTGCAGCGCGTGCTGCAAAACCTGCTCGAAGAGAGTGTGCATATCCGTGACATGCGTACCATCGTCGAAGTGCTGGCCGCGCACGCGCCGCGCACCCAGGACGTCAACGAACTGACCGCGCTCTCGCGCGTCGCGCTCGGCCGCGCCATCGTGCAGCAGCTCGCACCGGGCAAGGCCGAGCTGAATGTGCTGGCACTCGACCCGGCGCTCGAACGTCTGCTCATGCAGACGGTGCAGGGCGGCGGTGAGAGTTCAGTGATCGAGCCCGATCTGGCTGAAAGACTGATGCGCAGCACACAAGCCGCCGCGCGTCAGCAAGAACAACTGGGATTGCCGCCGGTACTGCTGGTGCCGGCTCCGCTGCGCGTTTTATTATCGCGTTTTCTGCGTCGCGCCATCGCCAACCTCAAAGTGCTCGCGCACGCCGAGGTGCCCGATGCGCGCGCTATCAAGGTCACATCTGTAGTCGGGGGTAAAGCATGATGCCAAGAACATTCACCGGAGCCACCTCGCGCGAGGTGCTGCGCAAAGTACGTGCAGCGCTGGGCGATGATGCAGTCATCGTCTCCAACGTGTCGGTCGCCGGCGGGATCGAGATCACCGCGCTGGCCGGCGATGACATGCCGGGTGCTGAACGTAGCGTAACCGCGGCGCTGCCCGCACCGGCCGGCGACGGTATGGTGCAACACATGATGCGCGAAATGGCATCGATGAAGGCGCTGATGCAGCGTGAACTCTCCAGCATGGCGTGGTCGGGCATGAAAGAGCGCTCGCCAGCGCGCGCGGCGATGATGCAGATGCTGCTCGACAGTGGATTCTCACCCGCACTCATGCGCGAGCTGGTCGGTGCGGTGCAGGAAGACGCCACTGCAGCGGTGGCGCGCAAACTGGTGACGGCGGAAATTCAGCGCCGCCTGCCGGTGACCACGCACGAAGCGCTGGTCGAGCAGGGCGGTGTCTTCGCGTTGATTGGACCCACCGGTGTCGGCAAAACCACCACGGTGGCGAAGCTGGCGGCGCGCTGTGTGGTGCGCCATGGTGCCAATAGCCTGGCCTTGCTGACCACCGACAGTTACAGAATTGCCGCGCACGATCAGTTACGTATTTACGGCCGCATCCTCAACGTGCCGGTGCACGCGGTCAAGGATGGCGATGATTTGAAATCAACCTTGCTGCAATTGCGCGACAAACGCGCCGTACTGATCGATACCGTCGGCATGAGCCAGCGCGACAAAATGGTCGCCGAACAGGCCGCCATGCTGGGCGCCGGCAACGGCCAGATCCGTCGTCTGTTGCTGTTGAATGCATCCACCAACGCCGCCACGCTCGACGAAGTGATTCGCAACTATTCGGGCGGCGGCATACATGGTTGCATCATCACCAAGATCGATGAGTCGGCCAGCGTCGGTGCCGCACTCGACAGCGCCATTCGTCACAAGCTGCGTGTGCATTACGTGACCAACGGCCAGCGCGTGCCGGAAGACGTGCATGTGCCCAATGCGACTTATCTCACCGAGCGCGCCCTGCGCGTCACCACCGACGCCGCCGTCCATACACTGCGACCGGAGGAATATCCGTTCGCCATGGGCGCAGGGGTGGCCCATGCTTGAGCGCGAATTCGAGGTGTCGTCGGATATGCGCAGCGACCAGGCCGAGGGCCTGCGCCGTCTGCTCGGCCGCAGCAGCGGACGCGTGATTGCACTCGAGTCGGGCGGTCGCGGTGTTGGCAAGACCAGCGTCGCCATCAATCTGGCCGCCGCGCTTGCCAGTCGCGGTTTGCAGGTCTTGTTAATGGATGCCAATAGCGGCTTTGCCAACGTCAGTGCGCAGCTCGGCCTGCGCCCGCGCTTTGATTTGCGTGATGCGCTGACCGGCAAATGCAGCCTCGACGACACGCTTTTGCACGGTCCGGCCGGAGTCATGGTGCTGCCGGCATTTGCCGCGCTGCGTGATGGCCAGAGCGTACGCGAGCGCGAACGCTTTGACGCCACCATGACGCAGCTCTCACCGCGCTTTGATTACATCCTGATCGACACCTGTGCCGAGGGCCACGCAGTCAATCTGCTGCGCGAAATTACCGATGAATCGATCGTCGTCTCGGCCGGTGGTGCGAGTGCCATCACCGCTACCTACGCGTTGATCAAACGCATGCACACGCAACAGCCGCAACAGCGTCTGCATGTGCTGCTCAACCGCATGGCGGGTGAGCGCAGCGCCGGCGTCATCTTTGACAATTTACGGCGCGTCGCGCGCGTGCATTTACAGGCCACGCTGGAGTCGCTCGGTCATCTGCCGGGGGATGCGCAGTTGCAACGCGCCGCCGAGAAAAACCAGTCGGTGGTGGAACAGTTTCCGGCGGCAGCTTCAGTCGCCGGCCTGCACAAAATCGCCGCCTCGGTGGTCGCCTGGTCACAACCGGCGGCAGCCCGGGCGCCGGCACCGGCACGCGCGCCTGTGCAGATGTCGCGCCCGCCGGTTTTTTCATCCTACGCAATCTCTCCGCTCGGAGCCTGATATGAGTTATGCCAACACAAGTGAAGCCGCCGTCAACGAGTGCATTGTGAAATTTGCACCGCTGGTCAAACGCCTTGCGCATTACATGATGGCATCGCTGCCGCCGAGTGTGGAACTCGACGATGTGATCCAGTCGGGCATGCTCGGCTTGCTCGATGCGGCGCGGCGTTTTCAGGACGGCATGGGCGCGCAGTTCGAAACCTACGCGGTGCAACGCATCCGCGGTGCGATGCTCGACGGCCTGCGCAAATCCGACTGGTTGCCGCGCGGCCTGCGTAAAAGCCTGCGCCAGGTCGAGTCGATGGTGAACAAGCTCGAACAACAGAACAAGCGGCATCCGACCGAGCAGGAACTGGCTGATGCACTCGGTCTGTCGATTACGGATTACCAGCAACTACTGCAGGACGCCCGCGGCTACCAACTGGTGTCGGCTGAAGATCTGCAAAGCCACGGTGAAGAGAGCTTTCTGGACCACTATTACGCCGATGACCGGCCCAATCCGCTGCAGGCCTTGTTGGAGGATGGCGACCGTCGCGTGCTGATCGAGGCGATTGAAGATCTGCCCGATCGCGAACAAAAGGTCATGGGTTTGTATTACGAGCAGGAAATGAACCTGCGTGAAATCGGCGAGGTGTTGGGCGTCAGCGAATCACGTATCTGCCAGTTGCACAGCCAGGCGATTGCGCGTTTGCGTGCGCGTTTGCGCAAGGCGGCGGTCGAGTTCGCCTAGCGCTTGAATCACGTGCCGCGCGGCGGCGCGTCGGAACAGATAAGCGCAGAGATCAGGCCGGTTGCGAAGCGATTTGCAACCGGCTTTTTGTTGTTGTGGATGACCATGGTTGCTTCATGCAAACGGCTTGTCTGCGCGCTTGAGCGAGACGCCAGCGCAATACGCGGTTGCCGTGGTGATCTTTCAGCGGAGGCACACGATGCGACAGGCGATGCGTCGCGCGTGGGGTTCTCTGCATGGCAGCTGCGCGTGGGCGCGGGGTTTTCAATCAAACGAGACGGTTGTTGCGCGATTGAGCCGCTTGCCGCTCAACGTTCAACGCTTCATTCAACGCCTGATTCAACGATTGACGCCGGACGCGGATGGGCCCGGCGCGGCATGGTCAGCGCACCGGCAAATGCTGTGGAAGGCTGTCTAAGGGATCAGGCGACCGCGAGTTGCTGCGTGGTGCGCAGGCTGACGGTGTTGCCGTCGGCACCATAGGCACCATAAGTACCATACGCGCCGGGCATGCGGGCGCTTGAGAAGATGGCGTTCAGTGCGCGCTGCGTGTGCTGCAGGCGGGTCGCGATAATCATGCCATTGGTCGTATTGGCGGCATGTGCGGCTTGCGTCAGAGTCAGTAGTTGGCGCCACGCGTTGCCCATGGCCATGGCTTGAGCCGCGTAATCGCGCAGACAGCGTTCCATGCCGGCGCGGTCGGTGCTGTAGCCGCCGGCGGCGAGCAGACGATTGCGTTCGCCACCCAGGCGCGTCAGCTCGATCAGATATTTGGCTTTTGGATCGGCATATTCCGCCACCCGTTCATTCTCGCCGCGCACCAGCGCCGTCTGTTCGGCACGCAGCATTTCGACGAACGGGGTTACCGTCGCGACTTCACGGTCGATGGTGACGGACAAGGCGGCGATATTGACGGGCATGGTGTGGACTATGGTGGGTGTGGGTGAGAGAACCTAGGCGCGGTTCGCTTGCAGCAGATCCTGCACGGTCTGCAGCAGGCGGTCGGCTACCTTGTCGGCGTTGACTTTGAATTGCCCGTTGGCCATCGCCTGTTTGATTTCGCTGACCTGGGCGGCGTTGACCACCGGGGTGTCGGCAAAACCTCTTTCAATGGCCTGCAGACTCGACGCAACGCTACTCAGTTCAACGGTTGAGCTGCTGACTGGAGTCGGTTGTTCGCCGGTGGCTTTTTTCGCCGGACGACTGGTTTCCTCAACGTTGGGGCCGCCGACAATGGATTTCAGATTGTTATTATCGATTTTCATGACATTACCTTTGCATGACGAGTTACTGCAAATTACGGTATGCACCCGCCCAAACTTTAGGCGACGCCGCAAATAGTCGCGGGATGGTCGTCTGGAGAATATACAAGTTCATGATCGATAAGTGATTTAATTCTTTTGCACGAATGGCCGGCGGATGCCTAAAAGGTCACTTCGACGGTGCCGCCGGCGCGTGCCACGCCGCTGATGGTCTGACCGCCACCGGTGCGCACCTGCGTGACCTGCCCCTCTTGTGCGTTGTTCAGCGCGCGGCCTTCGGCGCTGACGCGAAAGCCGTTGCCACCCGAGAGTATTTTCACCGATTGGCCTTGTTGCACGGCCAGCGGTGCGCGCAGTTGATCGTAGCGCAGGGCTTGTCCGGCGGTGATCGAGGCCACGGCGATACGTCCGATGGCGCTCTCCTGATTCGACAGTACGCCTTGCGGCAACAGCGTCAGGTCGCCGCTTTGCACGGTGAGGTCGCCGCTGGTTAACACCTGTCCGGGCGCGATGGCGCGCGAGGCGGCCAGATAGTGACCGCTGATACGGACATCCACGCCGACATAAATCGTCCATTGAGTCGGTCCGCCGCAGCGCACCCCCAGATTGCTCTGACCCCACAGGCGCGCACCCGCCGGCAAAAAGATATCGAGATTGCCGCAGGCCGGCAGCACCAGACGCGGGTCGATGCCACCGATCGTGTAGGTAACTTTACCGGGCATGCTGCTGGTTTGTTGACGCATGTATTGATCAACCGACTGCTGGATGGCGGCGGCGGTTTGCATGGCCGGGGCCTGTGCCCGGGCGCTGCCAGTGGCGAAAAACACCCCGAGCGAGACCATTAATACACCTGTCCAGCGCGGCAAGATTGTCGTCATGACCTGTCCTCCATTAATGAAACGATGGACGGATTGTGCCTGCGCGCGGCAGGCGGGCAGCGGCGGAAATGAGCGGCTTTTGACCTTCTAATCGGTCGATAGCAGAGGCCGCCCCCTACCTATGATGATCGCCGTGTAGTCCGCAATCTTTCGCGGATTACCTCGAACGCAGCGAGGCGAATGGATTAACGGCGGGTGGTGTGCGGTTCTTGAACGATACGGCAAAACAGACGCAAAGGTGATGGTGATGGCGAATTCTCTGGATCAAACATTGCAGTTTCACGCCGAGGCGTTGAGCTTGCGCGGACTGCGCCAGCAGGTGCTGGCGTCGAATATCGCCAATGCGGATACGCCCGGATACAAGGCGCGTGACATTGATTTCACCAAGTCGCTGCAGGACGCCGTGTCGGGTCGTGTATCGGCCAATGCGCTGACGCGCACCGTTAACACGCATCTGGCTTCGCCGCAGGCGGCGACCGCCAGCGGCAGCCCCTTGCTCTATCGCCAGGTCGTGCAGCCGTCACTCGACGGCAACACGGTCGACATGGACGTCGAGCGCGCGCAGTTCGCCGAGAACGCGGTGCGTTACGAGGCCAATCTAATGTTTCTCAACAGCCAGCTGAAGTCTTTGCTGGCCGCTATCCAGGGATAAGCTGATGTCACTCTTCAACGTATTTGATATCGCCGGCAGCGCCATGACGGCGCAGTCGCAGCGCTTGAATGCCACCGCCAGCAACCTCGCCAACGCCGACAGCGCCGCTGGTCCGGACGGCAAGGCCTATCGCGCCAAGCAGGTGGTTTTCAGCAGCGTGCCGATGGCCGGCCAGGCCGGCAGCGGTGTGCGCGTCAGCAACGTCATCGAAGACGAGGCCCCCGCCAAACAGGTTTACAACCCGCAGCACCCGCTGGCCAATCCGCAGGGCTTTGTCGCCATGCCCAACGTCAATGTGGTCGATGAAATGGTCAACATGATTTCCGCCTCGCGTTCCTATCAGAACAATGTCGAGATGATGAATACCGCAAAAACCATGCTGCTTAAAACATTACAGATCGGTTCATAAGGAGTAATTCGATGGCATCAATACAGAACGTTACAGCGGCCGCCTCTTCAGCCACCACCGCCGCCGCCGCCGGCGGTCCTGCCGCTGGCAGCAGTTCGACCGACATTCAGGATCGTTTTCTCAAACTGCTGGTGACGCAGTTGAAGAATCAGGATCCGCTCAATCCGATGGACAACGCGCAGCTCACCTCGCAGCTCTCGCAGATCAGCACGGTGTCGGGTATCGAGAAGCTCAACACCACCATGCAATCGTTGTCCGACTCGCTGTTTGCCTCGCAATCGATGCAGGCCACCAGCCTGATCGGTCACTCCATCTATGCCGAGGGCAGCCGCCTGGGTTTTGACGGCAGCACGCCGGCCGCCGGTGGCATCAATCTGGCGCAGGCCGCCGACAGCGTGAAGATCAATGTGGTCGGCCCGTCGGGCAATGTGGTGCGCCA
>CAIWNB010000244.1 GCA_903913965.1 uncultured beta proteobacterium
CATCGCGCCGAAGCACTCTGCAGCCAGCAACGCCGCTTCATGAATCGCATGCGACACATAGGCCTTCGCCATGGTTTGCAGCGGCAGCGCGGAAATGCTGGCGTAATCATCCGCATGATCGGCCGCATAGGCAGCCTTCCATACGAGGTCACGCGAGGTCTCTACACGAATCGCGATTTCGGCGAGGATATTGCCGACCGCCTGATGTTCGATGATCGGACGGCCACCCTGCACACGGATGCGTGCGTAGTCGATCGCTGCCTCATAGGCGGCACGACCCAGACCGACGTTGAGCGCCTGCACCAACGGGCTGCCACGACCGCTGGCCGCCGCCGCGCCAAACAACTGGCTGCGACCCGCGAGCACATTCGCCGCCGGCACTTTGCAATCCTTGAAGCTCACCGCGGCGCCGGTGCCGTGGAACCAGCGGTAATACTGCTCGCCGTTCGCATCGGTCTCGACTTTGGCCGGTTCCTTCACACTCATGCCGGGCGTTCCCGCCGGCACCAGCACGATTTGCACGCCGGCCAAACCGACCGCTTTCGCATCGGTCTTGACCTGCACGGCGATCAGTTTCGCCAGCGGTGCATTGGCGACAAATGCATAGGTGCCGTTGAGCACCAGATCATCGCCTTGTTTGGTTGCCACCACCGGCACTTCAACTTCGGATTTTTCAGCGCGGTGGTAGTTCCAGCCGCCGTCATCGCACTCGACGTCGCTGCCGGCATAGGCCAGATGGAAGTGATCATCTTCTAAAAATTTGCTGAGGAACTGCTTGCGCTGCGCCTCGGACATCGCCTGATCAAACAAGACGTGACCAAGTTCGGAGGTGCGCGCCAGCGTGGCGGCAAAACCGATATCACCGGCGGCAAGTTCTTCCGCCAGCACGCATGACGTGAGGTAATCAGCACCGGCACCGCCGAGATCTTCGGACAGGGCGAGCGTGCGCAAACCCATTTGCGAGGCCTGCTCCAAAATGGCCGGCACGAAGTGCGGATCTTCCGCCTGCAGGCGATCCGGGTGATTGGCGACGGGTTTGACTTCGCGCTTGACGAAGTCTTTAACGGTATCCCTGAACTCTTGCTGCTCTGCTGAAAGCTGAAAGCTAAACATGGTGACGGTGTCCTCCGTGGGAATATGGGACGTCTGCTTTTCTAATAGTTTTGCAGCGGTGTGAACTTGAGTCTACCATCCGGATGGCATAAATAATATCCGGCAAACCTTGCTTGCGCATAAGCGGTCTTGCACACGCTTCAGTGCGGGCATACTATTCTGCAGCATAATTTTTAGCTCCCAGTCCCTTCAATCCTGCAGTGAGCGTTGTTGTCGGGACTGCGGAAAGAGGGCTCGATGCATTCCCAGCTTGTGCCGTGAATTGATTGAGGATGATCGCTGTGTTTCAGTGTGTTCGCCCATTCCTTGTGGTTGTCGCGTATGGCTGCCTGACACTGTTTCTCGCGGGGGCGGATGCCGGCGCTCAACCCTATCCGCACAAGATCATTCGCGTTATCAGCCCGGCGGCACCCGGTGGCAATAGCGATATTATTTTCCGACTGCTCGCTGGGAAAATGGGTGAAATACTCGGGCAGCCGCTGGTGGCGGATTACCGTCCCGGGGCGGGCGGCAGAATAGGTTCTGAATTGACGGTGAGGAGCGTGCCTGATGGTTATACGGTGGCGTTGCCCGGCGCCTATTTTGTGATCAATCCTGCATTAGTCAAAAATCTTCCTTTTGATACGTTTAAAGATTTCACGCCGTTGGGTCTGATTGTTGAGATTCCGGCGTCGGTTGTTTTACACCCATCGTTACCGGCAAAAAACGTCGTTGAGTTTCTACGATTGGCGAGAAGTCGCCCGCAGCAGATTTTCTTTTCAAGTAGCGGTGCCGGTGCGGTTGGGCATCTGGCCGGCGAGTTGTTGAATGTGAGGGCGGGGCTACAGTTGGTGCATGTGCCCTATAAAGGGGTAGCACCGGCAGTGATCGACTTGATGGCAGGCCACGTGGGCGTATCGTTTCCCAGCATACCGGTGGTCATTAATCATGTGCGCGGTGGAAAGCTGCGTATGATTGCCGTCTGCTCGAGCGAACGGGTGCCGACGTTGCCTCAGGTTGCCACCATGCATGAATCGGGCGTGAAAGATTTTTTTGTTAGCAGCGGCTTTATGTTTGTGGGACCGGCAGGGATGCCACCGCCAGTCGTCGAAAAATTTAATGGTGCACTGGTCGCTGCGTTGCAGGATCCGGTGATTCGGCGGGAACTACTCGATAGTGGCGCTGTGCCGGTCGGTAATACGCCGCAGCAGCATGCCGCATATATCAGAGCGGAAATTGAAAAGTGGATCAAAGTTGTCGATTACGCAGGGATTCCGCGTGAATAGTGATGCGCGTCGCGGAAGTGTTGGTGTAAGTGCCATGTAGTCACCATCGACTGTATTGATCGTTGTTGAAATAAGAAAAGCGCGTGCCGGTATGTCGGGCGGTAACGGGCGATAAGCATGAACCGGATTTGTTCAATTTTCAGGAGGAGTCGGTATGGATTTTTCATTAAGTGACGAGCAGCGCGGATGGCAGATGAAGGCAAGGGAATTCGCCGATACGGAAATCAGCAAGATTTCCCTGCAGCGCGACACCGTTGCCGTGGCGCGTGAAACCTTTGACTGGAATATCATCAAGAAAGGTTCGAAGATCGGCTTTCGCACGCTCGCTCTGGGTAAGGAGTGGGGCGGGCATGGCGCGGATATCGTCACGCAGGTGTTGGTGATGTCGGAACTCGCAAGGGCCGACAGTGCGATTGCAAAAACATTTAGCCAGTGCTGGAAGTGGAGTCATCTGATTGCATCGAGCTGCACTGATGATCAGAAAAACCGCTTTCTGAAACCTTTTGTCGAGGACGATACCTATCTGCTCGGTGCTGGCAATACCGAACCGAACGCGGGCTCCGATAACCGCATGCCGCCAGAAGACGATCCGAAGGCCGGCTATAAGCTGAGGGCGGAGCGCGACGGCGACTTCTGGGTGTTGAACGGCGAAAAATGCTTTATCGCTAATGGCAGTGTCGCGCAGCTGTTTTTTATCCGTGCGCGTACCAATCCCCATGTCAGCGTACGGGATGGCAGCACCGACTTTCTGGTGCCAACGACCACGCCCGGGTTCCGTATTGGCAAGGTCTTCAACAAGCGCGGTTGGCGGTTCTATCAAAATGCAGAGTTGATTTTTGAGAACGCGCGGATACCGCACACCAACCTGATCGGTACGGTGAATGGCGGAGCCCAGGCGCGTGCCACGGATATTTCCCATTTCAACGAATTCGAACTGGCCGGTAACGCGCTTGGTGTCTGTCAGGCGGCGTGCGAGGCGGCGATGCGGCATGCCACCACGATCAAGCAGGGCGGCAAGTTCATCAGCACACAGCAGTTGACGCAGAAGCGGCTGGCGGAAATGCATCTGCTCACCGAGGCGCTACGTTCGTATGTTCTGCGTACCGGTTGGGAGCGCGATCAGGCCATGGGCGGGGAGGCCGCATTGCGTGATTCGCCAAACGCCGCTTTCGTGATGATTTTTGGGCAGGAGGTGATACAGCGTGTGACGGCGCTGGGCGTTGACATACGTGGGGTCGGTGCAGGCGCGATCAATGCGAGCGCCGATAAACTCTCGCGCGATGCGCTGATTTGGACACATCTGGCCGGTGATTCAGTGCAGCGCATGAAGGTGGCGAAGCATCTGATTGGCCGTCACGGCAAGACATGATACGCATGCCCCCATGGTGTGCGGGCTGGACCTGCAGATGAAACGGTCCGGCACGGCGCACAAAGAAACGCGGGCCGTGCCGGACATTGTAGCGGGGCGCGTTCAGACCGCCGCTGCGACCGCACTGCCCATCTGTGAGGTGGATGCCTTGCCGTTTAGATCTGGTGTTAAATTCACGGTTTCTGCGATGACGCGCTCCATCGCCGCATCAATTAACGCGGCGGCCTTCGTTGCTTTGGGTTCTGCGTGTTTCCGACCGAGCCATTCGAGCAACATTTTTCCGGACATGATCATGGCATAGGGGTTGGCGATGCCGCGTCCGGCGATATCGGGCGCCGAACCGTGGGTGGCCTGCGCCATGGCCTGGTGCTCGCCGACACACAGCCCGGGTGCCAGGCCGAGTCCACCGACAAGCGCCGCGCCTTCATCGGTCAGGATGTCGCCAAACAGGTTAGTGGTGACAACAACATCGAAGCGTTGCGGGCTCATGATGAGTTTGAGCGCGAAGCCGTCGACCAGGACTTCATCGAGCACCACATCCGGGTATTCAGGTGCGAGCTTGCGGCATTCCTCGGCAAACATTCCGCAGCAGAGTTTGTAGGTTGGGGCCTTGTGTACTGCCGTCACTTTTTTACGCGGCCGTGTGCGAGCGATTTCGAAGGCCTCGCGTGCGATGCGGTTGGAGCCCTTGCGGGTGATCACGCGCATGCCGATTGAAATGTCGTCGTTCGGCCGGAACTCGCCATCGCCGGCGGCGACCACGGTGCCGTTTTGCAGGCCTTCGGTGACTTCACGCAGAAAGACGATATCAACGTTTTTTTGCAAAGAAGGGATGTTCGGGTATGACTTGACGGGTTTGACGCTGGCGAACAGGTCGAAGTGTTTGCGTAGCGGCGGCGAGATCCACGTCGGATCATTGCGCGGGTAGGCGCTATGGCCGATGGGGCCTTGCACCCAGCCGTCCAGTTTCTCGAGGATCGCCAGCGACTCCTTGGGCATGGTGTGTCCATAGAGTTGGTGTCCGCGAACTCCCATCGCAGCTACTTCCCAGTCGATTTCAAGCCCGACTTTTGCCACCGCCGCCCTCATCACTTTTACCGCTTCGGGCACGACCTCGAGCCCGATATCGTCACCGTCTACAATGCCAATCTTCAACATGACACACCTCCTGTAATTCGTCGGTTATTTTTTGTCAGTAGCCGGTCGCTTATTACCGGGCGTCACTGGATTTATCCGAATGATGGCCCGCATGGTTGGCGCCGGTGGGCTAGCGCCATTCTGTAACGCCTTTAAAGATATTGTTTGAACCAGGCGATGGTTTCGGTATACGTAATCTGGCAGGTCACCGTATTGCGGAACTCATAACTGTCGTAGTGGCCCGACTTCGGCAGCATGACGAGTTTTTTCGGTTCACCGCATTTTTCGTAGGCGCTCAACTGCTGCACCGGCGGCACGAGATTGTCGTGTTCGGCATAAATCATCAGCACCGGTCGCGGACTGATTTTGTCGACCACCCAGTCGGGGCGGTAACGCATCACCGCCTCGGCGCTCTCGATATCGCGCTCTTCACTCTGGAAGGTATGACCGGCCTGCGCGTGCATGTCGCGCTGGCGCTGCGATTCGGGGTCACGCAGCATGATCTCGCCGTTGGGTACCAGCGTGCCTTCGCCGCTGACCACGCGTTTTTGGGCTTCTTTGAGCACGCGGTCCTTGAAGGCCAGCCATTCCCACGGCCGGCGGATTGAACGCATCCATTCGTAGCCGTCGGTGACGCCGACGCTGGTGACCAGACATTTGACGCGTTCGTCATGCGCGGTGACCCAGATGCCGTTGGCGCAACCAAAGC